>NZ_JBEYUV010000005.1:67474-186688 GCF_040643685.1 Nocardioides sp. NPDC047086
TACCTCGGTGAACAGTCACCCACCGACCGAGTTACCTCGGTGAACAGTCACCCACCGACCGAGTTACCTCGGTGAACAGTCACCCACCGACCGAGTTACCTCGGTGAACAGTCACCCACCGACCGAGTCCCGCCACGCGACGAGGTCCTCGAGCGGCTTGAGGTCGTAGCCGGGACCGCCGACGCCGTAGGTGAACAGCCGGGCACCGGCGTCGTAGAGCGGCTTGGCGGCCTCTGCGCTGTTCGCCGCGGTCGAGACCTCGATCTCGCTCACGTCGCGGCCGATGGACTCGCAGTGATCGGCGAGGATGCCGCGCTTGCGCTCGAGGGTCGGGACGTCGGAGAAGGAGTGCCAGATGTCGGCGTGCTTCGCGACGTACTTCAGGGTCTTCTTCTCCCCGCCGCCACCGATCATGACCGGGATCTTGCGGAGGGGTGCGGGGTTGAGCTCGGACCAGCGCTTCTCGATGCGCGGGAGCGCCTCACCGAGCGCGTCGAGGCGCGAACCGGCGGTGCCGAAGTCGTAGCCGTACTCGGTGTAGTCCTTCTCGAACCAGCCCGACCCGATCCCGAACAGCAGCCGCCCGCCGGAGATGTGGTCGACGGTGCGGGCCATGTCGGCGAGCAGCTCGGGGTTGCGGTAGGAGTTGCAGGTCACCAGGCAGCCGATCTCGACGCGGGTGGTCTGCTCGGCCCAGGCCCCGAGCATCGTCCAGGCCTCGAAGTGCTTGCCCTCGGGCTCGCCGTAGAGCGGGTAGAAGTGGTCCCAGTTGAAGATCACGTCGACGCCGATCTCCTCCGCGCGGCGGGCGGCCTCGCGGATCTGGGCGTAGTCGGCGTGCTGGGGCTGGATCTGGACTCCGATGCGGATCGTCATGTGGCCAACCCTACGGAGCGCCTGGCTTCCGTCCTCGCGTGAATCGGCCCTATCGTTCGGCGAGCGGCGAATCGCGCCGTACGAGAGCTGAAGAGGGTGCGAGATGCGACTCGGTTGGGATCTGCACGATGACGGCAAGAACGTACGCGAGGGCGCGATCGTCAAGCCCGGGGAGCGGTTGAGCTGGCCCCGGACGATCGGCTTCGGCGGCCAGCACGTGGTCGCGATGTTCGGCGCCACGTTCCTGGTGCCGTTGCTGACCGGCTTCCCGCCGACCACGACGCTGTTCTTCTCCGGTCTCGGCACCCTGCTCTTCCTGCTCATCACCCGCAACCGGCTGCCCAGCTACCTCGGCTCCTCGTTCGCCTTCATCGCGCCGATCGGTGCCGCGATGGGTGGCGGCGGGATGGGCTCGGCGCTCTTCGGCATCCTGGTCACCGGTGCGCTGCTGGCGCTGGTCGGCGTGATCGTGATGGTCACCGGCACCGGCTGGATCGAGGCGCTGATGCCGCCGGTGGTGACCGGTGCGATCGTGGCGCTGATCGGTCTCAACCTGGCGTCGGCCGCGACCAACAACGTCGTCGGTGGTGACCCGACCAGTCCCGACAACGGGGCGGTGCTGGTCGCCGCGATCACCCTGGCGACCGTGCTGGTCGTCGCCGTCGCCTTCCGCGGCCTGATCGCGCGGCTCTCCATCCTGGTCGGCGTCGTCGTCGGCTACATCGCCGCGCTCATCATGGGCCAGATCGACACCTCGGCGTTCGAGAAGGCCGCCTGGTTCGGCCTCCCCGACTTCTCCACCCCGTCCCTCGACTGGGCCGTGGTGCCGATGTTCCTCCCCGTCGTGCTCGTCCTCGTCGCCGAGAACGTCGGCCACGTACGCAGCGTCGCGCACCTCGCCGGCGACGACTCCATCAACCGCGAGACCGGCCGGGCGCTGTTCGCCGACGGCCTCGCCACCACCATCGCCGGTGGTTTCGGCGGCTCGGCGACCACGACGTACGGCGAGAACATCGGCGTCATGACCGCGACCCGGGTGTTCTCGACGGCCGCCTACTGGGTCGCCGGCGTGGTGGCCGTGCTGCTGTCGCTGTCGCCCAAGTTCGGCGCTCTCCTGAACACGATCCCCGCCGGTGTGCTCGGCGGGATCACCGTCGCGCTCTACGGCCTGATCGGCCTGATCGGCATCCGGATCTGGATGGACAACCGGGTCGACTTCGCCGACCCGGTCAACCAGTTCACCGCCGCGGTCGCCCTGGTCATCGGCATCGGCAACCTCACCCTGAGCTTCGGCGACCTCACCTTCACCGGCATCGCGCTGGGCACCATCGCCGCGGTCGTGATCTACCACGGGATGAGTGCGCTGGCACGCCTGCGAGGCCGCCGCTGAGCCGGCGGCTCAGTGCTTGTTCAGAGCGCGCTCAGAGCTTGCTGCGATCGGTCGGCGTCGGCGAGAAGGCCGCGCTGAGCCGAAGCACCTTGGCGAACTCGATGATCTTCTCCACGGGCAGGAAGCCGTCCCCCTCACCCGACCCGATGACGACGCCACCGTTGTCGAGTCTCTCGAGGTGCTTGTCCATACCCCCCGGCAGGGCCTTGGCCCTCCCCTCGGAGAGGTAGTTCAGGTAGCCGAGCTTCGGCCCCGGCTTTCCGGCGGGCTGCACCTCGGCGAGGGCTTCGTTGAGCGATCTCGAGGTCACCGCGGCCCAATCCGGGTCCCAGGCAGCGGCGAGCTGACGAAGGACCCGGTCGGCGAATTTCGCGACATCGGCACCACGCCACTTCACCACGATGCTGTTGCGCACCCTGGCAGATTCGGTATATCCGCCGACGACCAAGGTGATCGCCACCATGATTCGATCTCCGCGCCCCCGATAAGCCTGGCTGATTCCAAGATTCGGAGCGTCGGTGTTCTCACGGAACGCGTCGGAGATCGCTTTCAGTGCGTTATCCCGATCGTCCAGCGACTTTCCGGGCATCGCGGGCGAGGACCATGAGATCTTCTCGCCGAAGACCTCATCGAGGCCTGCGATGAAGGCGCTCAGCTCGTCCGCGACCTGCTCAGGTGTCTCCTGGCGTGGACCCCAGAATCCTCGTGCGATCAGCTCTTCATCCACGGTCATGACCGTATCACCGCTCCCTCTTCATATCGGCCGTCGAACTCTGCCCGGCTCACCGTCGTGACCTGAGGTTCAGCCATTGCTCTTCGGCGCATTCCAGCCGTCCCAATCGCTGGCGGGATTGACGAAGTCCTGGTGCCTGACCGAGATAGGAAGATCGAAGTCCTCGAAGAGGGTCCGCGCCGCCTCCATGGCCTCTTTGTTCGAGAAGACCCACTCCACCGGGGTGTCGCCCGCCGCGTCCACCTGTCGTAGGGCTTGATCGAGCCATTCCTTTTCCTTGGCTCCGTTGGGATATCCCCACGAGTCGATCATCTTCCCGTAACCGTGCTTGGTCTCGATCAGCTTCCCGTCGAGGATTCCGTCGAACTTGACCTCGTTGTCCATCGATCCACGGAGGCAGAACTCCAGCCCGTCGTCCTTGCCGGTCACCTGGCGTTCGAACTCGGCGCCGAGCTTCTGCTGGAGAAACTTGTGGTTCCGGTTGACGGGCCTCCACTCGCCGGGGCCCAGCCGGCCGTCCAGCTGACGACGAGCCTCCGCCTGCTTCCGGATGTCCTCGGCGACGTCGTCGGCGTTCTTCTTGAGCGAGTCCCCGACCCCGGTGAGGACCTCGCCCGCCTTCTCGAAGGCCTCCTTGGCGACATCGCCGATCTGCTTGGCCATAGCTGTCTCCTACGAGGCGAAGAGGGGAAGGGCGGACACGTCGGCGGCGAATGTCGTGCACAGGTCGTACTGGTCGGCGCCGCAGTCGCTGAGCGCGGTCGCGATCTGCTCCATCAGGTCGTAGCTGAGCTGGGTCGCCGCGGTCGCCTCGCCGTCGGTCACGATCGGAGCCTCGGCGATCGACATGGCGAGCTCGGTGATCGTTCCGGTCAGCGGCTCGATCACCATGCTCGCGACCTGACCGATCACCTCTTCCATCGCGATGTCGGTGGCGATGTCGAGCGCCTTCTTCCGAGCGGCGATGATCGCTGCGTTGCCGACCACGCTGAGGCCTCCGGTGACCACGGCGGTCGCCGCCGCTGCCGCGATCTGCGCCGCGGTGATCGTCAGCTCGGCGATCACCTTCACCTTCAGCCCGACGATCGCATCAGCGAGGATGTCGATCCCCGTGGCAACCTCGGGCAGCATGTCGAGCAGCCCGTCCATGTTGGCCGTACGGTTGTCGGTCCATGCCCTGATCAGCGCATTCACCGACTGCGCCTTGGCCCCGTCGCCGAGCTCGTTGACCCGGATCTCCAGCTCATCGAGGGTGGCGCGGAGGTTCGACTCCAGACCGCGCACCAGCTGCGCGGCGTCGCGGACCGCGTCCTCGTTGACGTTCGGCCACTCGTAGCCGAGCAGGTCGAGTACGAAATCCAGCTCCCCAGGGATGGTCATCCCCACGTCTCAGCCCTCCCATCGTCATGCGGACATGTCAGAAGCCCATGACGGGGTCGGCACACGAACCCGAGCAGGAGCCACCGCGACGGAAGAGGTTAGTGAAGATCCAGGCGCGCGGACAGCGAATTCTCGCGATCTCCCGCCCCGTTGTGGAGGCCGGTCAGGGAAGGCGCTCCAAGAGGTCGGCGATGTCGACGCGGGCACCGGTGTAGAACGGCACCTCCTCGCGTACGTGGCGACGGGTCTCGGAGCCGCGCAGATGACGCATCAGGTCGACGATGCGGGAGAGGTCGTCGGCCTCGAAGGCCAGCATCCACTCGTAGTCACCGAGGGCGAAGGAGGGAACGGTGTTGGCCCGCACGTCGGGGTAGTCTCGCGCCATCTGGCCGTGCTCGGCGAGGAGGCGGCGGCGCTCCTTGTCGTCGAGGAGGTACCACTCGTAGGAGCGGATGAACGGGTAGACCGCGACGTAGTCGTGGGTGCGCTCGTCGGCGAGGAACGCGGGCAGGTGGCTCCGGTTGAACTCGGCCGGGCGGTGCAGCGCCATCTGCGACCAGACCGGCACCAGCCGGCCGCCGAAGGCGGTGCGGCGCAGGCGGTGGTAGGCCGACTGGAGCTTGTCGGAGGACGCGGCGTGCAGCCAGAACATCACGTCGGCGTCGGCGCGCAGGCCGGCCACGTCGTAGGTGCCGCGCACCACGATGTCCTCCTCGGCGAAGGCCGCGAAGAGCTCCTCGACCTCGACCGCCTCGGCCTTGCGGTCGGCGTCACCGAGGGTCTCCTCGAGGGAGAAGACCGACCACATCGTGTAGCGGATGGTCTCGTTGAGCTCGTTGATCTTGGCTGCGTTGGACTTGATGTCGGCCTGCGGGTCGGTCATGCCCCCATTTTGCGCTACGCCCGGTCGCCGATCCCCTCCGGGCTCCGTCCTCGGACCTCTAGGGTGTGGGCATGCTGCCGCTGCGTACCCGCATCTTCGCCTTCCTCCAGGAGCGCCTGGTCAAGCCACCGCTCAACGCGGAGGAGATGATCGCGCTGCGCGCCCAGCGCGAGGGGTTCCGCACCGGGCCGGTCACCGCCCTCCTCTTCGGCCGCCCCGCGGATGTCGAGACCAAGGAGACGTACGTCGACGGGCGCCGTTTCGCGATCTACACGCCTCCTGGTGTCGGCGACGCCGCCCCGGTCGTCATCAACTACCACGGTGGCGGCTGGTGTCTGGGGACGCCGGAGCAGAGTGCGTGGGTCTCCTCGCACGTCGCCGCGGAGACCGGGTCGATCGTGATCGCGCCGTCCTACCGACTGGCGCCGGAGCACCCGTTCCCGGCCGCCGTCGAGGACGCCTGGTCCGCCTTGGAGTGGGTGGCGAAGAACGCCGCCGACCTGGGTGGGGACCCCTCGCGGATCGCGGTGATGGGCGACAGCGCCGGCGGCAACCTGGCGGCCGTGGTCTCCTTGATGGCTCGTGATGCGGGCGGGCCGGCGGTGCGGGCCCAGGTGCTGATCTATCCGGCCGTGGAGATGTACGAGAAGTTCCCCTCCGAGGCGGCCAACGCCAACGGGCCGGTGCTCACCTCGACGCAGATGAGCACCTTCGGCCACCTCTACATGGGCGATCGCTACGGGGACGAGTCCTGGCAGGCCTCACCTCTGCGTGCCGCGTCCCACGCCGACCTGCCGCCGGCCCACATCATCACCGCGCTGCACGACCCGATCCGCGACCACGGCACCCGATACGCGGAGGTGCTCCGTGCCGCCGGGACGCCGGTCTCGCTCGTGGACTACGACACCGCGTTCCACGGGTTCATGTCGCTCCCCGGAGTCGCTCCGGCCGCGCAGGAGGCTCTCGCCGGGATCGTCGCGTTCCTGCGGTGAGATCATCAACAACTTTCAACAATCGATTGGGCGTCTGTTAACCCTCCGCGCCCAGCCGTGTTGTAGCGTTCCACTCGGGTGTCCATCGCCAGGTTGTCTCGGGTTGTGCGCCACCTCGATCCCCCCCATTCGCCTGCAGCTGAGAGCGCTTTCGCGTCCCCTCGGCGAACCTGCGCATACCGGAAGGGCGTAGCGACATGCCAGACGTCTCAGTCAAGATCGAGACCCTTGATCAGACGGTCAAGAAGCTGGACTCGATCATCGACGAGTTCGACCACGCGGTCGGCAACTCCGACGCACTCGAAGGCGCCATCGGGAATCCGTTCCGCCGCGGCGAGCTGCGCGGCCAGGCCGACGACTTCGAACAGCGCTGGGACATGAAGCGCAAGGATCTCAAGGACGAGCTCTCCGACGTGCGAGACCACATCAAAGGCGTCGTCGAGGGATTCCAGAACTGGGACAGCGAGACGGCTCTCCTGTTCCAGCAGAAATAGACGGATGGAGTGAGTCATGGATCAGTCACCCAAGGGCCGGGAGATCCAACCTCTCACCGGCGACTCGGCGGTGATCGTCGCTCGCGGGAACAAGATCGAAGAGCTCGGCGTGCAGATGTCCGAGGCGGCCACTGTCCTCGAGCAGGTCGCCACCGGCGAGCTGGCCGACGGCCAGATGCAGGGCAAGGCCGTCGCCGAGCTCCAGGACAAGATCGGGTCCTCCTACGAGACGTTGCGGGAGGCCAGCGAGCTCTACACGCCCGTGGGGCCGCTGATCGCTGCGTACGGCACGAGCCTCGGCGAACAGCAAGCCAAGATGGGGCCGTTGGTCGAGTCCTGCACGGACAAGTGGACCACCTATGAGGGGCTCCCGGGAGACCGCGAAGCGGACGATGACGAGGGGCAGGCCAAGAAGGCCGCCTACGACGAATGGCAGGACGACGCGGAGACCTGGGATGCCGAGTACGACACCTGGGAAGACGCCTATGACCTCGCGGTCAACGGCATCGGCAACGAGATGGCCGGCAGCATCAAGGACGGCTTCTGGGAGATCTTCGGCTTCCTGATCAACATCCTCGAGGCCATCGCGATGGTCTTCATGATCGCCGGGCTCTTCCTCGGTGGAATCGTCGCCGTCATCGGATTCGCCCTCGGCGCCTTGGTGCTGATCGGCAAGATCGTCCAGGCCTCAGCCGGCAAATGCGAGGTGACAGACGTGCTCCTAGCGGTTCTCGCGGTGCTCCCCTTCGGAAAGCTCGGCCAGATCGGCAAGGCCTGGGGCCAGCTGGGGAAGGGCGCCGCCTCCGGCGGGAAGACCGCCGGCGCGGCCGGACGAGGCTTCGGAAACTTTGCTCTGAAACGAGCGGCGCCGCTGAACCCACCTCCCGTGAACGTCACGTTCGGCGCCAAGTTCAAGACCGCACTCTCCATCTCCACCGGCTTCAGGGAGGTCCCCCGGACCAGGGCCGCTTGGATGGCCAACCCGTTCAAGCCCCCCAAGGACATTCCCGTGGGCATCATGAGCGGCTCCGACATCGCCACCGGGATGGCCATCTACGGGGGGATACGCACAGGGACCTGGGGCCAGAAGATCGGGGCCGGCTTCGACGGGCTCAGCGGCCTGGGGAAGTGGGCAGGCGAGTGGTACGGCACCACCTCGACGAGCCAGGGGCTGGACGAGCGCCGGACCCATGACCAGCAGAGCAGACAACCCTCGGAGGCATGATGCCGGAGACATGGCAAGCTGAGATCGCCCAGCCATCGGAGCGTTGGATCTGGGTCCCGAACGCGGGCGAGCTCGACGCCGCGGGTGCGGAGACCTGGGTCGAGGACGTGCTCGCCGCGCTCCGCGACACCTGGGACGGCGACTGGACCGACGAGGTCGACCCCGACGCTCGTGCGCTGCTCGCCCACCACCTCGCCGGCGACCTCCACCCCGGGACGCTGGCCTCGATGCTCCACTGGCCGCTGCCCGCGCCCGTCCTCAGCCGGGTGCGGGTCGTACTCGGGGGCGGTGAGCCGACCTCGCCCGAGGAGTGGCGGCAGCAGGGCTTCGACGTCGATGAGTACGCCGGGGCCGCTCTCGGTCCCGGACTGAGATGTCTCGCGTCCAGGACCGGAGAGGTCGACGGGGAGACCGTCGAGTTCCTCACCGGCATCTTCGTCTTCGCGACGCAGGAGATCAGCGTGATGGTCGTGGTCGAGGCAGGCGCACCCGAGATCTTCGGTCTCACCATCGCGGACATGCCGCTCTTCCTCGCCGAGCTCGAGGTCGTACGCCCCGATGGCACCCCGTTCTCGGCAGAGCCGGTGCCCGGCATGCCGAACGACCCGTTGGACGTATGGGAGGACTCATCCTTTGTCTGAAGCAGCACCCGCCCCGCAGTCATCGCTACGCGAGCTGCTCGGCGGCACCAAGGAGCCGGAGTTCGAGCTGAAGCTCCTCCCCGGCTGGGAGCGACACTCCCCCGGTGAGGCCGACCGGGCCGCGATGGACGCGGCGTTGAAGAAGCGCTTCATGAGCATCAACCGGCCCGAGCTCCACGCCTCCATGCGTGCGCAGCTCGATCAGGCGTACGCGCTCATGAAGCAGCAGCAGGTCAAGGCCTACTTCGCCGCCACCGCCGAGACCGACAGCCTCGCCCTCATCCCCGGCGCGATCGTCGCGACGACCTTCCACGCCCACAACGGCGGGACCCTCGACACCCACGTCGCCGCGATCATCCGTGACCACGGCGCCAAGCCGCTCTTCGGCGACAAGCGGTTCATCCGCTACGAGCACGAGTCGACCAAGACCGCCGAGGGCGACGATCCGGTGATCGTGACGTCGATCGCCTACATGACCCCGATCCCCGGCTCGAAACGGCGCCGGGGGCTTCAGCTCACTGCGACCCTGGCGCGGCCGATCGAGATGGCGGCGACCGACGAGAAGTTCGTGGCCTGGAAGCTGGCGCTGGACGTCTGCGTCTCGACGCTGCGGTGGGTCCCGGCGGCCTGAGAGCATCCTGGTCAGGCGCGCGTCAGCTCCGCGGCGGCTCGGTGGGCCGAGCCGATCGTGGCGGGGATGCCGACGCCGTCGTAGGACGCACCGGCAAGGGCGAGTCCGGGGACGCCCCGGAGTCCCTGCCGGATCCGGGCGACGCGGTCGAGGTGGCCGACGGGATACTGCGGGAGCGCGTCGGTCCAGCGCTGGACGTGCACGTCGGTCGGCGTTGCGGTGATCCCGGCGAACTCGGCAAGGGCAGCCAGGGAGTCGGCGATCAGGCGGTCGTCGTCGTCCGAGGGTGGCTCACCGTGGCGCCCGATGGAGGTACGCAGATAGTTGCCGCGCTCCCCCACCCAGGCCCACTTGGCGAAGGAGAAGGTGGAGGCCTTGATCGCGCAGTCCTCGACCGGCGGGACGAGGAAGCCGGACCGCCCGGACAGTTCCGCGGGGAGGTCCGGGAAGGCGAAGGTCACCACCGCAACGCTCGCAGTCTCGATCGCGGACAGCTCGCGCGCCACCGACGGAGCCGTCGAGCGGAGCAGCCTCGCGGCGACCGGTGCGGGTGTCGCGACCACGACGGCATCGGCCGCCTCCACCTCGTCACCGGTCTCGATCAGGAAGCCCTGCGGGGTCCGGGTGACGGTGTCGACGGGAGTGTCGAGCCGGATATCGAGGCCTTCGGCGAGGGTCTCGGGCAGCCGGGACATCCCGCCGTCGATCCCGGCGAAGACCGGGATGTCAGAGGCCGGGAGCGCGGCGGCGGCCTCCAGCAGCGACCCCTTCTCGGCCAGCATGAACAGCTGCGGCGCGGCCGCCTTGACCGAGATCGCGCGGGCGTGGCCGGCGTAGACCCCCGCCAGCAAAGGATCCGCCAGCCGGTCGGCCGTCTCGTCCCCGAAACGGGACGCGATGAAGTCACCGACCGAGATGTCCTCGTCCGTTTTCGCAGGTGGGAGAGTGGGTTCGCGGCGTACGACCTCCAGGGTCGACTCCGAGAGGAGTCCCGAGGACTCCAGTGCGGCCAGGTCGAGGGGCACGCCCATGATCGAGCGCGGGATCGGCCTCAGCGCGCCGCGCGACCAGATCGAGGACTTCGCATCCGTCGGGTGCACGATCTCGAGGCCGACCTCACGAGCCAGGGACACTCCCTCCGGCCGGCGGTTGAGCATCGCCTCGGCGCCGACGTCGACCAGCTGCCCGGCGACGGACTCCCCGCGGATCTTTCCCCCGACCCGGCTGGAGGCCTCCAGCACCGTGACCCGGTGGCCCTTCAGGGACAGATCGCGGGCCGCGGTCAGCCCGGCGATCCCTGCTCCGACGACGATGACACGCACAGGAGAAGTCTCGCACCCCGGTGATCGTCGGGGTCAGGCGAGCCGCTCGACCGCGTTCTTCGCCTCGACCAGCCCGGCGCCGGTCGCCTCCCGGTAGACCTTGATCGCCTCGATCTTCTTGCCCGCACGCACCAGGGCCACGACCTCGTCCTGGCGCGGCAGCGGTGGCTCCTCCAGCCCCGCGTGCTTCAGGAGGAGGTCGACCTTGTCCTCGAGCCTGTTCATCCGGCGGCTGAGCTCGGTCCGGGTCCTCGTCGCCGACGACTCGATCGTGAAGTAGAGCAGGACCAGACCGACGAGGGCTACGACTCCGATGACATCCACAGCCAAACCCTAGTGCCGAGGCCTCGGCAGGTTGGCGTCAGCTGGCCAGCTTTCCGAAGTTGGAGCGGTGGAAGACCAGGGGCTGGCCGGCGCCGTGGTCGGCGGCGTGGAGCTGGAGGAGTACGACGATGTGGTCGCCGGCCTCGACCTCGCGATAGACGGTGCAGTCGAACCGTGCCAGGCCCTCGTCGAGGGTGAGGGCGCCGTCGCGGGACGAGCTGACCACGAGGCCGTCGAAGCGGGAGTCGACCGGACCGGCGAGCCGGCGGCAGACCTCGCCGTGATGCTCGGCGAGCACGGTGACCCCCAGGTGCGAGGACCGCCTCAGGTCGGGCCAGGTCTTCGAGGTCCGGGCCACCGAGAAGGAGACCAGGGGCGGGTCCAGGGACACCGAGGTGAACGAGGAGGCCGCCAGGCCGATCGGCTTGCCGTCGATGAGGGCCGCGACCGCGACCACACCGGTCGGAAAGACCCCGAACGCCTTCCTCAAGGCTTGCGGATCGAGGTCCTGGTTGGTCGTCAGGGGCGGTACGTTCGTCATCTCTGGTCCTCTCGTCGTGATGTCATCTAATCGATGAGCCCGGGTTCGACGACCGTGCTGAAGTCGACCTTCTCGGGGATCTCGCCTGCCTCGAAGAAGGCGTCGGCCAGCTGCTGCTCGGAGGCGATGTGCTCCTCGGTCACCGGGCCGACCACGGAGGCCTTCTTCGTCGCCACCTCGCTGGTCGTCGAGACCGGGAGGCCCGACTCGGAGGCCCAGCCCTCGCCCCACTTGTCGGGGTTCTCCTGTGCCCACTCGAAGCCATCCCTGACCAGGCCGACGAAGTGCTGGATCGACTCGCGGGTGTCGGTCTCCTCCAGCGAGGCCGCCGAGGCGATCTCGAAGGCGAGGTACGGGTCGGTGGAGCCGCCCTCGTCGGCGGTGATGTCGATGGCGCCGTCCTCGTTGACGGCCTGAGTGACGAAGTTGACGGCCTGAGTGACGAACGGGTCCCAGATCGACCAGGCGTCGACCTCACCGGCCTGGAACGCCGCCAGCCCCTCGGCGGGCTGGAGGTACTGCGGGTCGACGTCGTCGAGGGTCAGACCGGCCGACTCCAGCGCCAGCAGCAGGTGGCCGTGGGCGGAGGTGCCCTTGCCGACGGCGATCTTCTTCCCCTTCAGGTCGGCGGAGGACCTGATGTCGGACCCCTTCGGGACCAGGATCGAGTCGGTCTTCTCGTCCTGCTCCTCGACGGTGGCGATGACCTTGAAGGCTGCGCCGGCGGCGGCTCCGAAGATCGGCGGCGCCGAGCCGACCCAGGCCACGTCGATCTGGTCGGCGGCAGCCGCTTCGATGATCGGCGGCCCGGCGGTGAACTCCGACCACTCGATCTCGTAGGGCAGGTCCTCCAGAAGACCGGCCTGGGTCAGCACGGAGCGGATGCCGTCCTTCTGGACGCCGACCCGAAGTAAGGGCTTGCCCTCCTCAGCCGAGCCGGACGAGCCACAGGCGGCGAGTGCACCGCCGAGAAGGACGAGCGCGGCCGGGGCGACGAGGAGACGCGTGAGAATGCTGTGTGGGGACATTGATTCGATGCCTTCTGTCTGTCGGTCGGGGGTCATGCGGCCTGGTCGACCACGCCCAGGAGCGTCAGCAGCGCCGCTCGGCGCTCGACGATCTCGGGGTGGTCCCGTCGACGCGGGTGCGGCAACGTGATCTGCTCGTCGTGGACGATGGCGCCCTCGTCGATGAGGATCACCCGGTCGGCGAGCAGGAGAGCCTCCTCGACGTCATGGGTGACCATGAGGACGGCCGGGCGATGGGCGTCGACCAGGCGGCGTACGAGGTCCTGGGCGGCGATCCGGGTGAGCGCGTCCAGGGCGCTGAACGGCTCGTCGAGGAGGAGCAGGTCCGGCTCACGCACGAGCGCGCGGGCCAGCGCCACCCGTTGACGCTGACCGCCGGAGAGCTGACGCAGCCAGGCCTTCTCGCGCCCTTCCAGGCCGACCTCGGCGAGCATCTGCCGGGCGTGGGCGACGGCGCCGGGGCCCCTCAGACCCAGCGAGACGTTGTCGAGCACCGTACGCCACGGAAACAGCCGTGGGTCCTGGAAGACGACCGCCGGGGCGGTCCCCGTGACCACCGTCCCGGTGGCACCGGAGTCGAGGCCGCCGACGATGCGCAGCAGGGTGGACTTGCCGCTCCCGGAGCGGCCCAGCAGGGCCACGAACTCCCCGGAGCGGATCTCCAGATCGATCCCGGCGAGCACCTCGTGCTCGCCGAAGGCACGGTGAACCCGCGCCAGCGAGGCGACGACGCTCATGCCGCCGCCTCCGTAGCGGAAGGCGAAGAGTACGGACGCGGCGGCCTGAGGCCTATGGTCGCTCGCTGACGCTCGCTCATGCCGCCACCTCCGTAGCGGAAGGCGAAGAGTACGGACGCGGCGGCCTGAGGCCTATGGTCGCTCGCTGACGCTCGCTCATGCGCTTCTCCCTTCGTCACGCCAGCGCAGGGCGCGGCGCTCGAGCAGTCGTACGGCCCAGTCGGTGAGCAGCCCGAGCACGGCGTAGCAGAGCAGGCCGACCACGATCACGTCGGTCTGCAAGAAGTCGCGCGCGTTGTTGATCAGGAAGCCGAGACCGGCGCCGGCATTGACCTGCTCGGCCACGATCAACGCGATCCAGGCCATGCCGAGTGCCTGACGCAGCCCGACCAGCAGGCCGGGCGTGACCGCCGGCAGGTACAGGTGGCGCAGGCGCTCGGACCAGGTGAGCCGCAGCGCGCCGGCCACCTCGGCGAGGTCCTGATCGACCCCGCGCAGGGCCGCGACCAGGTTGAGGTAGAGCGGCACGATCACGAAGAGCGCCACCAGGTAGATCTTGGGCTCCTCCTTGATCCCGAACCAGATGATGAACAGCGGCACCAGCCCGAACAGCGGCAGTGTCCGCAGCATCTGGACCAACGGGTCGACCAGGGCGTCACCCAGAGCGCTCAGACCGACGATCCCACCGAGCACGAACGCGATCAGCGCCCCGAGCAGGAAGCCGAGGGCGGCGCGGCGCGCGGAAACGGCGATCGCCTCCTGCAGCTGCCCGCTGCCGATCAGCTCCCAGGCGGTGCCGGCCAGCTGCACCGGCGACGCCAGGGTGCGCTCGTCGAGGATCCCGAGCGAGGAGAGCAGCTGCCACGCCGCCAGCACGAACACCGGGCTGAGCGAACGCAGGACCCTGAGCGTACGCGGCGCGAGCACGCTCCGGCGTGCCGAGACCGTCCGCCCGGCGGGCGCTCCGGCGACCTCCTCGACGGCCGGATCGGTCGCGGCCAGACCAACCACCTGGCTCATCGGGGCGCCCCGAACGGGACCGCGGCCCCGCGGCCGACCACCGGGGCCGGGTGGGACCACAGGCCCCGGCGGGCGAGCTCGGGCAGGACGCCCTCACCGAACCAGTAGGACTCCTCCAGGTGCGGGTAGCCGGAGAGGACGAACTCGGAGATCCCGACGGAGTGGTAGGCCTCGATCAGGTCGGCGATCTCGGTGTAGGAGCCGACCAGCGCGGTGCCGGCACCGCCGCGGACCAGCCCGACGCCCGCCCACAGGTTGGGGTGGATCTCGAGCCCGTCGCGCGAGCCCTGGTTGAGCTCGAGCATCCGCCGCTGGCCCTCCGAGACGCTGCGGGAGAGCCCGGCCTGGACGCGCTCGATGTCCTCGTCGGAGATGTTCTCCAGCAGCCGGTCGGCCTCCGCCCACGCGGCTGCCGAGGTCTCGCGGGCGATCGAGTGCAGCCGGATCCCGAAGCGGAGCTCGCGCCCACGGTCGGCGGCCAGCTTCTGCACCTTGGCGATCTTCTCGGCGACCGCCGCGGGCGGCTCGCCCCAGGTCAGGTAGACGTCGGCATGGTCGGCGGCCACCTCCAGGGCGGCCGGCGAGGAGCCGCCGAAGTAGACGTCCGGGACGGGCGTCGGCCGCTGCTCGAGGCTCGCGTTCTCCACCGAGAGGTGCTGCCCGGAGAAGGTCACCGTCTCCCCCGCCCAGAGCCGGCGGACGATGTGCAGGAACTCCCCGCACCGCTCATACCGCTCGTCCTTGGCGAGGAAGTCGCCGTACATCCGCTGCTCGTGGTCCTCACCGCCGGTGACGACGTTGAGGAGCAGTCGCTGCCCCGACAGATTCTGGAACGTACCCGCCATCTGCGCGGCCAGGTAGGGCGAGACCGAGTCGGGCCGGAAGGCGACCAGGAACTTCAACCGCTCCGAGAGCGAGCTGAGCATCGCGGTCGTCACCCAGGCGTCCTCGCACCAGGCACCGGTCGGCGTCAGTGCCGCCTCGAAGCCGAGCTGCTCGGCGCTGCGGGCGATCTGGCCGAGGTAGGGCACCGTCGCGGGACGGCCCGCCGCCAGCGCGCTGACGCCGTGGCCACCGCCGATCACGTGACGGCCGTCGCCGCCGTTGGTCGGGAGGAACCAGTGGAACTTGAGGGTGCTCATCGCTGCCTTTCGGTGGGATGTGTGGGATGTGTGCGGAGCTGCAGGTCAGATCTGCCCGTGCCGAGGCGGCGGGGTCCGGTCGACGGCCCAGCGCCCGAGGTGCTGGACCTTCCACGCGGCCGGGTCGTGGAGGGTGTGGGTGCGCGCGTTGCGCCAGTGGCGGTCGAGGTTGGTGGTCGTCAGAGCCGACCGGGCGCCGGAGACCTCGAGCAGCCTGCTGGTGACGTCGACCGAGACCTTCGCGGTCGAGGCCCGGGCGGCCGCCACGGCCAGGCTCGCCTCCGCGGCTGAGGTCTCGGTGAGGTCCGCGTCGGCCTCGTCCACGCGTCGCCCCGCCTCGACGAGGAGCGCCTCGGCGCTGCGTACGGCCAGTTCCATCTCGCCGAAGGCCTGGACGACCAGCGGGTCCTGCGCGGCCGTCTCGACCCCGGCGAACGCGACGGCGTCGGCGTAGGGGCGGGACTTCGTGCGTACGAACTCGGAGGCCTCGTCCAGTGCGCGCCGGGCGATCCCGGCGTCGATGGCCGCGTGCAGCAGTTGGGCGAAGGCGCCGTAGGTCGTCGGCACCTCGAACGTGACCGCGAACGGCGTCACCCACTCATCGGCCACGGGGACATCGGTGAGGCGCACCGTCCCCGACCCGGTCGTACGCTGCCCGACGGCGTCCCAGTCGTCGATGATCTCGACGCCGGGAGTCTCGGTACGGACCCAGGCCACCTGCAGCGGGCCGTCGCCGCCGCGCCGCGCGAGGACGGCGAGGTAGTCGGCGAAGAGGGACCCGGTGCAGTAGAACTTCTCGCCGTTCAGCAGCCACTCCCCCTCCTCCCGAGCAGGCGTGAGGGTCGTCCGGATGTCGCGTACATGCGACGTCTTGAACTCCGACTGCGCGTTGGCGACCAGCGCCCCGGCCCGCACCTCGCTGTAGATCCGCTGCTGCTGCTCGCGGGTGCCGTTCAGCCGGAGCTGGTTGAGGAAGACGAAGTGGCTGTGCGGGACCTGGCCCAGGTTGGGGTCACCCCACGAGACCAGCCGGAACACCTCCGCCACCGTCGTCGCCGGCAGCGCCGGACCGCCGAACTCGAGGGGGACCGTGAGCGCGCCGAGCCCGGCGGCGGCGTACGCCTTGACCTGGTCGTAGGGTAGCGCCCTGACCCGGTCGCGTCCGCCGTCGCCGAGCGCGAGCTCGTCGGCCAGCCGCCGCGCCACGAGCGGCGCGGTCTCGGCATCGAGTCGGGCGATCTCCGTCGTGCTCAAGCCACGGGCTCCAGCTGCTGGGCCTCGAACTCGCGCACGATGGGGAGGACCTTCTGACCGAAGTACTCGACGTCCTCGAGGTAGTGCAGGAAGCCGCCGAGGATCAGGTCGGCGCCGGCCCGCTTGAGCTCCACGATCCGCTCGGCGACCTGCTGGGGGGTGCCGATCAGACCGGTGCGGAAGCCGTCGTTGTACTGCACCAGGTCCTCGAAGGTGGAGTCCTGCCACATCCCGGTCTTGTCGCCGGTCGACTGCCCGGCCTGCTTGACCGCGGAGCCGAAGCCCTCGACGGCCTCACGGTCGGCCTTGTCGATGATCTCCCTGAGGGTCTCGCGGGCCTCCTTCTCGGTGTCGCGGGCGACGATGAAGCCGTTGATGCCGAAGCGGACCCGGCGACCCAGCGGCTCGGCGACCGCGTTGACGTCCTGGATCTGCGCGGCGAGGCCCTCGGGGGTGTTGCCGTTGGCGAAGTACCAGTCCGAGACGCGGCCGGCCATCGCCTTGGCGTCGGAGGAGTTGCCGCCCTGGAAGATCTCCGGGTGCGGACGCCCCTCGCTGGCCAGCGGCTTCGGCTTCAGGTCGAAGTCGTGCAGCCGGTAGAAGTCGCCGTTGAGCTCAGCCGCGTCGCTCGTCCAGATCTCGCGCAGGTAGCTGATGAACTCCTCCGAGCGGCGGTAGCGCTCGCCGTGCTCGAGCCAGGGCTCCCCGAGCTGGGTGAACTCGTTCTTGAACCAGCCGGAGACGACGTTGACGGCCGCGCGTCCGCCGGAGATGTGATCGGCGGTCGCCAGGAACTTGGCCAGCACGCCGGGCTGCCACAGTCCCGGGTGGACGGCGGCGATCACCTTCAGCCGCTCGGTGGCCAGCAGCAGCGCGAGCGAGAACGAGGTGGACTCGTGCTGGTAGGCCGCCCCGTAGGAGGCCATGTAGCGCACCTGGGACAGGGCGTACTCGAAGCCGTTGTTCTCGGCCAGCTGCGCGAGCTTCTTGTTGTAGTCGTAGCTCCAGTCGGTGCGCTGCTCGATCTTGCTCACCACCAGGCCGCCGCTGACGTTGGGCACCCAGTAGGCGAACTTCAGGGGCTCGGTTGCCGGTGAAGTCATGCTGGTCTCCTTGGATCGCGAATGTCTACTAAACTTATCTGATTAAACACACGACGGGACCGGATCTCCCGATGTGGACCACCGGAAGACCCGATCCCGTGATAGGCGCCGCCTATCAGGCGGCGACGAGGCGAGAGGCCCTACTGATCACCGCAGGGCGGCTCACGTGTACCAGGTCGGCGCGGGGATCTCGCCGAGCAGCGCGTAGCGGCCCACCTCGGCCCGCTTGTGAGCCACCGGGTCATGCAGCGAGTGCGTCCGGATGTTGCGCCAGAAGATGTCCAGACCGACCTTGTTGGAGGTCGCCCGGGCCCCGGTGAGGTCGTAGACCTTGGTGCCGATCTCGAGGCCGGCGTCTCCGGAGTGCCGACCAGCCGCGCCGCCCAGGCCCACAGGTAGTGGTAGCCGAGCAGCTGACCGATGGAGCCGTCACCCGCGGCGACCGCCCGGATCACGCGCAGCGCGGTCGTCCAGTCCTGGCCGGCGCCGCCGTGCCCGGCGGGGCCCAGCAGGGTGACCAGGCCGCTCTCCTTGAGCATGTTCACCTCGTACGTCGGGACCTGGTTGGCCCGGTCGCGGGCGACCGCGTCCGCGGAGAGCCTGGTGGCCACCTCTCGGGCACGGTCGACCCAACCCTCCGGAGTCGTGGGTGCCGCGCCGAACTCCGCGGCGTTGCGTACAGCTTCGGTTGTCATCGCGCCCTCTCAGTCTTGCGTCGTGGAAGCTTGCATCTTTAGTCCACTAAGTTAGTAGAGAATGAGTGGCGGGCGCCTGCTGGACGCCAGCGATCACCGATCACCCGCTCGGGATCACCGATCACGGCCCTAGGAGAAGACAGCGTGAGGATCGAGCAGCTGGAGTACATCGCAGCCGTGACGCAGCACGGCTCGCTGCGCCGCGCGAGCGAGCAGCTCCACATCTCCCAGCCCGCCCTGAGCGAGGCGATCACCAAGCTCGAGCGCGAGCTCGGCGTGACCCTGCTCGACCGGCGCCGCGCCGGCGCCCGGATCAGCCGCGAGGGCCAGGAGCTGCTGCACTCCATGTCCGACATCCTGGAGGCCGTCGACCGCCTCCGCCTGGCCGCGGGCGACCAGAACGCCGGCGTCAGCTCGGTGCGGGTCGGCACGGTCCATGCCGGCACCTCGACCGTGCTGCTACCGACGTTGCGGAGGTTCGCCGACGAGCACCCGCGGACGAGCGTCGAGGTGCGCACCATGGTGCAGGAGGACATCTACCTCGCCCTCGCCGAGGGCACGATCGACATCGGGCTGGTCAACCTGCTCGACGGCGACGACCTGCCACCGACGGTCGAGGGCACCGTGCTTCTCCACGGGCGGCCGATCGTCGTGCTGCCCGCGGGCCACCCGCTCACCGCCCGCGACGAGGTCACCGTCGAGGAGCTCCGCGAGGAGCCGTTCGTCGGCATGCGCACGGGCTATCTGATGTACCGGTTCGCCCACCGCGTCTTCGGTCGCGACCTCCCCCGCCACTGGCACGCCACCGACGGCGCCGAGATGGGCAAGATGATGGTGGGCGAGGGCCTCGGACTGACCCTGCTGCCCGACTACAGCGTCGTCGGCGACCCCCGCGAGACCGGCGGGCACATCGCCGTACGCCGCCTCGCCGGAGACCGATCCCGGGTGACGATGGTCGCGGTGCGACGGCACAACGCGCGTACGACCTCGGGGGCACGCAGCCTGCTCGACCTGCTCGCCGAGACGGCTGCCCGCTCCCAGCCGGCTGGCTCTCAGCCCTCGGCCGGCTCGTAGCTCTGCACGAACTCGGTGAGCCGGGCGAGCTGGTCGGGGTCGGTGCTCGGGATGACGCCGTGGCCGAGGTTGAAGATGTGGCCCTTGGCGCGACGACCGGTCGCGACGATCTTCCCGGCCTGCTCGAGCATCACCTCGGTGGGCGCGAAGACGAGGGCGGGGTCGAGGTTGCCCTGGACCCCGAAGCCGTCACCGAGCTGGGCGATCGCCCAGTCCAGCGGGGTGCGCCAGTCGACGCCGACGACCTCGGCACCGGCGCTGCCCATCAGCGGCAGGAGCATGGCGGAGTTGACGCCGAAGTGGATCCGCGGGACGCCGAGCTCGCCGATCCGGGACAGCACCTGGCTGGAGTAGGGCAGCACGTGACGCTCGTAGTCGGCGGGCGTGCAGGCGCCGGCCCAGGAGTCGAAGAGCTGCACCGCGGAGGCGCCCGCGCGGACCTGGACCTCCAGGAACGCGCCGGAGATCCCGGCGATCTTGCGCATCAGGGCGTCCCACACGTCGGCGGCACCGAACATGAGCGCCTTGGTCTTGGCGTACTCCTTCGAGGGGCCGCCCTCGACCAGGTACGAGGCCACCGTGAACGGCGCGCCGGCGAAGCCGATCAGCGGGGTGCCGCCGTTGATGCCGCCGAGCTCGCCGACCAGGTTCTGGACGGCCTCGGTGATGTAGGGGACGTGCTCCGGAGTCAGGTCCGGGATCGCCTCCACGTCGGCCAGGGTCCGGACCGGGTTCGCGATCACCGGGCCGACACCGGGCTTGATGTCGAGATCGACACCGACCGCCTTCAAGGGCAGCACGATGTCCGAGAAGAAGATGGCCGCGTCGACCCCGTAGCGGCGTACGGGCTGGAGGGTGATCTCGGTGATCAGGTCGGCGTTCTGGCAGGACTCGAGCATGCCGATGCCCTCGCGGACCTTCAGATACTCGGGCAGCGACCGGCCGGCCTGGCGCATGAACCACACCGGCGTACGGCTGGGCTTCCGCCCCGCGAGCGCCTGCAGGAACGGGGAGGATGCGAGCGCGTCGGCAGTCGTCCCAGGGGTATTCACAGCGGCCACCGGGCAATGGTCCCATCCGGTGCGGCGTGTACGCACATCGCGAATCGCGCAGAAGACATACCCTGTTCACATGGTCGTCCGTGGAGAGTCGCGTCCCGCCGCGGGACCGGAGACCGGTCCCGCCGTGTTCCGGTCCGCCGCGGCAGGAATGCGCGCCGCGACCTTCCGGCCCGAGGTGCTGGCCGAGGAGATGCCGGCGCCCCAGCGGATCGCTCCGTACGCCGCGGCGCTGTCGGCCGATGTGACCGTCGGCGACGTCGACGTGGCGACCGGACGACTGATCCTGCTGCACGATCCCGACGGCAACGACGCCTGGGGCACGGTGCACGGACTGCCCGGAACGTTCCGCCTGGTGGCGTACGCACGGGCCGACATCGACGTCGAGCACATCAGCGACCCGCTGCTGGGTGAGGTCGGCTGGTCCTGGCTCCTCGACGCGCTCTCCGGTCACGGTGCCGAGCACGTCGCCGCCGCGGGCACCGTGACGCGCGTGGCCACCGAGTCCTACGGTGGGATGGCCGATGAGGAAGGCACCGCCCAGATCGAGATCCGCGCCTCCTGGACGCCGGTGGGGCCCGGGTCGGGCGACCTGGACGTGCGACCGCACACCGAGGCGTGGGGCGAGCTGCTCTGCACGGCCGCGGGACTTCCTCCGGTGCCGGAGGGTGTCACCGTCATGCCGAGCCGGCGAGGGCAGCGAGGCGCGTGATCGAAGACAGGACCGAGGCCGAGACAGGGCCGGACACACCAGAAGATGCTGCTCCGGCGCCGCTGCTGACCCTGCGCGACGGGCTGCCTCCCGTGACCGACACCGACGAGGGCCTGGTCAAGGCCGCGGCCGCCATCGCCGCTGGGACCGGACCGGTCGGGATCGACGCCGAGCGTGCCTCCGGCTACCGCTACTCCAACCGCGCCTACCTGATCCAGCTTCGCCGCGAAGGCTCCGGGATCTGGCTGATCGACCCGATCGAGCTGACCACGATGCAGCCGCTCGTCGACGCGCTCGAGGGCACCGAGTGGATCCTGCACGCCGCCACTCAGGACCTGCCCTGTCTCAGCGACCTCGGCCTGCACCCCGCCGCCCTGTTCGACACCGAGCTCGCCGGGCGGCTGCTGGGCTATCCACGCGTCGGGCTCGGCACCCTGGTCGAGACGGTGCTGGGCTTCACCATGCTCAAGGAGCACTCCGCGGCCGACTGGTCGACCCGGCCGCTGCCGGACGCCTGGCTCGAGTACGCGGCGCTCGACGTCGAGGTGCTCGTCGAGCTGCGTGAGGCGTTGGCCGCCGAGCTCGTCGCGCAGGGTAAGGACGCCTGGGCCCGTCAGGAGTTCGACTGGCTGCGCGGGTTCGAGGCCCCGGTGCGTACGGATGCCTGGAGACGCACCTCCGGCATGCACCGCGTCCGTGGCCGCCGCGGTCTCGCCGCGGTGCGTGAGCTGTGGACCGAGCGCGACCGGATCGCGCAGCAGCGTGACGTCACCCCGAGCCGGATCATCCCCGATGCCGCGATCGTCGCCGCGGCGCAGGACCTCCCGCAGGACAAGGCCTCGCTGCTCGGGCTGAAGGGCTTCCACGGCCGCGGCGCCGAGCGCTACGCGACCTCCTGGGTGAAGGCGCTCAACCGCGCGGTCACGATGGACGAGGACGAGCTCCCGGTGCGGTCGCCGCGCTCCGAGGGTCCTCCCCCGCCTCGCGCCTGGGCCGACAAGGATCCCGTCGCCGCCCGGCGTCTCACGCTGGCACGTGAGTCCGTCAACACCCTCGCCGAGGCGCGGAACCTCCCCGCCGAGAACCTGCTCACTCCCGACTTCCTGCGCCGTGCCATGTGGACGCCTCCGAAGACCCGCGACCCCGGCGCCCTGCTCGACGGCATCATCGAGATGCTCTCCGGGTTCGGCGCCCGCGGCTGGCAGATCGCCCTCACCGCCCCGCTGCTCACCGACGCCGTCCTGCACGCCGATCTCGAGTCCTGACGCCCCCTGTCTCCCGTCGGAGCCGCTAGGCGGCCTCGCGGCTCGACCGGCTGTTACTGACCCTCGGCGGCTAGGAGCTGGGCGAGATGGAGGGGGACGGGGAGGCCGGGGGCGTGGGCTGCGGGAAGACCGTCTTGGAGAGCTCGTCGATCTGGACCGCGTAGTCCTCGACCTGGTCGAGCTCGGCGACCGCGAAGGAGCCTCGGACGGCGACGGCGGCGACCTTCTGGAGCTGGGCGAGCTGGGTGGCCTCGGGGAGGACCTGCATGTCGCGGACCGTGTCGGTGAAGATGCGGGCGTTCTTGGGGTTGCGCTCGGGCTGGGTGAAGACCGGGGCGTAGCCGACCTCGGAGTTGACCGGTACGAAGTGGCCGGTGCGGACCATCTTCACGACCGACTCGGTCGAGATGAGGTAGGTGAGGAAGTCGGCGGTGGCGTCGGGGTCGGCGGTCTCCGCCCCCATGCACAGCCCGGCGTAGTCGCCGGTGGTGCCGTTGCCACCCGGCATCGGCATCACGTCCCACTCCATCGCGTCGGTCGCCCGAAGGTCCGAGACCAGCGAACGGTCACCGACCAGCGCCACCAGACGGCCCTGCTTGAAGGCCTGGAACGGAGTGCGACCGTTGAGGTCCTTCGAGGTGGCCAGCACGTTGGGCTGGGTCAACGCCTCGACCAGGTCCTCGTAGGCTCCGGCCGAGTCCTCCAGCGCAGTGGTCGTCGGAGCCAGCGGGTCGTCGAAGAGGGTCGCGCCGGCGCCGGCGAGCCAGGGCATCAGCGAGGAGAGGTTCTGCTCGACGTAGGTGCCCCGGACGCCCTTGTGGTGCTCGGTGGCGTAGGTCAGCGCCGAGCTGAACTGCTCGAGGGTCCAGCCGCGCAGGGAGCCATCGGCGCGGACGCTGGGAGTGGGCAGACCCTCCTCCTTCATGGCGTCGAAGTCGATCAGCCCGGTGTTGACGTAGACGACCTGCGGCGAGACCGAGTAGGGCATGCACTCCAGGCGGCGCTCGACGGAGAAGTCCTCCATCGCCTCGCGGGAGTACTTGTCACCGAAGTCGACGTTGCGGGCCTCGAGCAGGGTGTCGACGGGCTGGATCAGCTTGTCCTCGGCGAACGTGGCGACGTCGGCACGTGGGGTGAGCACCACGTCGACCTTCTCGCCGCTGTTGACCGCGGCGGTGAGCTGATCGTCGGTCGGCCAGGACTTCACCTCGACGGTGACGTTGGGGACCTCTTGGGTGTATTCGGCAGCCAGCTGCTTGTAGGTGTCGACCAGCGCCTTGTGGCCGGAGACCCCGAAGACCAGCTTCACCTTCGTCGGCGCCTTCGTCGCGGTGCTCGGCGACGGCGTCGAGGCCGGCTCACCACCGCAGGCGGCGAGGGACGCCGAGAGAACCGTCACCAGAAGCGCCGTTGCCAGCCGCGTGCGCCGCACCATTTCCTCCATCTCAACACCAGGACCGGGTCTGTGATGGAACCACAGACCCGGTTTACCAGCGATTCACTTTACGATACGTACCTGGACACTTCCTGAGAACCCGGCCCGGGGACGGCCTCAGGCGAGGTGATCGCGTGCGGCCTTGATCACATCATCGAAGATCTCTTTGGCCAGCACATCGCCCTCACGGCGTACGTCGGCAGGGTCTATCCGGATCAGCCGGTCCAGGCGCACCTCGGAGGGCCGGCCCTGACGGTCCCAGCCGCCGGCGCCGACATCCATCCAGTGCCGGCCGTTCCGCGACTCCTGCTCCTCGTCGCGGTCGTGGTCCTTGCTGGTCAGCATCAGACACAGAAGTACGCCGGCTCGCTGGCCGATCACGAGAACGGGCCGGTCCTTGCCCTGCGTCGCGTCGTCCTCGTACGGCACCCAGCCCCACACGACCTCGCCGGGGTCGGCATTGCCGTCACCGAGCTCGGGCTCGTAGGAGATGGCGCCCTCGCGCGGTGCGGGCTGGGTGTCGGTCACTTCGGCTCCTGGGTCGGTGGCTGGCGTCATGGCCGCCCAGCCGAGGTGCACCGAAAAAGATGATGAACACGCCGGACCGGGAGCGCCTCACGGCGCAAGGCCGCTCGTAGCGGCTGAAGTTGGGACCCGGGGCTGCCACAGCCCGACGTGTTCAGTCACCATTGTAACGGTGCCCCCAACCTTCGCCGCATCAAAGCGAACAGGAGGCTACCGCAATTCAGATCAACCGCTGCTCGAGCTCCGCATGACCCGCCGCCTCGAGCTGTTCGGAGAGCTGCAGCATGTTGCGTACGTCCTTGGCCGCCGCATCCGGGTCCAGGGCCGCGCGCCCGGCGGCGATGACGCGGGAGAACGCCGCGGCGCGGAGCAGCACCACGGCGAAGTCGCTGCCGGCGATGCCGCGCAGCACCTCGTCGACCATCGCCTTGAGCTCCTGCGGTCCGGGCGGCTCGGCGACACCGGCCACGACCTGCGCGACCTGGGCCTTCGCCCGCCCGGCCTCGAACTCGCGCGCGGCACCGACCGGGTCGGCGTAGACCCAGCTGCGCAGCAGGTAGAGCCGCCACAGGCAGCCGGCCAGTGACTCCGCCGGCGAGCTCGACCAGACCTCCGCGATCGTCTCGATTCCCTCGGACTCAGCCAGATGGAGGATCCGCTCGGCGACAGCGGGGTCGTCGCTGTCCCGCGCCCCACGTACGAGCGCCGTCGCCGCCGCGTCGGCCGCCTCCTGCACGAGCGCAGGGTCGTCGCCCCCGAGGAGGGAGTCGAAGAAGCCGTCCCCGGGACGCATCGGCGAATGAAACTCTCTGGCCATCGGATCGAGGGTAGCGGCCGCCGCCGACATGTGACACCCGTTCCCGCGCTACCCCAGCAGCTTGCGGATCCGCGCGTCGGAGACCTTCTCGGCGGTGCCGAGGTGTTGTGCCCAGAGCTGGACGCGGTACTCCTCGAGCATCCACCGCACCTGCCGCAGCCGCGGACCGGGCGGCCGGCCCTCGGGCAGCGCCTCGACCTGGTGCAGGTAGGCGTCCTGCAGCGACGCGATCCGGTCGTGGGTCGCGCGGTCGGCACGCAGGTCACCGTCGAGCTTGCGACGGCGCTCGACGATCGCCTTCAGATAGGTCGGGTAACGCCTGATGTACTGCGCACCCGCGTCCGCGACGAACCCGCGATACACCAGCCGGGCGAGCTGGTCCTTCATGTCGGTCAGGGCGGGGAGCTGGAACATGTCGGCTCGCCCGGAGAGCGCCTTGTCGGTCTCGCGGTACGCCTCGAGTGCCCGCATCACGTCGGCGAGGACCGCACGGACGGCCGCGGCCAGGTCGGCCGGCGTGCCCGCGGCCGCCAGCACGGCGGCGTACGTCTCGGGCGTCCACGGCAGCGGACGGGCATCGACCAGCTGGCGGACGACGGCGGCACGGCAGTCCTCGACGAGCTCGGCGGCGCTCGGGTAGGGCGACCCGGCCAAGGCGAGCTTCTCCATCGTGGAGAGCCCGTCGACGACCTGCTTGGTGACGTCGGGCAGCGCCAGGAGCAGCAGGCGGGCGACGCCGAGACGATGACGTGCCTCGGCCTCCTCCGCGGAGCCGGCGACGACGAGACCGACGGTCGTGCCCTCGTCGGACAGGCAGGGGAAGACCGTGACCTCGTGGCCCGCGCGCTTCTCGGTGACCGTGGCCTCGATCGTCCCGAAGACCCACGAGGTCTCACCGGTGCGGGTGTGGCCGGCCGAGGCGGCGACCTCAGCGATCGCGGCCTCGAACTCGCCCTCGAGCGGCGCCTTGAGTGCGTCCAGATCCTTGCCGCGAGCCGTCTCGCGCCCGTCCTCGCCGACGACCCGGTAGGTCGGGCGCAGGTGCTCGGGCACCTTGGTCCAGTCCCAGGCCTCGCGAGGGATGTGCACCCCCGCGGTCGAGCGCGCCCAGCGCTCGAGCGCGGTCAGCAGCGGCTCCTCCCCGGGCGGGGTCTCCTTCAGGAAGGCGCGCGCCTTGTCGGGAGCCGGCACGAAGCTGACCCGCAGCGGCTTGGGAAGCGACCGGATCAGCGCGGTCACCAGCTCCTCGCGCAGCCCCGGCACCAGCCAGGAGAAGTCGTCGGCGCCGACCCGGTTGAGCGTGGCGACGGGTACGTCGATCGTCAGCCCGTCATCGGCCGCGCCGGGCTCGAAGTGGTAGCTCAGATCGAACGTCAGCGGGCCTGCGTCCCACGAGGCTGGGAAGTCGCTCTCGGTCACCTCGCCCGCGGCGTCGTTGGTGAGCATCGACAGCTCGAAGGTGAGCAGGTCGGGCGTCTCCCGCCGAGCCTGCTTCCACCACTGGTCGAAGTGAGCGCCGGAGACGATGGAGGCCGGCAGCCGGCGGTCGTAGAAGTCGAAGAGCGCGTGCTCGTCGACCACGATGTCGCGGCGCCGGGCGCGGTGCTCGAGCTCCTCGGCCTCCTCGACGAGCTTCGCGTTGTCGCGGAGGAAGCGGTGGTTCGTACGCCACTCGCCGTAGACCAGCGCATGCCGGATGAAGAGCTCACGGGAGAGCTCGGGGTCGATCTTGCCGAAGGCGACGGGACGGTCGGCGACCAGCGGCACGCCGTAGAGGGTCACCTTCTCCCGGGCCATCACCGAGGCGCGCTTCTGGGACCAGTGCGGCTCGGAGTAGGTGCGTTTGACCAGGTCACGGCCGAGGCTCTCGGCCCATTCGGGCTTGATCGAGGCGTTCTGCCGAGCCCAGAGCCGCGAGGTCTCGACGAGCTCGGCGGACATCACGAACTGGGGATTCTTCCGGTGCAGCGCCGAGCCGGGGAAGATCGCGAACTTCGCCCCACGGGCACCGAGATACTCCCGCGGCCCGGGGCGCCGCTTATCCCGTGCCCGCGCCGCGTCGGCCTTGGAATCGCGCTCCTCGAGCGCGCCGATGTGCGAGAGCAGCCCGGAGAGCAGCGCCTGGTGGATCCCGTCGGCGTCGTAGGCCGCCCCCTCAGAATTCAGTCCGGTCTCCCCGGCCTCCACCACGTCGCGATGTCCCTTGCCGAGGTCGATCTTCATCTCCCGGCACACCTGCCGCAGCTGCGACTCCAGGTCCTGCCACTCCCGGACGCGTACGTAGTGGAGGAACTCCCGCTTGCACAGCCGCCGGAACGCGCTGGAGGAGAGCTCGTGCTGCTGCTCCTTCAGGTAGCGCCACAGGTTGAGCCAGGTGAGGAAGTCGGAGGTCTCGTCCTTGAACCGCGCGTGCAACTGGTCGGCCTGCGCCTGCTCCTTGGGATGGTCCTGCCCCGGCCGCTCACGCGGGTCCTGGAGCGAGAGCGCGGCAGCGACGACGATGACGTCGCGTACGCAGCCGAGCCGCTCGGCCTCGAGCACCATCCGGGCCAGCCGCGGGTCGATCGGCAGCCTGGCCAGCCGGCGGCCCAGCTTGGTCAGCCGCTGCCCCCGCATCGCGCCGAGCTCCTCGAGAAGCTGTACGCCGGCGGTGATGTTGCGCCGGTCCGGCGCCTCCACGAACGGGAACCGGGCGATGTCACCCAGCCCGAGCGAGGCCATCTGCAGGATGACCGAGGCCAGGTTGGTGCGCAGGATCTCCGGGTCGGTGAACTCAGGGCGACCGAGATAGTCCTCCTCGGAGTAGAGCCGGATCGCGATGCCCGCCTCGACCCGCCCGGTACGTCCCGACCGCTGGTTCGCCGAGGCCTGCGAGATCGGCTCGATCGGCAGCCGCTGCACCTTGGTGCGTGCGGAGTAGCGCGAGATGCGGGCGACGCCGGTGTCGACGACGTACTTGATCCCCGGGACCGTCAGCGACGTCTCGGCGACGTTGGTCGCGAGCACGATCCGGCGGCCGGTGTGGGGCGAGAAGACCCGGTGCTGGTCGGCGGCCGAGAGCCGCGAGAAGAGCGGGACGATCTCGACGAGACCGGTCCCGGAGCGTCCCTTGTTCAGCCCCAGCGCATCGGCCAGAGCGTCGGCCGCATCCCGGATCTCCCGCTCACCCGGCAGGAAGACGAGCACGTCCCCCGGTCCCTCGGCCGAGAGCTCCTTGACCGCGTCGACGATGGCCTCGGTCTGGTCGCGGACGACGACCTCGCCCTCTTCGTCCTCCTCGGAGAGCTCCATCAGCGGCCGGTAGCGGACCTCGACCGGATACGTACGCCCGGAGACCTCGATGATCGGCGCCGGCTCACCTGTCCTCACGTCGGAGAAGTGGGCTGCGAACCGCTCCGGGTCGATCGTCGCGGAGGTGATGATCAGCTTCAGGTCGGGGCGCCGCGGCAGCAGCCGGCGCAGGTAGCCCAGCAGGAAGTCGATGTTGAGCGACCGCTCGTGGGCCTCGTCGATGATGATCGTGTCGTAGCGACGCAGGTCGCGGTCGCGCTGCAGCTCGGCGAGCAGGATGCCGTCGGTCATCAGCTTGATCCGCGACGCCTTGGACGACTTGTCCATGAACCGCACCTGATAGCCGACCAGGTCGCCCAGCTCGGTGCCGAGCTCGGAGGCGATCCGCTCAGCCACCGACCGTGCCGCGATCCGGCGTGGCTGGGTGTGCCCGATCAGCCCGGCGGAGCCGCGCCCGAGCTCGAGGCAGATCTTGGGCAGCTGCGTCGTCTTCCCCGACCCGGTCTCACCGGCGATGATCACGACCTGGTGGTCACGGATGGCCGCGGCGATGTCCTCGCGGCGCTGGGTGACCGGGAGCTCGGCAGGGTAGGTGATCGCGACGGAGGTGGCGGCGGGCTGGTCGGACTCGGACATGAGGTCACCTATTCTCCCCCGGCCTACCCCTCCACCGCACATCGGTTTATCTCCCGCCCCGGCCCGCCAGATGGCGGGAGCAGTCGATGTGATTCCCGCCACAGGCCGGGTTCCGTGGACGAGGGTCACGGTGGAGGCTGTGAACACCCCATCGACGAAGGAGTGGCCATGACCGAGACCACCACCAGCGAGATCTTCCCGGACACCCCCGTCCGGCCGCCGTTCGATCCCGAGCTCGTGCCCGTGCTCGAGGCGGTGCGCGAGGCGCTCCCGACGTTCTCCGCGGAGAGGCTCGCCGCGCTGCGACAGCAGACCACCGAGGGCTTCCCCGGCATGGACCCGGTCGACCTGACCGTCGGCGGTGCGGTGCAGGTCGAGGAGCGTCAGGTGCCCGGCCCCGAGGGCGCTCCGGACATCACCCTGCTGATCCTGAGGCCCACCGCCGAGGGCGCCCCGCGTCCGGCGGTCTACCACACCCATGGCGGCGGAATGGTGGTCGGCGACCGCAGGTTCGGCGTGGAGACCTTCCTGCCGCAGGTGGCCGAGGGCAACGCCGTGGTGGTGTCCGTCGAGTACCGCCTCGCGCCCGAGCACCCGGACCCGGCTCCCGTCGAGGACTGCTACGCCGGCCTCGTCTGGACGGCGAAGAACGCCGCGGAGCTCGGCATCGACCCCGAGCGCATCATGATCGCCGGAGCCAGCGCCGGCGGTGGTCTCGCCGCCGGCACGGCCCTGCTCGCCCGGGACCGGGCCTTCCCCCGGCTGAGCCACCAGATCCTCATCTGCCCGATGCTCGACGACCGCCTCGAGACCCACAGCAGCCGCATGCTGGACGAGGAGGGGGTCTGGGATCGCAACTCCAACCTGTTCGGCTGGACGGCGCTGCTCGGCGAGCGCCGCGGGGGCCCGGACGTATCGCCGTACGCCGCCCCGGCGCGCGCCGAGGACCTCACCGGCCTCCCGCGCACCTACATCGACACCGGCTCGGCGGAGTCCTTCCGCGACGAGACGCTGACCTACGCGCGCCGGCTGTCCGAGGCCGGTGTCAGCGTCGACCTCCACATGTGGGGCGGCGGGTTCCACGGCTTCGACCTGATGGCGGCGCACACGGCGCTCTCCCGCGCCTCGGTCGCGACGCGCGAGGAGTTCATCCGCAGAGCGCTCGAGGCCTGATCCGCTGGCCCGCTCGCCGCCGGTGGGCGATAGTGGCGGGGGAGGTTTCAGGTGCGAGATCTGATCGGCAAGCTCGAGGTGGTCGATGACGACACGGCCAGTGCGCTGCGCGTCATCGACCACTTCGACCGTCTCGTGGACGAGAGGTCCTCGACGGCCGCGGTCGTGCGCGCCGCGGCGGCGCTGGCGGGCTCACCCGCAGGCCTCCACGACGCCGCGCGCGGCGTGGTCAAGCGGTTCGGGGCCGATGGGCGGGCGCTGACCGGCGAGACCGAGGGCGGCCGGCACCACGAGCCGATCCCCGGCCAGCCCGGCTCCTGGCTCTGGCTCGAGCGCGCCGGGGAGGACGGCCCGCTCGACGCGCTCATCCTCGAGCGCGCCGCCCGCGCCCTGCAGGCGCTCAGCACGGGTTCCTCCGACCCCTCGACCAGCGGGCTGGTCCGGATCGCGTGCGACCCCGACGCGACCGAGACCGACAGGCGCGACGCGGTCGCACGGCTCGGCCTGACCGGCCCGGTCACGGTCGTGCTGAGCACCTCGGCCAACCTGCGGGCTTCGCTGATCAGCACGGTCGGTGCCCTGGTGGTCGAGCTGCTTCCCGGCAGGCCCACCATCCCGGAGGGCGTTCGCGCCGGAGCCGCCGTCGCCCCCGACCCGATCCACCTGCCGACCGCGCTGGAGCAGGCGCGGACGGCCCTCCGGCTGGCTGCCGACGTCGGCGTTCTCGCGCCCGCGGTCGTCCGCTACGACGACCTCGGGGCACTCGCCGTGATCGCCGAGCGGATCAGCGCCGACGAGGCGGCGGGGGTGGCTGACGTACGACGTCTCGACGAGCTGCTCGAGGGTCATCCGTGGGTCGTGGACACGCTCCACGCGGTGCTGGACCAGCTGAGCCTGCGGCAGTCAGCCGCGATGCTCCATGTGCACCACTCGACGCTGCAGGAGCGGCTGACGTGGCTCAGTGGTCAGCTCGGCTACGCGCCCATCAAGGGGCGGGGACGTCAGCGCGCGGCGGTCACGCTGCTGCTGTGGCGTGTGGCCCACGGCACCGACCAGCAGGCCGTGGAGGATCCGCACTAGGCGGGTCTTGGTCCTGGCACCTAGATTATGTCCCCATGACCGGGGAGCCGAGCGAGACCGAGGTCCAGGATGCGCTGCGTGCGCTCCGAGGAGAGGACGACACCCTCAACGAGCGGTCGGTGCAGACCGCTCTCGACCTTCATCGGCTGCGCGATGCGCTGACCCGGTTCGGCGACGACGAGCCATCCGGCGACACGAAACCGGCGCGGGACAGGTTCCGACTCTGAGTCGAAATCGGCCAATGGGTGGGACGCCGAGTTACGTCGGGGATTTCAAGAGGGTTACCGTTGCTGATCGTGACCGAATCTCTAACAGTGCGTGACAACCGCACCGGGGTGGAGTACGACATCCCGATCACCGACGGCACCATCCGCGCCGCCGACCTGGGGAAGATCAAGGCCGCTGACCCGGCCACCCAAGAAGAAGGTCCTGGCCTGGCCGTCTATGACCCCGGCTTCGTCAACACCGCTTCCTGCCGATCTTCCGTCACCTATATCGACGGTGACAAGGGCGTGCTCGAATATCGCGGCTATCCCATCGAGCAGCTCGCCGAGAAGTCGAGTTTCCTGGAGGTCTCCTATCTCCTGGTCCACGGCGCGCTGCCGACCAAGGAGGAGTACGACGCGTGGGTGCACGAGATCACCTTCCACACGTTCGTGCACGAGAACATCAAGGAGTTCATGCAGGGCTTCCGCTATGACGCCCACCCGATGGGCATGCTCATGGCGTCGGTCGGCGCGATGTCGACGTTCTACCCGGACGCCGCGAACATCTCCGACCCCGACAACCGTCGCCTGCAGATCATCCGGCTGATCGCCAAGATGCCGACGCTGGGCGCATGGGCGTTCCGGCACGCGCAGGGCAAGCCGTACGTCTACCCGGACAACGACCTGTCCTACACCGGCAACTTCCTCTCGATGCTCTTCAAGATGAGCGAGTCGAAGTACGCACCGGACGAGCGCATCGTCAAGGCGCTCGACACCCTCTTCATCCTGCACGCCGACCACGAGCAGAACGCCTCGGCCAACGCCGTCCGCAGCGTGGGCTCGACCCAGGTCGACCCCTACTCCTCGGTGGCTGCCGGCGTCGGCGCCCTCTTCGGCCCGCTCCACGGCGGCGCCAACGAGGCCGTGCTCCGGATGCTGCGCCGCATCGGCAAGGTGGAGAACATCCCCGCCTTCATCGAGGGCGTCAAGGCCGGCAACGAGCGGCTGATGGGCTTCGGTCACCGGGTCTACAAGAACTACGACCCGCGCGCGACGATCATCAAGCAGCAGGCGCTCAACGTCTTCGAGGTCACGGGCACCAACCCGCTGCTCAACATCGCGATGGAGCTGGAGAAGATCGCGCTCGAGGACGAGTACTTCGTCAAGCGCAAGCTCTACCCGAACGTCGACTTCTACTCCGGCCTGATCTACGAGGCCCTGGAGTTCCCGCCGGAGATGTTCACCGTGCTGTTCGCCATCGGGCGTACGCCGGGCTGGCTCTCCCAGTGGCTGGAGCTCGTCCAGGACAAGGAGCAGAAGATCGCCCGTCCGAAGCAGATCTACACCGGCGAGCGCGGACTCACCTTCGTCCCGCGCGACGTGCGCTGGAAGTGAGCGCTTAGCCAGGCTCGAGTCGGCGCAAACCTCCCGGAGCGAAGCGAGGACGGATTTGCGCCGACTCGAGACGAGCAGCGCATAGGAGAGACATGGCTGACGTGGACGGTGTCATCTGGGACTTCGGGAACGTATTGATCCGCTGGGACCCGCTCCCGGCGATCGCGGCGGGGGTCGGTGACGCCGACGCCCGCGCGTTCCTGGGGTCCTACGACTTCCACGCGTGGAACTACGCCCAGGACGCCGGCCGCACCTGGGCTCAGGCACTCACCGCGCTCGAGGGCGACGCACCCCAGTGGCTCAGCGCCGGGGCGGCGTACGTCGACAACTTCCCGCTCGCGCTGCTCGGCCCGGTCCCCGGCACTCACGAGCTGGTCCGCGAGCTCGCCGACGCCGGGGTCGCGCAGCTCGGACTGACCAACTGGTCGGCCGAGCTCTATCCGCATGCTCCGGCGACGTACGACGTGATCGAGCTGCTCGGTGACGTCGTCGTCTCCGGTGAGGTGCGCCTGGCCAAGCCCGATCCGGCGATCTACCAGCTGGTCGCCGAGCGCGCCGGGATGCCGTTGGACCGGCTGGCGTTCATCGACGACAGCGTCGCCAACGTGGCCGCGGCCGCGGCGCTGGGTATGCACGCGATCCAGTTCACCGGAGCCGAGCACCTCCGCACCGACCTGCTCGCGCTCGGCCTTCCGCTCTAGAGGGCCCGCTCGGGGGCGCGCTCCAGACGGCGTACGCCCGCGAAGGAGATCGACAGCAGGGCGCTGCCGGAGATCACCGCGGCGACCACGAACAGCCAGGCGTCGAAACCCACCGCGACGGCGACCGGACCGACGAGCGCGAGCCCCACGGGGCGGGCGACGAACGAGCCGACGATGTCGAAGGAGTAGACCCGGGAGAGCTTCTCCTCGGGGATCTCCTGCTGGATCGCGATCTGCCAGAAGATGTCGAAGACCTGCAGCCCGAAGCCGTGCAGGAACGCGCCGATGAGGATCGGCCAGAGCGTGTCCGAGATGGCCATCGAGATCGGGAAGAGGCCGGTCATCGCCAGGAAGAGCACTCCCACGGAGAGCAGCCGGCGTGGGCGGAACTTCAGGCAGAACAGGCCGCCGACGAAGAACCCGGCCATCAGGGCGGAGAGCGCGAAGCCCCACGACGCCCGGCCGATCCCCTCGCCGACCACGATCGGCCCGAGCACGCTGTGCGCCCCCGACCAGAACAGGTGGTAGAGCAGCGCCTGCAGGATGAGGAACCACAGCCACGAGTGCCGCATCACCTCGCGGAAGCCCTCGGCGAGGTCGCCGAGCATCGAGGCCTTGTGGGGCGGGCGCTCATGGGGCACCCGCATGCCTGCGTAGGCGACGGCGGCGACGGCGAAGGTGAGCGCGTCGACCGTGATCGCCCAGCCGGGGCCGACCGCGGCCACGAGCACACCGCCGAGCGCGTAGCCGATGGTCGACGCGGTGGTCTGGAGCAGCGACCGGAGCGAGACGGCGGCACCCAGCTCCTCCTCGGGCACGACCACCTTGGTCATCGCCATCGCCGAGGGCTGGTTGAGCGCGGCGACGATGCCCGCGAGACCACCCATCACCGCGATCGAGGGGATCGTCGCAACCCCGAGGATGATCGTCGCCGCCAGCGACCCGATCACGACGGCGCTGATCGCGGCTGTGCCCTCCATCATCACCTTGCGCGAGACCCGGTCGCCGAGCACTCCCCCGGCCAGCGTGGTCACGACCTGGCAGGCTGCGAACACGGCCTCGACCAGGCCGAGCTGGACCGCCGAGCCACCCAGGTCGAGCACCGCGAACGCCAGCGCGACCGGCGTGATCGCATTGCCCAGCGACGAGGCGGCCGTCCCGGTCACGAGCCGACGGAAGTTGCGGTGCCTCAGCGGCGAACGCCGCCCGGTCGGCGGGTCGGTGGTAATTGCGGTCATGCGGGAAAGTTACTTCGCCAGCGAACTATTCGCCAACGAATTATCGGCCCGACCGAACGGTAGGGTCGGAGCATGCCCGAGATGCGACCTCCCGCCGAGACGACCGAGGGAGTGCCCGCACGAAGCGCGGACGCCACGGAGGACTGGGCCGACCGTCACGTGGCGAGGTGGCGCGACCACTGGATCGACATCGACTTCGACGACGAGATCGAGGCGATCACGGTGCGGATCGGCTTCATCGCGAAGTTCTTCAACGATGCTCGCGCGACGGCGGTGAGCGAGGTCGGGCTGGCCGACTTCGAGTACAAGACGCTTCACATGCTGATGATCCGCGACACCCCCGGTCACGCCTCGCCGACCGCCCTCGCGAAGGATCTCGACATCAGTCCGGCCGGGATGACGGGCCGGCTCGACAGCATGGAGAAGTCCGGGTGGGTGCGGCGTACGACATCGGCGGAGGACCGCCGCAAGATCAGCGTCGAGGCGACCAAGGCCGGCATCGAGATCTGGCGACGGGCGATGGACCTGCGCGGCGAGGCCGAGACCAGGCTGCTGGAGACGCTGAGCTCGGAGCGTCGTACGGAGCTGGCGGCTCTGCTCAAGCAGCTGACCCTGCGGATGGAGGCCGAGTAGGGACTGCGCGGATCTGCGTACGCCACGGTCGCCGGTGAGCGGATCCACGCACGCCCCGTCAGGGCCAGCCTGGGGGCATGACCACCACACCTGAGACCAGACCCTTCCGCTTCGGCGTCGTCGCGGCCCAGGCACCCACGGGGGCAGCCTGGAGCGACCTCGCCCGCCGCGTCGAGAGCGCGGGCTACGACACGCTCGTCATGCCGGACAACGTGTCCTTCGGCCATGCCGTCTTCCCTGCCCTGGCCGCCGCCGCGGCGGTGACCACGAGGCTGCACGTGGGGACGTACGTCCTGGCCAACGACTTCCGCCATCCCGTCCAGGTCGCCAAGGAGTCGGCGACGCTCTCGGTGCTCTCGGGCGGGCGCTTCGAGCTGGGGCTCGGCGCCGGTCGCCCCGACTCGGCCCGGGAGAACGCGATGCTGGGGCTGGGCTTCGACCGCCCGGGCGTACGCATCGACCGGCTCGTCGAGTCGATCGGCGTCATCAAGCGGCTCCTGGCCGGCGAGACCGTCACGGTCGACGGACCCCACCACCGGGCCACCGAGGCCTCGGTGCTCCCCTACGGGACCGAACCCCAGCAGGTGCCGATCCTCATCGCCGGCGGCGGTCCGCGGATGCTGCGGGTTGCGGGCGAGCACGCCGACATCGCCGCTCTCGGGGTCCCGTTCGACGCCGAGGAGTCGACGGTGCGCACGGCAGTCGATCACGTACGCTCCGCCGACCGCCCCGAGGGCGGCACGCCCGAGCTCAACATGAACCTGATGGCCGTGGGCGACACCGTTCCGCGCTATCTGGCCGGACGGCTCGACCCCGCAGCGCTGGCCGCGAAGGGCGCCATCGGCGTCGTCAGCGGCTCTCGCGAGGAGATGGCCGACCAGATCCGCGAGCGCCGGGAACGGCTGGGCGTCTCCTACGTCGTGGTCGGCGAGGAGCTCATGGAGGCATTCGCCCCGGTCGTCGGCCTGCTCGCCGGGTCCTGAGGCATCTCTTCGAGACCGCATAGCCCCGTCTCAGCCCGTTCACAGGGACACTGGTCACACTCGAAGACATGACCGAACTCCCTCCTCCGCAGCCGAGTGGGACTCCGCCGCAGTGGACTCCCCCGGCTCCCGCCGGCCCCACTCAGCCTCCCGCCGGCCCGTTCGCGCCCCCGCCGGCGCAGACCTCCGTCATGCCGGCCGTGCCCGGCGCCCCCGGCGCCCCGGGCGCCCCCGTCAAGAAGCGCGCCGCGGGCCGCACCGGCCTCGTCGCGGCGGTCCTCGCCGGCGCCCTGGTCGCCGGTGGTGCCGCCGGCGTCGGTGGCGCTGCCGTCTACGGCGCCCTCAACGATGACGGCAGCGGCGGCGGGGCGAACACCCCCGCCACCTCGCAGGTCGTCGACGCGAAGGCCCCCGAGGGCAGCATCGAGAAGGTCTCGGCCAAGGTGCTCCCCTCCGTCGTGAAGATCGAGGTCACCTCCCAGCAGGGCTCCGGCTCGGGCTCCGGGGTCGTCATCTCCTCCGACGGCACGATCCTGACCAACAACCACGTGGTCGAGCTGGCGGCCAACGGTGGCACGGTGACCGTCGACTTCAACGACGGTACGAAGGCCTCCGCCGAGGTCCTCGGGACCGACCCGCTCACCGACACCGCCGTGATCAAGGCGAAGGGCGTCTCCGACCTCACGCCGATCACGATCGGCAAGTCCTCCAACCTCACCGTCGGCCAGAGCGTCGTGGCGATCGGCTCCCCGTTCGGGCTCGACTCCACGGTGACCACCGGCATCGTCAGCGCCCTCGACCGCCCGGTCAACGTCGGCGTCGACCAGAGCGGCGCGGCCACCGTCTACCCCGCGGTGCAGACCGACGCGGCGATCAACCCCGGCAACTCCGGTGGCGCGCTCGTCGACCTCAACGGCAACCTCGTCGGCATCAACGCCTCGATCCGCTCCGGCGGCGCGACCAGCGAGGACGCGGGCTCGATCGGCATCGGGTTCGCCATCCCGATCGACGAGATCCAGCCGATCGTCGAGCAGCTCGAGAAGGGCGAGCAGGCCACCCACGCGCAGTTCGGCATCTCGGTCTCCGACGCTCCCCAGGCCCAGAGCGGCCAGACCTCGGTCACCGGGGCGCAGGTCCAGGAGGTCGGCAACGGCAGCACCGCCGAGAAGGCCGGCCTGGAGAAGGGCGACATCATCACCAAGGTCGACGACCACGTCATCACCGGATCGGACTCCCTCGTGGCGACCGTCCGCTCCTACCGCCCCGATGACAAGGTCGACGTCAGCTGGTCACGCAACGGCGAGGAGCAGACCGCGAAGGTCACCCTGGACTCCGACGCCTCCTGATCTCCCCGCAAGGGCGCTGGGCCCCGCAGGGACTCAGCGCCGCGGGGTGCCAACATCCGAGCGCCTCATACCCGCCTTCCGAGCCGGGGATGGGGCGCTCGAGCATGGTCCGGCTCGGGCTCAGGAGACCTGCTTCTGGATGCTGCACAGCCACTCGACCGGCTCGAAGCCCATGGCCTCGTTGACCTGAATCATGTGGGCGTTGACCTCGGCGTTGTACGTCGTCAGGGTCGGGACCTCGGGCCGCTCGGCCTGGAGCAGCCGGAGGTTGGCGACCTTCACCGCCAGCCCGAGCCGGTGGCCCCGGTGGGCCGCCTCGACCAGGGTGCCCCACTGATAGCTGTTGCCGTCCAGGCTCGAGTAGCCGATCACCGTGTAGGCGACCACGCGGCCACCGGCGTCCAGCGCCACCGAGTGGTAGAGGGTGCGCTTCTGGGCCGCGACCAGCTCCTCGGTCTCGCGCACCCTCGCCACGTCGGGCTCAGGCGCCTCGACGTCGAGGTCGCCGGTCGGCGCCTCGGTCTCCAGGCTGGCGTCGAGCACCGCCCAGCTCTCGACGATGTCGTCGGGCACCCGGCCGACCCAGGACCGCAGCGTGTAGTCGCCATGCTTCTCGGCGGCCTCCGCCGCCAACCGGTCGAGGACGTGGTCCGGCACCGGGAGCCGCAGCAGGCGGCGTACCTCCACCAGGGCGGGCGCATAGCCCCGGGCGATCCCGAAGTCCCGCCCCGGCGATCCCTTACCACCGGAGCCGAGCGACCAGGGCCACCAGACCTCCCCCGTCAACGACGTACGCCCCTGGGCGCGGGCCTCCGCCTCGACATGGTCGAGCAGCCCGGCGCCATGGCCCCGGCGCCGGTGGGCCGGGAGCACCGCCACCACGAGCGTCGCGCGGTGGAGGTTGTCGAGCAGCGGCATGGCCATCCAGGCAGCCGCGACGACCTCTCCCCCGACGCGCCCGACGTAGGCGCGTCGGTCGGTCTTCTCGCTCTGCTGCTGCAGCTCGACGCGCTGCTCCTCACGCGCCCACAGATCCGCGTCGGGGCCGCGTACGTCGAGCCACGACGCGGTCATCACGTCGTACCACGCGTCGAAGACGTCGTCGTCGAACGGGTCGACGCGCTCGATCACCAGCTCGCTCATCGCGACCTCTCCACTCTGGTCTCGTCCCAGACCGGTTCCGGGGACTCGTAGACGTCACCGTTGGCGCCATAGACCAGGAAGCGGTCGAAGCCACGGGCGAACCAGCGGTCGTGGGTGACCGCGATGACGGTGCCCTCGAACGACTCCAGCCCCGCCTCGAGGGCCTCGGCGGACTGGACGTCGAGGTTGTCGGTCGGCTCGTCGAGCAGCAGCAACGTCGCGCCCGAGAGCTCGAGCAGGAGGATCTGGAAGCGCGCCTGCTGCCCTCCCGAGAGCGAGTCGAAGTTCTGCTCCGCCGCGTGCGCGAGCTCGTAGCGGTCGAGCACCCGCGAGGCAGCCTCGCGCCCCATGCCCGCGCGTCCACGCCCGTCAGGCGTTGCCTCACCGCGGTGCAGGATGTCGAGCAACGTACGCCCCACCAGCTCCGGATGGGCATGGGTCTGCACGAACCAGCCCGGCCGTACGCGGGCGCCGAGCTTGGCCGTCCCCTGGTGGCGAACCGGGTCGATGGGGGTGTCCTCGACCGGGCGGTGCTCCACGTCCGGGTCGGTGCCGCCGCGGGCGAGCAGCCGCAGAAAGTGGGACTTGCCCGAGCCGTTGGAGCCCAGCACGGCGACCCGCTCGCCGTACCAGACCTCCAGGTCGAACGGGTTCATCAGTCCGGTGAGCTCGAGCGCCTCGCAGACCACCGCACGCTTGCCGGTGCGCCCGCCGCGCAGCCGCATCTGCACCGCCTGCTCTCGTGGCTGCTCGACGGGCGGGCCGGCCTCCTCGAACTTCCGGAGCCGGGTCTGGGCCGCCTTGTACTGGCTGGACATCCCGTCGTTGTATTCAGACTTGACCTTCAGCCGCAGGACCAGCGCCTTGATCTTGGCGTGCTCCTCGTCCCAGCGACGGCGCTGCTCCTCGAATCGCAGGAACCGGTCTTTGCGGGCCTCGTGGTAGGAGGCGAACCCACCAGGGTGCGTCCACGTGCTGTTGCCGGCCCCGGACGCGCCGAGCTCGACCGTGACCACCCTGGTCGCGGTGTTGTCCAGCAGCTCACGGTCGTGGCTGACGTAGAGGATCGTCTTCGGGGACTCCCGGATGCGCTCCTCGAGCCAGATCTTGCCAGGCACGTCGAGGAAGTTGTCGGGCTCGTCGAGCAGGAGGACCTGGTCGGGGCCGCGGAGGAGATACTCCAGGACGAGGCGCTTCTGCTCGCCGCCGGACAGCGTGTCCAGCGAGCGGTAGCGAGCGCGGTCGTAGGGCACGCCGAGCCCGGCCATGGTGCACACGTCCCAGACGACCTCGATGTCGTAGCCGCCGGCGTCGGCGTACTCGGCCAGCGCGGTCGCGTAGCGCATCTGCAGCCGCTCGTCCTCCGACGACATCAGCTCCAGCTCGCACGCCTCCACCGCCGCCGTCGCCTCGCGCACCCGCACGGGCGCGACCGAGAGCAGCAGCTCACCGACGGTCGAGGAGCCCTTGCCGACCATCTGCCGCATCACCCCCAGGCCGCCGGAGCGTGCGACGGATCCGGCCGTCGGGGTCAGCTCACCGGTGACGATCCTGAGCAGCGTCGTCTTCCCGGCGCCGTTGGCGCCGACCAGCGCGACCTTCGCCCCCTCGCCCACCCGGAAGGAGACGTCGTCGAGCAGCACTCGTCCGTCCGGCAGCTGGAACCTCACTCCAGCAACGTCCACATGTCCCACAGCCGTCCAGTCTGGCACCCGTGTCGAATGGTTATTACCGGACGGGTTCGATCCAGCGGTCCCATCAGCAGAACGTGACGCTCGACACATTTTGGCAATTAACGATATGACTGTCGCCATGCCTCCGCTCGACAGCCAGATCGCTGACCTGCTCACCCTCTTCGCGAAGGGCCAGCCCCTGGAGTCCTTCGACCCACCGACGGCACGAGCGCTCTACCGCGCGCTGGGCGAGGGCATCCCGCTTCCACCTGTCGGATCGGTGGAGAGCTCGGTGATCCCAGGGCCGGCCGGCGACCTGGACGTACGCATCTACCGGCCCACCACGCAGGGGCCGCTGCCCACGATCGTGATGTTCCACGGCGGCGGCTGGGTGGTCGGCGACCTCGACACCCACGAGGACCAGGCCCGCAACCTCGCCACGATCTGCGACGCCGTGGTCGTCGCGGTCGACTACCGGCTCGCCCCCGAGAACCCGTTCCCCGCCGCCTACGACGACGCGCTGGCCGCGGCTCGCTGGGTCAGCGACAACGCCGCCACGCTCGGCGGTGACGGCCGGGTCGCGGTCGCCGGTGACAGCGCCGGCGGAAACCTGTCGGCCGTGGTCGCGCAGGTCTTCCGCGACGAGGGGCGCGAGCTCGCCGCCCAGCTGCTGATCTACCCGGCGACCGACATGACCAGCGGCTACCCGTCCTACGCGGAGAACGGCCACGGCTACTTCCTCGAGCTGCCGACGATGAAGTGGTTCTCCGACAACTACGTCGGCGACGCGGATCGCGCCGACCCCCGGCTGAGCCCGATCAAGGGCCGCCTGGAGGGCCTGGCACCGGCGGTCGTGGTCACCGCGGAGTTCGACCCGCTGCGCGACGAGGGCATCGCGTACGCCAAGGCGCTGGAGAGCTCGGGGGTCCCCACGACCTACCACCACTGCGACGGCCTCATCCACGGCTTCTTCGCGATGGGCCACCACTCGCAGGCCGCGCAGCTGGCGATCGAGGAGACGTGCGCGCTGTTCAGGACCGTCCTCCACGGGTGATCCCGGGGCGCTCCTGAAGGGCGATCCTGAGGGGTGATCCAAGACACAACCTCAAACCAGGGTTATTCCTGATGACCGGCGTTTGGCGATGGTCCAGACTGGCCGCATGTCGATTGCTGCCCAGGTGCGTCCCCTTGTATGGGCGATGACGCGACCGCTGACCGAGCGTGCCCGCAAGCTTGCCCTGCAGTTCGCGATGCGAGGCAAGGAGTCGCCGATCCCCGACATCACCACGCTGCGCAAGATCCCCGAGCATCTGACCTTCCCGCTGCGCCGTGACGGCCTCGACCCGGTCCCGATGCTCGCCGAGAGCCGCGAGCAGGCGCCGGTCACCAAGCTGGGCTCGGTGCTCGGCCTCGACATCGTGCTGGTCACCGGGCATGCCGAGTCCAAGCACGTCCTGGCCGACCGGCACGCCTACTCCAACGACATGCGCCACCTGCTCGGCACCCGCAAGCGCACCGACGCCGAGGGCATCGGCGGCCTCGGCATGACCGACCCGCCCGATCACACCAAGCTCCGCGGGCTGCTGACCCCCGAGTTCACGATGCGCCGCCTCGGCCGCCTCAACGAGATGATCGACCGGATCGTCACCGACGCCCTCGACGACATGGAGGCCAACGGCCCCGAGGTCGACCTGGTCCAGCACTTCGGCTTCGAGATCCCGTTCCGGGTGATCTGTGAGCTCCTGGGCATGCCCGAGGACGTACGCGACGAGTTCCACAAGCTCGGCATGGCCCGTTTCGACCTCTCAGAGGGCGGTGCCGGCGCGTTCGGTGCGGCCACCGAGACCAGGACGTTCCTCATCGAGCAGGTCCGTCAGCAGCGCGCCGAGCCCGGCGACGGCATGATCGGCGAGATCATCCGCAACAAGGGCTCGGAGTACGACGACGTCGAGCTCGGCGGTCTCGCCGACGGTGTCTTCCTCGGCGGCTACGAGACCTCTGCCTCCATGCTCTCCATGGGCGCCTACGTCCTGATGCAGAACCGGGAGGCGTACGAGATCCTGCGCTCGGGCGACCGCGCTGAGGTCGACAAGGTCGTCGAGGAGCTGCTCCGCTACCTGTGCCCGGTGCAGCTGGCGTTCCCGCGGTTCGCCCGCGAGGACCACGACCTCTTCGGTCTGCCGGTCAAGAAGGGCGCTGTCGTCCTGGTCAGCCTCACCGGCGCCAACCGGGACCCCGCGGTGATGCCGAAGCCGGAGCAGTTCGACCTCCGCAACGCCGACACCATGCACTTCGCCTTCGGTCACGGCATGCACCGCTGCGTCGGCGCCGAGCTGGCCCGCATGGAGCTCCGCGCGGCACTGACCGGCCTCGCCCGCCGCTTCCCCGACCTGGCGATGGCCACCGACGACCCCGGCGACCTCGGCTGGCGCGACCTCTCGGTCGTCTACAGCCTCGACCGGCTCCCGGTCCGGCTGGCCAAGAACCCGGTCCCCGCCTGACCCGACCCCCGCCGAGTCGGCGCATCTTGACACGAAATCCCGCCGAGTCGGCTCGTTATGACGAGCCGACTCGGCGGAGTTCGGGTCAGGCCGGGTACGCCGGCGCCTAGGACTTAGCATGACCGAGCCACTCGCGCACGGATGCTCGAGTGCGCTGACTCGATCGTGTCGGCTGACCTATCGGTCCCAGACTGAGCGCTCAGCCGTCGCGGCGCTCAGGCGCCGGCTCCTCGCTGATCGCCACGGCGATCCAGGGCGCCAAGACGTACGCCGGGATCGCCAGCAGCGGCAGGCTCGTCATCGGGGTCGCGATGATCACGAACGCGGCCCCGGTGCAGAACCGACCCAGGCCGGCGCGCATGCTCAGGTACGCCCCGACGGCCGGCCCGATCAGGCCCACGACGAGCATCACCGGCACGCTCACCAGCCGCGACAGCTCGATCCCGGAGCTCGTGACGGCAAGGTAGACAGGCAGCACCGTCACCAGGCTCAGCAGCGCGGCGGCGCCCCAGGCCTGGTAGGAGCGGGCCAGGCGCTGACGGTTGCTCAGCGCGGGGGTGGTCATCGCGGGACTGGTCATGGACGGAGTCTGGCAGCGCACCCCGCGCGATCAGCAGTGAGACGCGCGAGAGGGCGGAAACCGACACCTGGACCGTTCAGGAACGGCGCGTCTCGAGGACACGGAAGCCCTTGGCGCTGGCGATGCGGGTGGTGGGGTAGCCCTGCTCGCCGAGCCAGCGCTGGAGCGAGTCGCCGCCGAGGTTCTTGCCGACGACCATGACCGCGCGGCCGCCGGGGGCCAGACGCGGGAGCCAGGTGAGCAGGAGCTCATGGAGGGCCTGCTTGCCGATCCGGATCGGCGGGTTGCTCCAGATCTCGTCGTACGTCATCCCCGGGTCGATCTCGGCCGGAACCGCCGCGCGATACCGGTCGCCGAGCCCGAGGGAGGCGGCGTTCTCGTTGGCCAGCAGGACGGCGCGCTCGTTGACGTCGACCCCGGTGACCTGCGCGGACGGCGCGGCCAAGGCGCAGGCGAGCCCGATGATCCCGTAGCCGCAGCCCATGTCGAGGATGCGCCCACCGGCCGGCGGGTCGGTCTCCCGGAACAGCACCGCGGTACCGACATCGAGCCGCCCCTTGGCGAAGACGCCCGATCCCGAGACCAGCGAGAGATCCAGGTCCCACACGGTCGTGGTGACGGGGATCCGCTCGAAGGGCACCGACGGGTCGGCGGAGAAGTAGTGCTCGTCATCGGTCCCGGTCAAGCTCGTGCTCTCCTCGTCGGTTCATGGTGCGCTCGTGCTGGGCCGCCAGCATGTCGTCGGGCGGATAGGCGACCTCTTCGAGGGTCAGGCCGTTGGCCGGCGCGATCGGGATCGACGAGGACCGCGAGCGCGAGGCCAGCGACTCCTTGGCCCAGCTGACGTCCTTGCGGCCCTCGCCGATCACCATCAGGCACCCGACCAGCGAGCGCACCATGGAGTGACAGAAGGCGTCGGCGAGGACGGTCGCCTCGATGATCCCGTCGGGGCGCCGGTCCCAGCTGAGCCGGCGCAGCTCGCGGATCGTGGTCGCGCCCTCGCGCGGCTTGCAGAAGGACGCGAAGTCGTTGAGCCCGACGAGGTCGGCGGAGGCGACGTTCATCAGCGACAGGTCGAGCGGCCGGGTCCGGTAGAGCACGTGCCCGCGCTGCAGCGGGTCGACATACGCCGGGTCGTCCACGATCCGGTAGACGTAGCGTCGCCACAGCGCCGAGAACCGGGCGTTGAAGCCCACCGGCGCCTCGACGGCGGCCCGAACGCGCAGGTCGGCGGGGAGGATCCCGTTCAACCGGCGCACCAGCGAGTCGAGCGGCGACTGTTCGGAGCGTCCACGCGAGGACTCGAGCACCTCGGCGTCGATGTCGAAGTGCGCCACCTGTCCGCGGGCGTGCACACCCGAGTCCGTGCGCCCGGCGACCGTCACCCACACCTGGGACCGCTCCCCCGTCGCCGGCACCCGCAGCGCGGTCGCCAGCGCGTCCTGGAGCACTCCCTGGACCGTACGCAGCCCCGGCTGGGTCGCCCAGCCGTGGAACATGGTGCCGTCGTAGGCGAGGTCGATCCTGATACGCACGTCACTCATTGTCCCAGCAACCCCCGCCCCGAGCGGAATGCGCGAGGACGCTTTGCCACACTTTGTCCATGAACTATGTGATCTTCGGAGCGGGCGCGGTCGGCGGCGTCGTGGGCGGTCTGCTGCACCGGGCAGGGGTCGAGGTCACCCTCGTGGCCCGCGGCGAGCACCTCCGCGCGATCCAGGAAACCGGCCTCACCCTCGACACCCCCGGCGGCGTGCTCACCCTCGACGTCCCCGCCGCGGAGGACGCGAGCCAGGTCGCCTGGACCGAGGACACCGTCGCGCTCCTCAGCGTCAAGGGCCAGCAGACCGAGGCGGCGCTCGAGGGCCTGGCAGCGTACGCCCCGCCGGAGACCCCGATCGTCTCCCTGCAGAACGGCGTCGCGAACGAGCCGCGGATCCTGCGGCGCTTCGCCCGGACGTACGCCATCCACGTCATCCTCCCGGCCACCTTCCTCACCCCGGGCACCGTCGTCCAGGACTCCGGCGACAAGCCCGGCATCCTCGACATCGGCCGCTACCCCAGCGGCGTCGACGAGACCAGCAGCGCGATCGCGAACGACCTGGTCAAGGCAGGGTTCCTGAGCGAGCCGCGCGCGGACATCATGGCCTGGAAGTACCGCAAGCTCCTCAACAACCTCGGCAACGGCATCAACGCCGCGATCGCCCCCGGCCCCAGCGACGAGGAGATCTACGCTCGCTGCCTGGTCGAGGCCGAGGCTGCTCTGGCTGCCGCCGGCATCAGCGTCGTGACCGCCGAGGAGGACCGGGCCCGACGGGTCGGCCACATCACCGGACGCGGCCGCGCCAACAACAGCTCGACCTGGCAGAGCCTCAGCCGCGGCACCGGCGTCGAGATCGACTACCTCTCCGGAGAGATCGTGCTGCTCGGTCGCCTCCACGGCGTCCCGACGCCGGCCAACGAGGCCATCCAGCGCGCGGTCCACGACATCGCCCGCACCGGTGCCGAGCCCGGCAGCATCGACGGCGCCGACTTCCTGGCGGGGATCTGACGGCCGCGCCCGAATGGGGTGGTCACCCGGCAGCGGATCGGGCAGTGTGCCTGGCATGAGCCATGCCGCGCCGCCTCCGCCGTCGCCGTTCCCGCCGACCCACGTCGCCGGGGCTACTCCTCGATCGCTCAAGGGCACCACCGTCGTCGTGATCGTGACGGTGGTGATCCTGCAGCTGGCGATCGCGCTGGTCGGCCTCGTCCTGACGTACGTCCTGGACGGCTCGGCGGCCAGCATGACGCTCACCACGGTCGCGACCATCCTGCTCAACGCGCTGCTGTACGCCGTGGTGGCAGCGGGCGCGGCGTACATCGCCCGCACTCCGACGGCCCGGCTCCTGGGCATCGTGCTGCCGATGCTCTCCTGGCTGTTGAGCTCCGGGCTCTGGTACGGCCTGCCCCAGCTGCTCGACTTCTACAACGCGGCCATCGCCGGTCTTCTCGGACCGCTGTTCCTCGTGATGGTCCTGGCCGGCTGGGGATGCGCCGCCTGGACCGGCCGCCGTTGGCTGATCGGACTCCCCATCACCTACCTCCTGCTCATCGGCGTGCAGGTGTCCCTGTCGCTCACGTTGACGCCGGACGTGTCCATCGACAACATCGCGGTGATGCTGATCGTGTCCGCATTCACCACGCTCGCGACGACGCTGGTCCTGGTCCTCGGCGGGGTCGTCTGCTGGCTGCTCGCGCAGACAGAGCAGACCGAGCAGGCCGCCGGGCAGTGACGGTCGGGAGATGACAGTCAGGAGATGACTGTGGCCCGCCACCCTCGCGGGTGACGGGCCACGGTTCAGAACCAGATCAGGCCTTGGCCTCGTCCTCGGTGGTCTCCGCAGCGGGAGTCTCCTCGGCAGCAACCTCGGTCTCGGTGGTCTCCTCGGCAGCGGTCTCCTCGACCGGCGCCTCCTCGACCTTCTCCTCAGCCGGGGCGGCAACCGGAGCCGCGGCAGCCGGAGCAGCCTTGGTCTTCGGCTCGTAGGCCTCGTTGACGAGCTCGATCACAGCCATCGGAGCGTTGTCGCCCTTACGAGGACCGATCTTGGTGATCCGGGTGTAGCCACCCGGACGCTCCGCGAACTGCTCGGCGATCTCGGTGAAGAGGGTGTGCACGACGGACTTGTCGCGGATGGTCTTGAGGACCTCGCGACGGTTGTGCAGGTCACCCTTCTTGGCCTTGGTGATCAGCTTCTCCGCGACGGGGCGGAGGTGCCGGGCCTTGGCCTCGGTGGTGGTGATGCGGCCGTTCTCGAACAGCGCGGTGGCGAGGTTCGAGAGGATCAGCTTCTGGTGCGCGGGCGAACCGCCGAAACGGGCACCCTTCTTCGGGGTAGGCATCGTGCCTGCTCCTTCTCTCCGGCCGTGTCAGGTACCGGGGTAGACGCCCCTCACGGGGCGGTTTTGGTGGAAACTCAGTACTGCTCGTCCTCGACGAACGCGTCGTCGTCATCGTCGCCGTAGGCGGCGAGAGCGGCAGACGGGTCGAAGCCCGGAGCGCTGTCCTTGAGGGACAGGCCCATCTCGTGCAGCTTCAGCTTGACCTCGTCGATCGACTTGGCGCCGAAGTTGCGGATGTCGAGCAGGTCCTGCTCCGAGCGCGAGATGAGCTCACCCACGGTGTGGATGCCTTCACGCTTGAGGCAGTTGTAGGAGCGAACGGTCAGCTGCAGGTCCTCGACCGGGAGGGCGAGGTCGGCGGCGAGCTGCTCGTCGACCGGCGACGGGCCGATGTCGATGCCCTCGGCGTCGACGTTCAGCTCGCGGGCCAGACCGAAGAGCTCGACCAGGGTCTTACCGGCCGAGGCGATCGCGTCGCGGGGAGCGATCGACGGCTTGGTCTCGACGTCGATGACCAGCTTGTCGAAGTCCGTGCGCTGCTCGACACGGGTGGCCTCGACCTTGTAGCTGACCTTGAGGACCGGCGAGTAGATCGAGTCGACCGGGATGCGGCCGATCTCGTTCTCGGCGCCCTTGTTCTGCACGGCGGAGACGTAGCCACGGCCACGCTCGACGACGAGCTCGAGCTCGATCTTGCCCTTGTCGGACAGCGTCGCAATCTTCAGGTCAGGGTTGTGCACCTCGACACCGGCCGGCGGCGCGATGTCGGCAGCGGTGACGTCACCGGCACCGGACTTGCGCAGGTACATGGTGACGGGCTCGTCGTGCTCGGAGGAGACGACCAGACCCTTGAGGTTGAGGATGATCTCGGTGACATCCTCCTTGACGCCCTCGATGGTCGAGAACTCGTGGAGAACACCGTCGATCTTGATCGAGGTGACCGAGGCACCGGGGATCGAGGAGAGCAGGGTGCGGCGAAGAGAGTTGCCCAGCGTGTAACCGAAGCCCGGCTCGAGGGGCTCGATCACGAAGCGGGAGCGGAACTCCTCGACGGACTCTTCCGACAGGGTGGGGCGCTGTGCGATAAGCACTGATTTGTCCTTTCCGGGCCGACCGCTATTTGACGGACCCGAACTTCAAGGGGTGATGACGGAAGGCTGTGGGGCTGGCAAGGCCCCGGCGTACGACTTCGTATGAAGTTGAACGCCGGGGACTCACCGTGGTTACTGCTGAGGGTTGATCAGAGCTTCGAGTAGTACTCGACGATCAGCTGCTCCTGGACCGGGACGTCGATCTGCGCCCGGACCGGAAGCTGGTGGATCAGGATGCGCATGCGCGACGGCACGGCCTCGATCCACGCGGGGACGACGCGCTCGCCGTGGGTCTCGCGAGCCACGATGAACGGGGTCATCTCAAGGGACTTCTCGCGAACGTCGATGACGTCGTGAGCGGAGACCTGGAACGAAGGCACGTTGACCTTCTTGCCGTTGACCAGGAAGTGGCCGTGGACGACCAGCTGGCGGGCCTGGCGGCGGGTGCGGGCGAAGCCGGCGCGGTAGACGACGTTGTCCAGGCGACCCTCGAGGAGCACCAGGAGGTTGTCGCCGGTCTTGCCACCGCGGCGGTGGGCCTCGGCGTAGTAGGAGGCGAACTGCTTCTCCATCACGCCGTACGTGAAGCGAGCCTTCTGCTTCTCACGAAGCTGGAGGAGGTACTCGCTCTCCTTGATGCGGCCGCGGCCGTGCTGGCCGGGAGGGTAGGGGCGCTTCTCGAACGCCGCGTCGTTGCCGACAAGGTCGACACCGAGACGGCGCGACTTGCGGGTCATGGGTCCGGTGTAACGGGCCATTACTCTTCAGTCTCCTTCTATGTCTCGGTGGGGATCAAACGCGGCGGCGCTTGGGCGGACGGCAGCCGTTGTGCGGAGCCGGCGTGACGTCCTGGATGGTGCCGACCTCGAGGCCGATCGCACCCAGGGAACGGATCGCGGTCTCGCGGCCCGAGCCCGGGCCCTTCACGAAGACGTCGATCTTCTTCATGCCGTGGTCCATCGCGCGGCGGCCAGCGGCCTCGGCGGCCATCTGCGCGGCGAACGGGGTGGACTTACGCGAGCCCTTGAAACCGACGGTGCCGGCCGAGGCCCACGAGATCACCGCACCGGTCGGGTCGGTGATCGTGACGATCGTGTTGTTGAACGTGCTCTTGATGTGGGCCTCGCCCTGAGCGACGTTCTTCTTCTCCTTGCGACGAACCTTCGTCGCCCCCTGACGGGTCTTCGGAGGCATGCATTAACTCCTGTGTTGGCTGGTCTGTGAGATCGAGGCGAAAGCCGGATCAACGCGCAGGGCGCGTCGGATCACTTGGCCTTCTTCTTGCCGGCGACGGTGCGCTTCGGGCCCTTGCGGGTGCGCGCGTTGGTCTTGGTGCGCTGACCGCGGACCGGAAGGCCCTGACGGTGGCGGCGACCCTGGTAGCTGCCGATCTCGATCTTGCGACGGATGTCAGCCTGGACCTCACGACGGAGGTCACCCTCGGTCTGGATGCCCTGGGCCTCGATCTCGTCGCGGAGCTTGACCAGCTCGTCCTCGGCCAGAGCGTGCACCCGGGTGTTCGGGTTGACGCCGGTGGCCTCGAGGAGCTTCTGCGAGGTGGTACGGCCGATGCCGTAGATGTAGGTGAGAGCGATCTCCACGCGCTTGTCGCGCGGAAGGTCAACACCTTGGAGGCGTGCCATTATGTTCCTTCTGGTTGCGTCAGAGGTGTCGGTCGGGTCGCGTCCCGGGGTGGCACCCTCGGGCTCCGGCCTCTGCTCCGGAGGTGAGTTCGGACCCAGAAAGATCTGGCACAGCGTCCTAGCGACTCGATGAAGTATTCAGTTGTGCTGCGAGCTGGGACTCAGCCCTGGCGCTGCTTGTGGCGCGGGTTCTCGCAGATCACCATGACGCGGCCGTGGCGACGGATCACCTTGCACTTGTCACAGATCTTCTTCACGCTCGGGTTGACCTTCATGTCAGCCCTTTCTTGATCGTCGGCTGGTTACTTGTACCGGTAGACGATCCGACCGCGCGTCAGGTCGTAGGGAGAAAGCTCCACCACCACGCGGTCCTCGGGGAGGATCCGGATGTAGTGCTGCCGCATCTTGCCGCTGATGTGGGCGAGAACCTTGTGTCCGTTGCTCAGCTCCACACGGAACATGGCGTTGGGGAGGGCCTCCACTACGGTGCCCTCGATCTCGATCACGCCTTCTTTCTTCGGCATGCCCTCTGCAATCTGTTGGTCGGTCATCTACCGTTCAAACCACGGATCGGATGACCCGCGGGCGGTCCGGGAACCTCTCCGAGAGTTCGGAGTGGACCTCGTGAAGCCATCTGCATGTCTCACCCGCGAGCGCACAGAAGCGCGCTGACCGGGCAGCCGCGAGGCACGACGAGACAGACCCACGTTGGACCGACTACCAAGCGTAGACCCCTAGAACAGGAATGCCCTAATCGTCAAGCCGCCACATCCGTAGAGCAATGCGAAGAATACGGACGTGGCGGCTTGAACCTTTGGGTCGCTCGCTGACGCTCGCTCAGGCCCTGGTGGCCGCGTCCGCCTGAGCGACCTCCGCGACGTACGCGAGCGCGGCCTCCGGGTCGCCGAGGAACGGGCCGAGATCCTCGGGGTGCGGGAACAGCCGGGTGAACCGGTCCGCCACCGCCTGGTGCTGCGTGGCCGCGCCGAGCACCTGCTGCACGTGGTCGGGAAGCGGGTTGAGCAGCGCGTCGGTCAGGCCGGTCGAGTGCTGGGCACGGGTCTCCCAGAAGGTCTCGAAGGTCTCCTGCATCCATGCCGGGTCGAACGGCCGGTCGCCGCGCTCCAGGATCGCCTGGGTGTAGATCCCCGCGCAGTGGGCGGCGTTGTTGGAGCCCTGGCCCGCGATCGGGTCGTTGACCACGACGACGTCGCCCATGCCGAAGACGAAGGTGCCGTCCGCCACCTCGGCGTACGGCTTGCGGATCGTGCCGGTGAAGGCGCCCGAGAGCGAGGCGCGGGCGTCGGTGGGCTCGCAGTCACGCATCAGCTCACCCTCCCACGGCATGTGCTCGAGCATCACGTGCTGCAGCCGGCGCAGGTGCTCGTCGGGGCGGGGGTGGTCCCAGAAGCAGTCGAAGGGGCCGTCGGGGATCGCCTCGACGAACGCGACCCGGCTCGGCCCGAACTGGGTCAGGGCGCTGATCACGAACAGCTCCCCCACACCGGGCGCGACGTTGATCCGCATGCTTCCGGCGGGGAAGTCGTCGGGCTCGACCATGCCGTGGAGGTAGATGGCCGAGAGCGCCCGTCCGGGGGTGTCGTACTTGGACCGGACCGGGTCGCGGTCGAACAGCTCGACGAGCTCGCCCTTGCCGGCCGCGATCAGGGTCAGCTCGTACATCGAGGCCAGGCCGGCCAGGTCGGAGGTCATCACCGGGTGGTAGATGATCCGGCCGCCCCGGTCCTCGAACAGCTCCAGCCAGGAGGACATCTTCAGGCGCTGGTCGATGGACATGGCGTACGGCTCCCAGGGGCCGTCGAACTTGAGCGCGCGAACCCCGGGCTCCGGGCTGACCGAGATGCCGACCGCAGGGATGCGGGGCGCCTCGTCCTCCCACAGGTTGAGGTCGTAGACACGCTCGTAGGCAAGGGCAGGGTCGAACATGACCTGCGTCGACATCGGCCAGCCGTCGCGCAGCTCGTCGGGCGTACGCGCGGACATGACCGTCACCTCGTAGCCCTCGGCCTGGAGGCTGAGAGCGAGCTGCATGCCCGCCTGTCCGGCGCCGACGATCAGGATCTTGCGCAATGAAACTCCTTCGGAGTTGGGGGCGCCTCCGGGCTCAGGCGCGTGTGGGGGTGGTTTTCATCGTGTGCGAGAGGCAGGCGACCAACGTCTTGGCCGTCGACCTGCGGTCGCGGGCGTCCACGGTCACCAGTGGCGTCCGCTCGTCGAGGCAGAGCGCGTCGCGCACCTTCTCCAGGGAGTGGGTCAGCTTCCCGTCGAACAGGTTGACCGCCACGATGAACGGCACGTCGGTGTCGTTCTCGAAGTAGTTGACCGCCGGGAAGGACGCGTCGAGCTGGCGGGTGTCGACGAGTACGACGGCACCGCTGGCGCCGCGGCACAGGTCGTCCCACATCGGCCAGAACCGGGGCTGACCCGGGGTGCCGAACAGGTAGAGCAGCAGGTCGGGAGCGAGGGTGACCCGGCCGAAGTCCATCGCGACCGTGGTGGTCGTCTTGGCGCTCGAGTCCGAGAGCGGGTCCAGCGACTCACCGGCCTGCGTCATCCATGCCTCGGTGTTGACCGGCGGGATCTCCGAGACCGAGGAGACCAGGGTCGACTTCCCGACGCCGAACCCTCCCGCGATCACGAGCTTTGCAGAGGTGACGGTCAGTGCCGGGCGGTCAGCCGAGCTCGGAAAGGCCATCGATAACTCTCTTCAACAGACGGTGGTCGAACGGGGAGTCGTAGGCCCCCTCATTGATCTGCAGGTGCTCGGTCGAGGCAAGATCCTCGAGCAGCACTCGCGTCACCCCGAGCGAGATCCCGCAGTGTGCGGACAGCTCCGCGACCGACTGTGGCCCGAGACGTACGCGGTCGTAGAGCCTGCGCGACTCGGGCGTCAGCTTCGCGGCCGCGCGCGCGTCGAAGTGGGCCGCGGAGACCAGCGTGTGCACGTACAGCTGGTGGTTGGTCTTGGTGCGGCCGCCGGTGAGCACGTAGGGACGTACCCACGGGTTCTGCTGACTCACATTCTCTCCCCGGCCATCGAGCTGACCGTCATCTGACGCAGCTCGTCGCGCATCTGCGGGGTGAGTACGTGGCCGACTGCGTCGACCATCTGGGCCATCTTGTGGGCGACGACGCCCAGGTTCGCACCGGCACCGACGAGGACGGCGAAGCCCGCGAGGTCACCGATGCCCATGAAGAGGAAGTGTCCGGTGTGGAACTTCAGCATCACCTGGTCACAGCCGGGCTCGCCCACCTCACGCGCGATGTTGTTGCCGAGGCTGATCACTCCGGCCGTCATCGCGGCGAGCGGGTCGGCGACGTTGGCGGACATGCCGCCAGCACCGATCAGCGGGAGTCCGTCGGAGGAGACGATGAGCGCATGGGTCACACCGGGGGTGGAGCTGGCGAAGTTGTCGATCAGCCAGCTGAATTCCTTGGGGTCGCGGGGGACGACCGGGCTTTCCATTACGAAAGGGTTCCTTTCACTGCTGGGTCTTAGCTACCAAGGGAGAACGCGTCGAGATCGTCGGCGAAGGAGTGCCGGGCCGACGACTGGTCCTCGGGCGAGGACTCCTCCGTCTGCGGTCCAACAGCTGCTTCGGGCACGGTCTGCTTGCTGCGCAGGCTGACCGGCTCCCGGCGCGGGAGCGCGCCCGACTCTACTGGGCCGCTCTGGTCGGCGGACATGGAGGCCTCGTTCGTCTCATCCGTCCCATCCATCTCACCGAAGAGCGGGATCGACGTCTTCATCGTGTCGGTGGAGAGGTCTGGCGACGGCTGCTCGCTGGGCGCCGGTGCGAACTGGGCCGCCGACTGCTGCGCAACCGGCTGTTGACCGGTCTGTGGCGCAGCCTGTTGCTCGGCCCGTGGCACGGGCCGGCGGACGGGCTCGAGCGAGGCCGGTCGCATCTCCGGCTGAGCAGGCCGGGCTACCGGCTGCGGCGCGGACTGGGGCACCGCCTGAGGCGCGGACCGGGGTCCCCGCCGCCGCGGAGCGGGAGGCAGCACCGCGACGCTGCTCGCGCTCGAGGTCCGCGGCAGCTCGGCAGGCTCGAGCGGCGTGACCGGCAGCTCGCAGAGGAGCTGGGCCGGCACCGTCACCATCGCGATCATCCCGTTGCCCGGGGCGGGGCGGGTGGCGAGGCGTACGTCGATGTCGTACTTGCGGGCGATCCGGTGCACCACCGGGAACCCGGTGTGGCTCCCGGACTTGCTGACCAGCTCCACGATCGGGCCCGCCAGCAGCGCGTTGAGGCGGCCCACCGACCGCTCCGGGATGCCGATGCCGGTGTCCTCGATACGGAACAGCACGTCGCCGGCGTCGGCGAGGTGGACGTTGATCGTCACCGCACCCGGGGAGTACTTCGTCGCGTTGTCCAGCAGCGCGGCGATCAGGCACGAGACGTCGTCGGCGGCGTAGCCGATGATGGCAAGGTCGCTCACCCGGCCGATCGTCACCTGGTTGTAGCGCTCGATGCCCGACATCGCCATCCGGATGATGTCCAGCAGCGAGGTGTCGATGCCACCCATCTCGTCCTCGGCGCGGTCGGCGAGCGTACGCAGGTCGCGACTCGCGCGCCGCATGCGGGTGACGGCGTGGTCGACCTCGTAGAGCTTCTTCAACCGATCGGGGTCGTCCTCGTCGGCCTCGAGCCCGTCGAGCGAGAGCCGCATCTGCTCGGCCAGGCTGATCAGGTGGAGGCCGAACTGCTCCATGATCTCGGGCCAGGCCTCGTCCTCGTCCTCCTGGAGAGGCGGTGGCGTGGAGGAGATCTGTGGCATGGCGGGGTTCGTGTTCGATGGCACCGGAGAAAAGGGCACGGCCTGCCCCCCGGTCGGAGGGAATGAGCGAGCAAGACCCGGATCTGACTGCTCAGCGAGCGTCGCAGTCTGGGGCCCCCGGCGCTTCAACAAGCGCAGGCTCCAGCGTGTCATGAGGCGGCACTTTCAAATGTGGAGAAGGAAACAGAGCGGTGAACAGACTGGCACAACCGGTGCGCGAGCGTAGCGATACGCACCCAGAACCAGACAGTGTCCTAGGTCCCTCGTCCCAAGTGGCTCAGGCGCGCCGTCACCTCGCGACGAGGTGGCCCGATCCTAGCGGCCGCCCAAATCAGTCGGCCAGCAGGCGCAGGGTCTCCTCACGGGCCGGCGCGGTGCGCGGGTCCGTCCCCTCGTACGCCGACCCGACCGGGTTCACCATGACCTCGTCCACGCCGTACTCCTCGGCCATCCCGGCCAGGCGCGCCTTCGCGTACGCCGCGGAGCCGATGATCCAACGGCTCCGCATCGTGTCGACGAGCACCTGGTGGGCCTCGGGGATCTCGGTCTTCTCGGCCTCGTCGATGCTGGGCTGCGCGGTCAGCGGCTGACCGGTGCGCAGCTTCAGCATGGTCAGCAGCTGGGGCAGCGCCCGGCGGTCGGCCTCCTCGGCGGTCTCGGCCACGCTCGCGTTCACGGTCAGGAAAGTCTTCGGCTCGCCGAGGAGCTCGGAGGGCTGGAAGGTCGAGCGGTAGAGCTCGATCATCGCCTTGGTGTCGGTGCCGTTGCCCGCGAAGTGGTGGGCGAAGACGTAGGGCAGGCCCTTCTCGGCAGCCAGACGCGCCGAGTAGTCGGAGGAGCCGAGCAGCCAGAGCTCGGCGACCGACGCTGCCGACGGGGTCGCGTGCAGGACGTGCTGGCGGCCGCCGGCCATCAGCCCGACGCCCTCCGGCGCCATCATCGCGACGATGTTGTCGAGGTACTCCGGGAAGCGGTTGACCGCATCATCGGTGACGCCGCCGGCGCCGTGGCGCAGCGCCCAGGAGGTGACCGGGTCGGTCCCCGGGGCACGACCGATGCCTAGGTCGATCCGTCCCGGGAACGCCGCCTCGAGCAGCGAGAACTGCTCGGCCACCACCAGCGGTGCGTGGTTGGGCAGCATCACTCCCCCGGACCCGACCCGGATCCGTTCGGTCGCACCGGCCACCAGTGAGATCAGCACCGGCGGGTTGGTCGACCCGACCGCCGGCATGTTGTGGTGCTCGGCAAGCCAGTAGCGCTCGTACCCGAGCTCGTCGGCCACCTTCGCCAATGACAGCGTCGCGGCGAGGGCATCTGCGGAGGACTGGTCCTTACGGACCGGGACGAGGTCGAGAACACTCAGCTTCACGTGAAGTCTCAACCCCCTCCCGGCCGTCGCTTATTCCGGCGGCAGCAGCGCGCGCAGTCCGTCGGCGACCGCCGAGCGCCACCAGGCGTAGTCGTGGCCACCGTTGTGCTCGGCGGAGGTGACGTCGATCCCAGCGGCACGGAGGCGGTCGACGAGGTCGTGGTGGAGCTCGTCGAGGACCCACTCCTGGGTGCCGTGTGCCAGATGCACGCGGGTCTTCGCCTCGGCCGTGACCGCGTCGGCGAGGTCGTCGAGCCACAGCGAGGCCGACTGGCTGGCGACACCGTGGATGTGCCCGGGATAGGTCAGTCCGGCACGGAGCGCGGTGACGCCGCCGAGGCTCTGGCCCACGACGTAGGTCTCCTCGGAGACGGCGCGACGCTCACGCACCCACGGCAGCAGCTGGTTGACGATGTAGTCGGCGCCCTCGCCACCGGCGAGCTCCTCCCAGCGCTTGTCGCGGCCGCCGGAGGCGGGCAGGACGCAGCGTACGTGGCGGAGGTGACCGTCGGCGATCAGGTTGTCGAGCGTGGTCGGCAGCGAGTGGTGGTCGGTCCAGATCTCACCGTCGAGGGCGACCACGAGCGGCAGGTCGACGTTGAGACCGGCGCCGGCGGGATCGTAGAGCCACACGTCGCGGCCGTCGGGGCCCGCCTCGAGCGTCACCGTGCCGGCGACGACGTCGTCACGGCGGAACAGCCACGGCTGCAGCGGAGCGTCGGGCAAGGAGACGACCGACTGCTTGACGCCCTGCCGGTTGTGGCACCAGTCGGGGTTGAGCGGGTCGAGGTAGCCGCGGTGCAGCACGGCGCGCAGCTCGACCTGCCCGCCGCTCTCCCACGGGGCCGGCTCGCCGGGGTGCTTGCACAGGAAGGAGTAGGAGGCCCGCCAGTCGCCCTTCATCAGGAACGATGCGTGCCACAGGTCGGTGCCCGCCTTCCGCTCGAGCATCGTCTCGGCGAGATGACGCTCGTCGGTCAGCCGGTTGGCGAAGAGGAGCACCTCTTCGGCCTCGTCATCGCGCCAGCAGAACGTGACGATCACCTCGCCCCCACCGGCACCCGTCTCCTCTACAAGCGGGAGCGAGGTGGCGATCTGGTCCCAGAACATGTCGATGTCCTCGGGACTGAGGCGGTCGACGATCGCGCTTCGCGTCCGTGCTGATGGATTGGGTCGCGCCGCCGTTGGGGGTCGCAACTGCGTACTCATCCGGTTCTTCCTCCCGAGTACGGGGCTCTCTCTGTCCCCGCGGGCTGACCAAGTTACTCACAGTCGGGGCCTCACGCGAGATGCCGAGGTCCCTTTCTCTGTCAACTGATAGGTGATGTCGCATATCCGCCAGTCAAAGGTGTGGATAAGCGGGATTCGTTCAGTTTCCGATCAGCTTTCGGTCCACATGTCGGCACAGATCGCGACGGCGCCGAGGAATCCGGAGCCCTCCCACTGGGTGAGCCGGACTGCTCCCACCCGGTCCGCCGGGGCGTCGCCGGACGGGTCGCCGGCGAGGACGTCGAGGCGCTGCGCGGCCGCCATGCTGCCGTGCCCGGCCTTGACCAGAGCCTCCTTGCGCACCCACAACCGCGTGAACGCGTACGCAGCGTCCTCCTGCCCCGCCACCCAGGCCGCCTCGCGCCTGGAGAGCGCCCGGTCAGGACCGCGAGAGACCTTCTCCACATCGATGCCGCAGCCTCGGCCGGCGGCGACCGCGGCGACCTGGCCGCGGGTGTGACTGAGGCTCACCCGGACCGCTGCGGCATCGGCCACCGACGGCGCTCCGTGCTCGGAGCTGCCGCAGCGAGCACAACGCTGCTCGATCACGATCTCCTCGCGCGAGGTGCCCAGCAGCTCCGCAGCGCACTCGCGGACGAGGACGTGCGCGGCGACGTACGCCCGCTTGTCGGCCTCGGCGACCAGCCGCTCGTGACGCGCCCGCTCCCCAGCGGTGAGCAGCCCGAGGTCGGCGTCGACCTCGGCCATCGGCGCGAACCGCACGATCTGAGTCATCGGAGACTCAGTGACCGCCCCAGGGCACCCCGAGCTTGCCGAGCATCTCCTCGCCACCGTCGAGCGCGGTGAGAACCCAGGCGCCGTCGGAGGTGAGCGCGAAGGTGTGTTCGAAGTGGGCCGCCCAGGAGCCGTCGTCGGTCACGACGGTCCAGTCGTCCTCCAGGGTGGTGACCTCGGGGCCACCGAGGGTGAGCATCGGCTCGACGGCGAGCGCGATGCCGCGCTGCAGCTTGGGACCCTTGCCGGGCTTGCCGTAGTTGAATACCGACGGCTCCATGTGCATCTCGGTGCCGATGCCGTGGCCGCTGAAGTCCTCGAGGATGCCGTAGTCGCCCTGGGACTCCACATAGGTCTCGATGGCGTGCGAGATGTCGGTGACCCGTCCACCGAGGCGGGCAGCGGCGATGCCGTGCCACATGGACTCCTCGGTGACGCGCATCAGTTCGGAGACCTCCTCGGGCACCGAGCCCATGGCCACCGTGATCGCGGCGTCGCCGTGCCAGCCCTCGACGATGGCGCCACAGTCGATGGAGATGATGTCGCCGTCCTGGAGCACCCGGGAACCCGGGATGCCGTGGACCACGACCTCGTCGACCGAGGCACAGATCGAGCCCGGGAAGCCGTGGTAGCCCTTGAACGACGGAACGCCACCCCGGGACCGGATCGAGTCCTCGGCAATGGCGTCGAGCTCGAGAAGGGTGACTCCGGGCCGCGCCGCGGCCCGGAGCACCTCGAGCGTCTCGCCGACCACGAGGCCGGCCCGACGCATCTTCTCGATCTGCTCAGGGGTCTTGATCTGGACCTTGTTCAAGAAGCCCACTGCTCCCCCGTTGCGTACACGATATTTGGTTCAGGACTCAGGGACGATGTCGAGCTCGTCGAAGATCCGCTTGGTCACGTCGTCGACGTCACCCATACCGTCGATCTCGTGGACCAGGCCACGGCCCTTGTAGACCTCGATCAGCGGCGCGGTCTCCTCGAGGTAGACCTCCTGGCGACGGCGGATGACGTCCTCGGTGTCGTCGGCACGACCCTCGAGCTCGGCACGCTGCAGCAGCCGCTGCACGATCTCATCCTTGTCGACCGTCAGCACGACCACGGCGTCCAGCGCGTGGCCGGTGTACTTGATCATCCCGTCGAGCTCCTCGACCTGCGCGAGCGTGCGCGGGTAGCCGTCGAGCAGGAACCCCTGGGCCGCGTCGGGCTCGTCGATCCGGTTGCGGACCATCAGGTTGGTGATCGAGTCCGGGACGTACTCTCCCTTGTCCATGTAGGACGCTGCCTCGACGCCCAGAGGCGTGCCCTGGGAGACGTTGGCACGGAAGATGTCGCCGGTCGAGATCGCCGGGATCCCGAAGTGCTCGGCAATGAACTTCGCCTGGGTGCCCTTGCCGGCTCCCGGCGGGCCCATGATGATCAGTCTCATCGGAGGAACCCTTCATAGTTGCGCTGCTGGAGCTGGCTCTCGATCTGCTTCACCGTGTCCAGGGCAACGCCGACCATGATGAGGATCGAGGTGCCGCCGAACGGGAAGTTCTGGTTGGCGCCGATGAGCGCCAACGCGATCAGCGGGATGAGCGCAACCAGACCGAGGTAGAGCGAGCCCGGCAGTGTGATACGGGACAAAACGTAGGACAGGTAGTCCTCGGTCGGCTTCCCGGCCCGAATTCCAGGAATGAAGCCGCCGTATTTCTTCATGTTGTCGGCGACCTCCGGTGGGTTGAAGGTGATCGACACGTAGAAGTAGGTGAAGAAGATGATCAACGCGAAGTACGTCGCCATGTAGACCGGGTGGTCGCCACGGACGAAGTAGTTGTTGATCCAGTCGACCCACGCCGGCGGGTTCTGCGCGTTCTGGTTGAACTGCGCCGCCATCGCCGGCAGGTAGAGCAGGGACGAGGCGAAGATGACCGGGATGACACCGGCCTGGTTCACCTTGAGCGGGATGTAGGTCGAGGAGCCGCCGAACATCTTGCGACCGACCATCCGGCGCGCGTACTGGACCGGGATCCGGCGCTGGGCCTGCTCGATGAAGATGACCGCCGCCATGATCGCCAGACCGATGACGATCACGATCGCGAAGGTCCACCAGCCCTTGTCGTTCTTGACCGCCCACATGGTGGCCGGGAACGTGGCGACGACCTGGGTGAAGATGAGGATCGACATACCGTTGCCGATGCCGCGCTCGGTGATGAGCTCACCGAGCCACATGATGACCGCGGTGCCGGCGGTCATGGTGACGACCATGACCAGGAAGGTGGCGGTGCCGTCGTCGTGCAGCAGCGGCTGCGTGCAGCCCTGGAGCAGGTCGCCGGAGCGAGCCAGCGCGACGATGCCGGTGGCCTGCAGGACAGCGAGGCCGAGGGTCAGGTAGCGGGTGTACTGCGTGATCTTGGTCTGCCCCGCCTGGCCCTCCTTCTTGAGGCGCTCGAGGCGAGGGATCACCACGACGAGAAGCTGCAGGATGATGCTCGCGGTGATGTACGGCATGATGCCGAGCGCGAAGATCGTCAACTGCAGCAGGGCGCCACCGGAGAAGAGATTGACCAGGTTGTAGAGGCCGGCGCTGTCACCGGTCTGAGCCGTGTCAAGACACTGCTGGACGTTCGCGACGTGAACGCCAGGAGCCGGGATCTGGGACCCAGCCCTGAAGATCACGACGATGAAGAGAACGAAGAGCAGCTTCTTGCGCAGGTCCGGGGTACGGAACGCTGATGCGAACGCGCCAAGCACGAATGGTTCCTCTTTCGACAATCAGGGGTCGCAGGGCCTGCGCCGATGCGAAAACCCGTGGCAGCCTAACAGCCCCCACGGCAGTTCTTGCACGTAGGGCTGAAACAGCGGGAGCGCGGTCGGGACCCCGAAGGGGCGACCCGGCCGCGCTCCCACGTGACAGGCTCTACGTTAGTAGAACTGTCAGAGAACCGTGACAGTTCCGCCAGCGGCCTCGATCTTCTCCTTGGCAGTGCCGGAGAAGGCGTTGGCGCTGATCTCGACCTTGACGGTCAGGTCACCCTGGCCCAGGACCTTGACCGGGTGGCCCTTGCGGACGGCACCCTTCTCGATCAGGGTCTCGGGAGTGACGACGCCACCCTCGGGGAAAAGCTCGTTGAGCTTGTCGAGGTTGACGACCTGGAACTCCACCTTGAAGGGGTTCTTGAAACCCTTCAGCTTGGGGAGCCGCATGTGCATCGGGGTCTGGCCACCCTCGAAGTAAGCGGGGACCTGGTAACGGGCCTTCGTGCCCTTGGTACCACGGCCGGCCGTCTTACCCTTGGACGCCTCACCACGACCCACGCGGGTCTTGGCCTTCTTGGCACCGGGAGCCGGCGCCAGGTTGTGCACCTTGAGTGCCATATCAGTCGACCTCCTCGACCGTCACCAGGTGACGGACGGTCTGGACCATGCCGCGGATCTCCGGGCGGTCCTCCTTGACGACCACGTCGCCGATCCGCTTGAGACCGAGCGTACGCAGGGTGTCTCGCTGGTTCTGCTTCAGACCGACGAGGCCCTTCTTCTGCTGGACCTTCAGCTGCGCCATCAGGCCGACACCTCCACGGCGGGAGCCGCGGCCTCGACCTGCGCCTTGAGCAGCGCGTCGGGGGCGACGTCCTCAACGGGGAGACCACGGCGGGCGGCGACTGCCTCAGGCGTCTCGAGCATCCTGAGGGCCTCCACCGTCGCGTGGACGATGTTGATCTGGTTGGACGAACCGAGCGACTTGCTCAGCACGTCGTGGATGCCGGCGCACTCCAGGACGGCGCGCACCGGACCACCGGCGATGACACCGGTACCAGGGGCGGCCGGACGGAGAAGGACCACACCAGCGGCCTTCTCACCCTGCACCGGGTGCGGGATCGTGCCCTGGATGCGGGGAACGCGGAAGAAGTGCTTCTTCGCTTCCTCGACACCCTTGGCGATCGCCGCGGGAACTTCCTTCGCCTTACCGTAGCCGACGCCGACCAGACCTTCACCGTCACCGACGATCACAAGGGCGGTGAAGCTGAAGCGACGACCACCCTTCACGACCTTGGCAACTCGGTTGATCGCGACGACCTTCTCGATGTAGGCGGTCTTGTCGGCGCTCTGGTTGCGACGGTCGTCGCGACCTCGGCGCTCGCCACCACGCTGTCCGCGCTGGGCTCCGCTCATCAGACTTTCCTCTTCTCTCGTTCGATCGTTGCGATCAGAAGGTCAGACCGGCCTCGCGCGCGCCATCGGCGAGCGCGGCGACACGGCCGTGGTACTTGTTGCCGGCACGGTCGAAGACGACGGTCTCCACCCCAGCGGCCTTGGCACGCGACGCAACCAGCTCGCCGACCTGCTTGGCCTTGGCGGTCTTGTCACCGGAGGCCGACCGCAGGTCGCCCTCGATGGTCGAAGCCGAGGCAAGCGTCTTGCCGGCCAGGTCGTCGACGACCTGGGCGGTGATGTGCTTGGCCGACCGGGTCACGACGAGGCGCGGGCGCTCCGGCGTACCCTCGATCTTCTTGCGACCGCGGGCCTGGCGACGCAGGCGCGAGCGGACACGGGAAGCGGTGTGCTTGTTGTTCGACAGCGAGATGGCCATCACTTACCAGCCTTTCCGACCTTGCGGCGGATGTTCTCGCCGGCGTAACGAACGCCCTTGCCCTTGTAGGGCTCCGGCTTGCGCAGCTTGCGAATGTTGGCCGCAACCTCACCGACGAGCTGCTTGTCGATGCCGACGACACCGAGCTTGGTCGGACCGTCGGTGGTGAAGGTGATGCCCTCGGGCGCGTCGAAGACGATCGAGTGGGAGTAACCCAGCTGGAACTCCAGCTTGGTCGGGCCCTTCGACAGCACGCGGTAACCCACGCCGACGATCTCGAGCTTCTTCTCGTAGCCCTCGGTGACACCCAGGACCATGTTGTTGATCAGCGTGCGGGACAGGCCGTGCAGGGCCTTGTTGTCCCGGCTGTCGTCGGGGCGCTTGACGTCGAGGACGCCACGGCCCTCATCGTCCTGGCCCTTCTCGACGGTGATCGGGTCGACCACGGTGTGCGACAGGGAGCCCTTGGGGCCCTTGACGCTCACGACCTGGCCGTCGATGGTGACGTCCACGCCGGCCGGAACCGGGACGGGGAGCTTGCCAATACGCGACATTTCTTCTCTCTCCCTTCCCTGATTACCAGACGTAGGCGAGGACTTCCCCACCTACGCCCTTCTTGTTCGCCTGGCGGTCGGTCAGCAGACCCTGGCTCGTCGAGATGATCGCGACGCCGAGGCCGCCGAGCACCTTGGGGAGACCGGTGTGCTTCGCGTAGACACGCAGACCGGGCTTGCTGATGCGGCGTACGCCGGCAATCGAGCGCTCACGGTTGCGGCCGTACTTGAGGGTGATCGACAGGGTCTTGCCGACCTGGCCCTCGGCGGGCTCCAGCACCTCGTACTTGGTGATGTAGCCCTCCTGCTGGAGGATCTCAGCGACGCCCTGCTTCAGCTTGCTGTACGGCATCGAAACCGCATCGTGGTACGCCTGGTTGGCGTTACGCAGACGAGTGAGCATGTCTGCGATCGGGTCAGTCATCGTCATTGGCCGAACGGCCCTTTCTCGTAGTGGTTTCCTCACGACACACAGTCATGAGGACCTTCAACGTCAGTGGTTGGAACGGTGATCGCTCACCAGGAGGACTTGGTGACGCCGGGCAGCTCGCCGCGGTGGGCCATCTCACGCAGGCAGATGCGGCACAGGCCGAACTTGCGGAACACAGCCTTCGGGCGGCCGCAGCGCTGGCAGCGGGTGTAACCGCGAACCGCGAACTTCGGCTTGCGGGCGGCCTTCACCTTGAGAGCGGTCTTCGCCATCTCAGTTGTTCTCCTTGAACGGGAAGCCGAGCGCCTTGAGCAGCGCGCGACCCTGGTCATCGTTGGTGGCAGTCGTCACGAGGGTGATGTCCATGCCCCGCGAGCGGTCGATCTTGTCCTGGTTGATCTCGTGGAACATGACCTGCTCGGTGAGACCGAAGGTGTAGTTGCCGTTGCCGTCGAACTGCTTGCCGTTGAGACCGCGGAAGTCCCTGATGCGGGGCAGCGCGAGCGAGAGCAGGCGGTCGAGGAACTCCCACATGCGGTCGCCGCGCAGCGTGACGTGCGCACCGATCGGCATGCCCTCACGCAGCTTGAACTGCGCGATGGACTTCTTCGCCTTGTTGATCAGCGGCTTCTGGCCGGTGATCGCGGTCAGGTCGTTGACAGCGCCCTCGATCAGCTTGGAGTCGCGAGCAGCCTCGCCGACACCCATGTTGACGACGATCTTGGTCAGACCGGGGATCTGCATGACATTCGGGATCTCGAACTCGGCCTGCAGGGCCGGGGCGATCTCCTCGCGGTACTTCGTCTTGAGGCGCGGGGCCACAGCGGTGTCGGTCATGATCAGATGTCCTTACCGGTCTTGCGCGAGATGCGAACGCTGCGCTCGGCGGCGTACGTCGACCCGTCGGGGCGACGCTTCTGGACCGTCTCACGGCGGAAGCCGACGCGAACCGGCTCGCCACCCTCGAGCAGCTGGACGTTGGAAACGTGGATCGGGGCCTCGGTGTTCACGATGCCGCCGGTGGTGCCGGCGCGGCCGCCCTGGTCCTGGACCTTGGTGTGCTTCTTGACGAGGTTGATGCCCTCGACGATCACACGGTCCTCCTGGGTGAGGACAGCGATCACCTTGCCGGAGCCGCCCTTGTCCTTACCAGCGATCACCTTGACGGTGTCGCCCTTCTTGATGTGCGAGCGACCCATCACAGCACCTCCGGCGCGAGCGAGATGATCTTCATGAACTTCTTGTCGCGCAGCTCACGGCCGACCGGGCCGAAGATGCGGGTGCCTCGCGGCTCGCCGTCGTTCTTGAGAATGACGGCGGCGTTCTCGTCGAAGCGGATGTACGAGCCGTCAGCGCGGCGGCGCTCCTTGACGGTGCGCACGATGACGGCCTTGACGACGTCACCCTTCTTCACGTTGCCACCGGGGATAGCGTCCTTGACGGTGGCGACGATGGTGTCGCCGATGCCGGCGTAGCGACGACCAGAACCACCGAGCACACGAATGCAAAGGATCTCCTTCGCACCAGTGTTGTCGGCGACCTTGAGTCGCGACTCCTGCTGGATCATTACTTCTCCTTGTCGAGCTGGTTCTCTCCCCGCTCCAGGGCGGGTGAGCCTTGCCGAACGTAATGGGATTTGATGGGCACAGGCCCAGCGAACAATGGTCGCTGGACCTGCGCCCTTTGGTCAATTTGGCGGCGTTTGACGCCGGCCGGATCCGTCTCCTAGGAGACAAGGATCACTTGGCGCGCTCGACGACCTCGACGAGGCGCCACCGCTTGGTGGCGGACAGCGGCCGGGTCTCCATGACCAGGACGCGGTCGCCGATGCCGGCGGTGTTCTGCTCGTCGTGAGCCTTGAGCTTGCTGCTACGGCGCATGACCTTGCCGTAGAGCGGGTGCTTCACGCGGTCCTCGACCTCGACGACGATGGTCTTGTCCATCTTGTCGCTGACGACGAGGCCCTCGCGCACCTTGCGCGTGTTGCGCTCGGTGCCCTCAGTGGTGGTCTCAGCCATCTCAGGCCTCCTCGGTGGTCTCGGTGCCCGGGGCCACGCGGATGCCGAGCTCGCGCTCACGCACCACGGTGTAGATCCGGGCGATGTCCTTCTTGACGGTGCGGAGCCGACCGTGGCTCTCCAGCTGGCCGGTGGCCGCCTGGAACCGGAGGTTGAACAGCTCCTCCTTCGCCTCGCGCAGCTTCGCCTCGAGGTCGACGTCGGTGAGCTCGTCCAGCTCGAACGCCTGCAGGGAGTTAGCCATCAGAACTCACCAGCCTCTCGCGTGATGAAACGGCACTTCATGGGCAGCTTGTGGATCGCGCGGCGCATCGCCTCGCGGGCCGTGTTCTCGTCGACACCGGAGAGCTCGAACATGACGCGGCCCGGCTTGACGTTGGCCACCCACCACTCGGGCGAACCCTTACCGGAACCCATGCGGGTCTCGGCCGGCTTCTTGGTCAGCGGGATGTCGGGGTAGATGTTGATCCACACCTTGCCGCCTCGCTTGATGTGACGAGTCATCGCGATACGCGCTGCCTCGATCTGGCGGTTGGTCACGTAGTGACCTTCGATTGCCTGGATGCCGAAGTCACCGAAGGCCAGCTTCGTGCCACCCTTGGCCACGCCAGTGCGCTTCGGGTGGTGCTGCTTGCGGTGCTTGACTCGACGGGGCATCAGCATGGGTCAGCCCTCCTGGGTCGTGGTCTCGGCGGCGGGAGCCTCAGCGGCAGCCGGCGCCTCAGTCTTCGCCGCGCGGTCAGCGCGGTTCGGGCGGTCACCACGGGAGCCACGCGACGGACGGTCGCCGCGGCCACCGCGACGGTCGTTGCCACCGCGACCCGGGACGCCCGCACGGGCGGCCTGGGCGGCCTGACGCTCGGCACGCGAGCCGGAGACCTCACCCTTGTAGATCCAGACCTTCACGCCGATGCGGCCGAAGGTCGTGCGGGCCTCGTAGAAGCCGTAGTCGATGTCGGCACGCAGCGTGTGCAGCGGGACGCGGCCCTCGCGGTAGAACTCCGTACGCGACATCTCGGCACCGTTGAGACGACCCGAGCACTGGATCCGGATGCCCTTGGCACCGGAGCGCATGGTGGTCTGCATGGCCTTGCGCATCGCGCGGCGGAACTGCACGCGACCGCTGAGCTGCTCGGCGACACCCTGGGCGACCAGCTGAGCGTCGACCTCGGGGTTCTTGACCTCGAGGATGTTCAGCTGAACCTGCTTGCCGGTGAGCTTCTCCAGCTCGGTGCGGAGGCGGTCGGCCTCGGCGCCGCGGCGACCGATGACGATGCCGGGACGCGCGGTGTGGATGTCCACACGGACGCGGTCACGGGTGCGCTCGATCTCGACCTTGGCGATGCCGGCCCGCTCCATGCCCTTGCTGAGCAGCTTGCGGATCTTGACGTCCTCGCCGACGTACTCCTTGTACTGCTTGTCGGCGTACCAACGCGACTTGTGGTCGGTCGAGATGCCCAGGCGGAAGCCGTTCGGGTTGATCTTCTGACCCATTACTTCTTACCGCCCTTCTCGACGACGTCGGCCGGCTGCACGACCAGGGTGATGTGCGAGGTCCGCTTGTTGATGCGGGTCGCACGACCCTGGGCGCGGGGGCGCCAGCGCTTCATGGTCGGACCTTCGTCGACCATGGCGACCGAGACGACGAGGTCGTCACGGTCCAGACCCTCGGTCGACACCGCGTTGGCGATGGCGCTCTCGAGAACCTTGTAAACAGTCTCCGAGGCTGCCTGCGGCGCGAACTGCAGCAGGGACAGAGCCTCGTCGACGGGCAGGCCGCGGACCAGGTCGACGACGCGGCGTGCCTTCAGCGGGGTGATCCGCACGAAGCGGGCACTCGCGAAGGCACCCGGCTGGTCGCCGAGCAGGGAGTCGCGGCGGGCGCTGATGCGCTGCCGTTCGGTGGTGGTCATCGACGGCGTCCCTTCCGGTCGTCCTTGATGTGACCCTTGAACGTGCGGGTCGGGGCGAACTCGCCCAGCTTGTGGCCGACCATCGAGTCGGACACGAAGACCGGGACGTGCTTGCGACCGTCGTGCACCGCGATGGTGTGACCGATCATCTCGGGCACGATCATCGAGCGGCGCGACCAGGTCTTGATCACGTTGTGGGTGCCCTTCTCGTTCTCGGCGTCCACCTTCTTCTGAAGGTGGTCGTCGATGAAGGGGCCCTTCTTCAGGCTGCGAGGCATTGCTTACTTCCTACCCTTCCCGCTCTTACGGCGGCGGATGATCTGCGAGTCAGAGGCCTTGCGCTTACGCGTACGGCCCTCGGGCTTACCCCAGGGGCTGACCGGGTGACGGCCACCAGAGGTCTTACCCTCACCACCACCGTGCGGGTGGTCGACCGGGTTCATGACGACACCGCGGACGGTCGGGCGAACGCCCTTCCACCGCATGCGGCCGGCCTTACCCCAGTTGATGTTGGACTGCTCGGCGTTGCCGACCTGGCCGATGGTGGCGCGGCAGCGCACATCGACGAAGCGCATCTCACCCGAAGGCATACGGAGCGTGGCCTTGGAGCCCTCACGAGCGACCAGCTGGGCGCTCATGCCGGCGGAGCGGGCGATCTTCGCGCCGCCACCCGGACGCAGCTCAACATTGTGGATGGTGGTACCAACCGGGATGTTGCGCAGCGGGAGGTTGTTGCCGGGCTTGATGTCGGCGGTCGGGCCGGACTCGACGACGGTGCCCTGGGCGACGCCGACGGGCGCGAGGATGTAGCGCTTCTCGCCGTCGAAGTAGTGCAGCAGGGCGATGCGGGCGGTGCGGTTGGGGTCGTACTCGATGTGAGCGACCTTGGCCGGCACGCCGTCCTTGTCGTAGCGACGGAAGTCGATGATCCGGTACGCACGCTTGTGACCGCCACCGATGTGGCGGGTCGTGATGCGACCCTGGTTGTTGCGGCCACCCTTCTTGGGAAGGGGCTTGGTCAGCGACTTCTCCGGCGTGGTCCGAGTGATCTCGGCGAAGTCGGCCACGGACGAGCCACGACGGCCCGGGGTGGTCGGCTTGTACTTACGAATAGCCATGTTCAGTCAGTCCTTCTCACGCGCCGAAGATGTCGATGCGGTCGCCCTCAGCCAGGGAGACGATCGCGCGCTTGGTGTCGGGGCGCTTGCCCAGGCCGTAACGCGTACGACGAGCCTTGCCCTTGCGGTTGATCGTGTTGACCGAGGTCACCTTGACGTCGAACACCTTCTCGACCGCGATCTTGATCTCGGTCTTGTTCGCGTCGGGGCGAACGATGAAGGTGTACTTGTTCTGGTCGAGGAGGCCGTAGCTCTTCTCGGAGACCACCGGCGCGATCAGGATGTCGCGGGGGTCGTAGTGCAGCGTGCTCACTTGTCGGCCTCCTTCTTCTTACCGGCCTCGACGAAACCAGCAGCGATGGCGTCCTCGGCGGACTTGAAGTAGAACTCCGCCTTGGTGGACTCGTACCAACGGCCGCCCGGGGCGTGGAACTTCTTGTCCTTGCCCTTGACGTTGCCCTTGATGTCGAAGCCCTCGGGAGCCGAGCCGTCCTCGAGCGGCACGACTGCGCCCTCGGGAAGGTCGATCTCCTTGGCGGGCTCGACGGCAGCCTCCTTGGTCGCGTCCTTCTCGACCTCACCGATGGTGACGGTCTTCTTGGCGGCGACGGTCGGCTTGCCCGAGATGAAGACCTCGAAGGCCGGCTTGGAGAAGACAACATCGTCGGAGACGAGGACGTCGTAGGTGTTGAGCTGGTCGGCCCAGAGCAGGTGCACCTCGGGGGCGTTGCGCAGGCTCAGCGCGGCGACGGACTCGGAGCGGTCCAGGACGACGAGGTAACGCTTGACGTCCGAGATCGCCTTGAGGGCGGTCAGCGCGGTCTTGGTCGAGGGCGCCTCGAGGGCGAACTCGGCCACGTGGATCTGGCCGGCACGAGCCCGGTCGGAGAGGGCACCGCGGAGTGCGGCAGCCTTCATCTTCTTGGGGGTGCGCTGGCTGTAGTCACGCGGCTGCGGGCCGTGGACGGTGCCACCACCGGCGAACTGCGGCGCGCGGGTCGAACCCTGACGGGCGCGACCGGTGCCCTTCTGCTTGTAGGGCTTGCGGCCGCCGCCGCGGACCTCGCCGCGGGTCTTGGTGGCGTGCGTGCCCTGGCGCGCAGCGGCCTGCTGCGCGACGACGACCTGGTGGATCAGCGGGATGTTGACCTCAACATCGAAGATCTCAGCCGGGAAGTCGACCTTGACAGTCTTGATAGCCATGATCAGGCCTCCAGCTTCTTAGCAGCCGAGCGGAGGACCACGAGGCCACCCTTGGGGCCAGGAATGGCGCCCTTGACCAGGATGAGGCCCTTCTCGGTGTCGACGGCGTGCACGGTCAGGTTCTGGGTGGTGACGGTGTCAGTACCCATGTGACCGGCCATGCGGACGCCCTTGAACACGCGACCCGGGGTGGCGCAAGCGCCGATCGATCCCGGCTTGCGGTGGTTGCGGTGAGCACCGTGGGAGGCGCCGACACCGGAGAAGCCGTGACGCTTCATGGTGCCCGCGAAACCCTTGCCCTTCGAGGTGCCCGTCACGTCGATCTCCTCGCCGATGGCGAAGGTGTCGACGGGGAGCTCCTGGCCGGCGGAGTACGACGCGGCGTCAGCGGTGCGGATCTCGGCCAGGTGGCGGCGCGGCGTGGTGCCGGCCTTCTCGAACTGGCCGGCGCCCGGCTTGTTCACCTTGCGGCCGTCGATCTCGCCGTAGCCGATCTGCACGGCGTTGTAGCCGTCGGCCTCGGGGGTGCGGACCTGGGTCACGACGTTGGTGTTCGCCGCGATGACGGTCACGGGGACGACGACGTTGTTCTCGTCCCACAGCTGGGTCATGCCGAGCTTGGTGCCCAGGAGACCCTTCACGTTGCGTTCGATCGTCATGTCGTCAACCTCAGAGCTTGATCTCGATGTCGACACCAGCAGGCAGGTCGAGCCGCATGAGGGAGTCAACAGTCTTCGGGGTCGGGTCGATGATGTCGATGAGGCGCTTGTGGGTGCGCATCTCGAAGTGCTCGCGCGAGTCCTTGTACTTGTGGGGCGAGCGGATGACGCAGTACACGTTCTTCTCGGTCGGCAGCGGCACCGGGCCGGCGACCTTGGCACCCGTACGGGTGACCGTGTCCACGATCTTTCGCGCCGAGGTGTCGATCACCTCGTGGTCATAGGCCTTGAGCCTGATGCGGATCTTCTGTCCCGCCATCTGTCTCTCTCGTCCTTCTTGGTCAGCGTGCCGCGTGCTACAGGCTTCCTCCGGCTGAGTCGGCCCGGTTGCTCACCTCTGGCTCCGACCCCCGCGGTCGGGCGTGTCGCTTATTTTTCACAAACGAGCACGCCGGACATCTCGACGGGACTTTCACCATCAGCTTCACTGGAACCACGCCTTCGGGATGGGCACACGACGACCACAGACCACATCCGGACAGGCTGATCAGCCTGCTCAGGTGACGCGATTCAGTAGTCAAGGTGTGCACACCCCAGCGAAGATTCACTGGAGCAACCAGAGAATCTTGTCACGCGTACGCAGGTGGCTCCAAATCAACGATGTCGTCTGGGTCGCTCTGAGAGGATGCCCCCAACCGGGCGAGTTCGCCGGCCGTCGCGACGAGGAGCATCAGCATGTCAGGAGTGTGGCCACCCCCACCGGGTGAGCAACCTCATCAGGGCGCGGCGAACCCGTCGACCCCGCCCCCACCGGGCCAGCCGGTGCCGCCCGCGCAGCCATGGCAGCCCCAGCCGGCGCCACCGAGCTGGGCCCAGCCGCTGCCGCCGGCCCACAAGCCGGGAGCGATCCCGCTGCGCCCGCTGGGCCTCGGCGACATGCTCGACGGCGCCTTCCGGCTCGTACGTTTCAACCCGGGCGCCACGGTCGGCGCCTCGGTACTCGTGGCGGCTGTCGCGATGGCCATACCGCTGGGGGTCACCGCGGCGATGACCTTCACCGGCGACAGCCTGGAGTGGTTCGGGGTCGGCCTCGAGGACCCCGACTACCAACCCGGCAACTCCGAGATCATCGGCATGCTGGTGGCCTTCGGCTCCCTCTTCCTCGGCTCGGTCCTGCAGGCGATCGGCGGGATCCTGGTGGCCGGGATGATCTCCCACGTCGCCCATGCGGCCGCGATCGGCCGCAAGCTCACCCTGGCACAGGCGTGGGCGGCCACCCACGGCGACCGCTGGCGGCTGATCGGGCTGGCGCTGCTGAGCGGGGTGACCTTCACGCTGGTCCTGGCGGTCGCGGTGACGCCCGTCGTGGTGCTCGCGCTCGTGGTCGACAGTCCCATCCCGGCGATCCTGGTCGGCCTGCTGATGTTCCTGCTGCTGATCGTGGCCACGATCTTCCTGACGGTGCGGCTCTACCTGCTCGCGGTGCCGGCACTGATGCTGGAGCACACCGGCGTCTTCGGTGCCATCGGTCGGGCCTGGCAGCTGTCGGCCAGACAGTTCTGGCGGCTCTTCGGGATCTGGCTGCTGGCCGCCATCATCGCCGGCTTCGCCTCCCAGATCGTCGCCTTCCCGATCAGCATGCTCGCCAGCGTCGTGGGCATCGTGCAGCCCGACCTCTACTTCCTCGCGACCATCGCCGGCAGCGCCGTCTCGACCGTGGTCTCCGCTGCGATCGTGACCCCGTTCAGCGGCGCGGTGACCAACCTGCAGTACCTCGACCAGCGCATCCGCAAGGAGTCCTACGAGGTCGACCTCATGGAGCAGGCCGGGCTGCTGAGCAGATGATCCTCCTCCAACAAACCCCTCCTCTGACGCCGACGTCCGAGGAGGGCCGCTCCTGGCTCCGGCGCGAGCTGGCCGGGCCGGAGTACCACGACCTCGACCTCATCGAGCGGATCCTGCGCTGGATCGAGCGCACCCTGTCCGACGGCCTGCCCTCGGTCGGTGAGGTGCCCTGGGCGCAGACCGTCGCCGCGATGGTCGTCTTCGCGGCGCTCCTGGTCGGGCTCGGCCTGCTGGTCTCGCGGGCGCGGCGCAGCCCTCGGGTCGCCCGCGACCGCAACGGGGACGTCCTCACCGACGAGTCGCTCTCGGCGGCCGCGCTCCGGGCGCGGGCCGAGACTGCGTACGCGTCCGGGGATCATGGTGCCGCGGTCGTCGATGGGTTCCGGGCTCTGGCCAGACGGCAGGTCGAGCGTGGCCGGCTGTCCGAGGATCCCGGGCTGACCGCCGCCGAGGTCGCCGCGAGCCTGGAGCGGGAGATGTCGCTCGAGGGCCGCGCCGGGCGTGCCGCGGAGCTGTTCAACGAGGTGCTCTACGGCGACCACCCCGCCACGCGTGAGCAGGCCGAGGGCGTACTCGCTCTCGAGCAGGAGCTGGCGGTGGCGCGATGAGTACGCAGGCCCCGGCCCCGGCTGACTCGGCCGCCGGACGGCCGGGCTGGTTCCGCCGGCGCCGGCCGATCCTGATCGTCGCGCTGGCCTTCGTGATCGCGGTCGCGCTGGCGTACATCGCGACGCCGAAGGGCGGGGAGTCCTTTGCCGCCTACGACCCCGAGAGCCCCGACCCCGACGGCACCCGGGCGCTGGTCCAGGCGCTCGAGGACCACGGCGTCGAGGTGGAGATCGTCCGCTCGTCGAAGCGTCTGGAGAGCACCGAGATCGGGCCGGACACGACGGTCTTGGTGACCGGTACCGACGCGCTCGGCGAGGACACCGCCTCCCGGCTGCGCGAGCGCACCGACGCCGCCGACCTGATCCTGGCCGAGCCCGCTCCGTACGTCTCGGCGATGCTCGGGATCCCCTATGCGGTCGCCCAGACGTCCGAGGCGGTCGAGGCGGACTGCGACGACCCGCGCTGGGCAGGGCTCAGCATCCAGGCCGATGCGGTCTCGGCGTACGACGCCGGCTCCTGCTTCCCGCACCAGGGTGGCGCGGTGCTCGCTCCCGCGGAGGGCCTCACCGTCTGGGGCGCGCCGCAGGTGCTGACCAACGACCAGATCCTGCGGGCGGACAACGCCGCGGTGGCGCTGCGGCTGCTGGGCGAGAACGATCACCTGGTCTGGTACGTCCCCTCGCTCAAGGACCTCGCCCCCGACGAGGCCCACTCCCCCGCGTCGTTGCTGCCGCGCTGGATCAGGCCGGCGCTGTGGCTCCTGCTGCTCGCGGTCGTCGCCTTCGCCGTCGCGCGCGGGCGGCGGCTGGGCCCGCTGGCGGTCGAACCGCTGCCGGTCCACGTCCGCGCCGGGGAGACGACGCGCAGCCTGGGCCGGCTCTACCGCCGTTCCGGCGACCGCACGCACGCCGCGTCGACGCTGCGGCAGGCAGCCCGCACCCGCCTCGCCCGACGGCTGCGGTTGGGGCGTCATGCCACCCCGGAGGCCGTCGTGCGCGCCGTGGTCCAGCACACCGGACGCCCGGATCTCGAGGTCTCCGCGCTGCTCACCGATGCCCCGATCCAGAACGACCAAGACCTGATCACGCTGGCCAACGCGCTGGCGGCCCTTGAGGAAGAGGTACGACACCCATGACCCAATCCGAGACCATCCCCTCCGTGTCGCCCGACGGCGCGCGTGAGCGGCTCACCGCGGTCCGGGCCGAGGTCGCCAAGGCGGTCGTCGGGCAGGACGCCGCGGTCTCCGGGCTGCTGGTCGCGCTGGTGTGCGGCGGCCACGTACTCATGGAGGGCGTGCCCGGCACCGCCAAGACGCTGTTGGTGCGGTCGCTGTCGGCCGCCTTGTCGGTCGAGACGCGCCGCGTGCAGTTCACCCCCGACCTGATGCCCGGCGACATCACCGGGTCGATGGTGGTCGAGTCGTCCCACGGCGAGCTCACCTTCCGGGAGGGGCCGGTCTTCACCAACCTGCTCCTCGCCGACGAGATCAACCGCACCCCGCCGAAGACCCAGTCGGCGCTGCTCGAGGCGATGGAGGAGGGGCAGGTCTCGGTCGACGGGGTCACCCGCGCGCTGCCGCGCCCGTTCCTGGTCGCCGCGACCCAGAACCCGATCGAGTACGAGGGTGTCTACCCGCTCCCCGAGGCCCAGCTCGACCGGTTCCTGCTGAAGGTCGTCCTGCCGGTGCCCTCGCGCTCCGACGAGGTGCAGATCCTCGACCGGCACGCCTCGGGCTTCGACCCGCGCGACGTCGCCGGCGCCGGCGTAACGGCGGTCGCCTCGGGCGCCGACATCGAGGCCGCCCGCCGGCACGTCTCGACGGTCCAGGTCTCCCCCGCGGTCACCGGCTACATCGTCGACATCGCCCGGGCGACCCGCGAGTCCCCGTCGCTGTCGGCCGGGGTCTCCCCGCGCGGCGCCACCGCCCTGCTCCGCTCGGCGCGTGCCTGGGCCTGGCTCGCCGGGCGCGACTTCGTGACCCCCGACGACGTGAAGTCGCTCGCCCACGCCACCCTCGCCCACCGCCTGGCACTGCGCCCCGAGGCCGAGCTCGAGGGCGTCCAGGTGAGCCAGGTCCTCTCCTCCGCCATCGGCGCCGTCCCCGTTCCCCGATGACCACCCCCGCCCGAGGCGTCACCCCCGCAGGCCGAAGCGTCAGTTCTGTAGATCGAGATGTCAGCGCGAGGTCCTGCTGATGGCGATCACCTGGCGCGTCCCACTGCTCATGCTGGCCGGCGTCATCCCGGTCGTCCTACGCCCGGCCGGGAGCACGGCGGCGGTGTGGATCCTGCTCGTGGTGGCGCTGGCGCTCCTCGACGTACTCCTGGCGCCCAAGCCGACGACACTGGAGATCAGCAGGGTCCCGCTCGGCGGGATCAGGCTGGGCGAGTCGACGACGTCGGACCTGATGCTCCGCTCCCCCGCCCGCCACGTCCGGGCGCTGGTACGAGATGCCTGGCAGCCCACCGCCGGCGCCGATCAGAATCGGCATCGGATCCGGCTCGGTCGCGGCGAGAGCACCAGGCTGCGTACGCCGCTGCGGCCGCGCCGCCGCGGAGATCTGCGGGCGTTGGGGGTGACGGTGAGGGCGTACGGACCCTTGGGTCTGGGCGCCCGGCAGCGCACGATCCCGGTGGCGGGCTCGGTGCGGGTGCTGCCAGCATTCGAGTCACGCAAGCATCTGCCCTCGCGCCTCCAGCGTCTGCGCGAGCTCGACGGCCGGGCCGCGGTCCGGGTCCGCGGGCAGGGGACGGAGTTCGACTCGCTGCGGGAGTACGTCCGCGGTGACGACGTACGCTCCATCGACTGGCGCACCACCGCCCGCTCCCGCACCGTCGTGGTCCGCACCTGGCAGCCGGAACGGGACCGTCGCGTAGTGCTGGTCCTCGACACCTCCCGCACCTCGGCCGGCCGGATCGAGGGCGCCGGCGGCGGGGTGCCGCGGCTCGACTCGGCGATGGATGCCGGACTCCTGCTCGCCGCCATCGCCTCACGCGCCGGGGACCGGATCGACTTCATCGCCGGAGACCTGCGGGTACGCTCCCGGGTCCGGCTCGCCGGCCAGCGCGACGTCACCCAGCGGCTGCAGGAGACGATGGCCGACCTCGAGCCGGTCATCGCCGAAGCCGACTGGTCCAACCTCGCCGGCGCGGTCGCCGGCCTTGGCCGCCATCGCGCGCTCGTCGTACTGCTGACGCCCCTCGACCCGCACGCGATCGAGGAGTCGCTCCTCCCCGTCCTCCCGGTCCTGACCCAGCACCACCGAGTCGTCATCGCGTCGGTCCGCGACCCCGAGCTCGAGGCCACCGCCGCCTCCCGCGACACCCTCGAGGACGTCTACGCCGCAGCCGCCGCCGAGCAGATCCTCCGCCGCCGCGACCACACCGCAGCCATGCTCCGCACCCTCGGCGTCGACATCGTCGACGCCGACGCCGAGTCCCTCCCACCCGCTCTCGCAGACCACTACCTGCAGCTCAAGGCCACCGGTCAGCTCTGATCGGTCGAGCAGGCGAAGGTCGAACCGGTCAGCAACTGCTGCGTGGAGGTCAGAGTGGGAGAACGCTTGAGCAACGTCCTCCTGGAAAAGCTGTGATGAAGCCCTTCTGGCTCATCACTAGGCAGCTTCCCGGAAGTCCGCGACGGCGCCCTGCCACGCGTGACGGATCTCGGGCGGCACGAACATGTCGTCCCACATCTCGGCGAGCTGGCCGCCGTCGATGTAATCGACGAGGACCGACGGGGTCGCCTCGAGCATGAGGGTGCGGTACGCGAGCGCCCGGTCGTTCCAGTCCGCCAGGTCGAACGTGCCGCCACCACCCGACCAGTGAACGCTGTGCGGCAGGGTCACGGTCGCCGTGGCACGTTCGGGCTCGAGGCGCCACAACCGGTTCGGCACTGCCAACGGCCGGCCGATCCGGCTCATCACGGTCCGGAAAGACACCAAGCCGCTCGGCGTACGCACCATCTCGCCCGGGGACATGGTTGCCATGCGTCCAGCGTACGCCGAAATGTTCCCGACTGGGAACATTCAGGACTGGGTGGCGACCCGGTCCTCGAGCAGGCGTTCGTCGATGTCTCCCGTCTCGCCGTGGGAGGCGGCGGCGCGACCGACGATGAAGACGTACACGAAGAAGGCGAGCTCGGCGAGCACGCCGATGCCGACGCGGGCCCAGGTGGGGAGGGGCGAGGGGGTGACGAAGGCTTCGATGATGCCGGAGATCAGGAGCACGACGATGAGGCCGAGGGCGATGCCGGCGGCGGTACGGCCTTCGCGGGCCATCGACTGCCCACGGGTCAGCGAGCCGGGGTCTATCCAGGACCAGAAGATCCGCAGACCGACGGCGCCGGCGACGAAGACGGCGGTCAGCTCGAGCAGCCCGTGGGGAAGGATCAGACCCCAGAAGAGGCCGCCGCGGTCGTGGCGGTGCATCAGGGTGCCCAGGATCGCCAGATTGGAGATGTTCTGGAACATCGAGTAGATCACCGGCAGCCCGAGCGCACCCAGGGCGATGCAGATGAACGAGACCCAGACGTTGTTGACCCAGACCTGGGTGGCGAACGAGGAGGCCGCGTGCTCGCTGTAGTAGCCCTCGATGTCGTGCTCGACCAGCTGCTTGACCTGCTCCGGTCCGAGCAGCGACTGCTCGACCTCCGGGTGGCGCAGCAACCACCAGATCATCACCGCGGTGACCACGATGTTGGCCGCCATCATCCCCAGCCACCACCAGCGCAGCCGGTAGAGAGCCGCCGGGAACCGATGGGTGAAAAACCGCAGGAAGCCGGTCCAGGTGCTCGTCCGGGTGCCGGTGGTGCGGTTGCGGGCCGCCGCCAGCAGCACCGAGAGGTGCTGGACGACCGTCGGGTCGGGGGCGTTGCTGCGTACGACCGAGAGCTGGGTGCTCACCCGCTGATAGAGCTCGACCAGCTCGTCGGCCTGGGCACCGCCCAGCCGCCGCTCGGCCAGCAGCTGCTCGAGCCTGGCCCGGTCGGCGGCGGTAGCGGCCAGATACGCGTCGAGATCCACGCCCGCAGCGTACGCTGACCGCCATGACCTCCGCGCCGCAATCGCCCGAGCGACGCCCCCAGGAGAGGGCGCTCCTCACCGAGGACGACCTGGTCACCGGAGACGCGGTAGCCCTCGACCTGCCGGCCGCCGGGCTGGGGATGCGCCTGCTGTCGGGTCTCATCGACGTCATCGTGGTGACGGCACTGCTGATCGTGACGCTGTTCGTCTTCATGACCGCCGCTCCGGCGACAGACGAAGCCCTGGCCTGGGCCGCCTACATCGCGGCGACCGCGTCGGTCCTGCTGGTCTTCCCGACGATCATCGAGACGCTCACCCGCGGCCGCTCGCTCGGCAAGCTCGCGCTCGGGCTGCGTACGGTGCGCGACGACGGCGGGGCGATCAGCTTCCACCATGCGTTCGTACGCGCCCTGATCGGCGTCGTCGAGATCTACGCCACCAGCGGCACCGTCGCGTTCCTCACCGCGATGATCCATCCCCGCGGCAAGCGGCTGGGTGACATCGCGGCCGGGACATACGTCATCCGCGTGCGGGTGCCGCTCCGTCCCCCGGCACCGATCCGGATGCCTCCCGAGCTCGCCGCCTGGGCCTCCCGCGCGGACGTCGCCACGCTCCCGGTCGGCCTGTCCCTGGCGGTGCGACGGTTCCTGTCCGGTGAGGTCGGCACCTACACCGACCCGGTCCGCCGCCACGCTCTCGCCGAGCGCCTGGCGACCCACGTGCAGACGTACGTCGCTCCGGGCCCGCCTCCGGGCACCCCGCCCGAGGCCTACCTGGCCGCGGTGCTCGCCACCCGCCGCGATCGGGACGCCGCCCGGCTCGCCCGCGACGAAGAGCTCAGGGCTCGCCTCACCGCGCGCTGAGCCGCTTGGCGCTGAGCCCGACCGACTTCAGCTCCAGCTCGGCCAGCCTCGCCACGACCTCGGCGTCACCGTCACGCCACGCCCCGACCGGGTCGTCGCTGATCGTGACCAGCTTGTGCAGCGGCTGGGTCGCCATCGCGCGCAGCGCCACCAGATCGGCGCCGGTGCCGGCCTCCAGGAAGCGCTGGGTCGAGGTCGCGTTTCGGATGAATCGCCACCGCAGCGGCACGTAGACCATCAGCCACATGAGCACCGGGACGACCACGACCCCGACGGCGAGCCAGATCGCGAGGGTGGAGACGGCCTCGACCTGGGCCTCCCCCGCTGCGCGGAGCTGGTCGGCAGCCTTCGCGGCGCCCTCGAACGGGACCGCGATGCCGTCGTTGACCAGCGGCAGGTCATCGACCTTCCCGGCCGCCTCGAGCAGCTTCGCCGAGAGCGAGGTGCCGGCGTCGTCCATCTTCTCGCCGGGTACGGCGAGCGCCGAGACCATCTCGTGGACGAACCTGCCGATGAGGACCCAGCAGACGACCCACGCCACCGTCATCAGGTCGGCGAGCAGCTGGGCGGCGAGACGCGGGGGCCTGTCGGCGTACAACTTCATGCCGCTGATCTTGACGGCTCCCCGCCTACAGATCAGTCACGACACGGGTAGTTCGGGTCAACGCCGGTAGAGCAGGTCGGTGATGACCCGGTCCTTGGCCAGTCCCTTGCGCTCGAACTTGGTCACCGGGCGCTCGTCCCAGCGCTCGACGACACCGCCGCTCAGCAGCGGCTCCGCGTCGAGGACCTCGGTCATCTGCTCGGCGTACTCGACCCAGTCGGTGGCCAGTCGCCAGGTCCCGCCGGGGGCGAGTCGCTCCGCGATCATCCGCGCGTTCGTAGGTGTCACCAGGCGCCGCTTGTGGTGGCGGGTCTTGTGCCACGGGTCGGGGAAGAACGTCCAGATCTCGCTGACCGACCCCGGGTCGACAAGGTTCTCGAGCGTCCAGAGCGCATCGACGCTGCAGAAACGTACGTTCGTCGCACCTGCCGCACCTACGCGGGCCAGGCTCTCGGCGACCCCGGGCCGCCACACCTCCAGGGCCAGGATGTTCGCCTCGGGGCGGTTGGCCGCCAGTACCGCGGTTGCCTCTCCCACGCCGCCGCCGATGTCGACGATCAGGGGTGCCTTGCGACCGAACCAGCTCTCCAGGGAAAAGCCCGGCTCGTCCACCGCCTCGTCGGGGATCACCCACTCGGCGGCGTACGCGTCCCAGGCCTTCTGCTGCTTGGGGTCCAGGCGGCTGCCGCGGCGGGTGTAGGTGAGGACCTCTCTTACGGTGCGGCCGTCGTCGAGGAGCTTCTGGTGGGGCCTTGCGGGGCGTACTGGGTGGTTTGGGTCTGTCATCTTTTCTTGCCTTGATCTCGTGCCCGCGCTGACTCGGCAAGCAAGGAGCATCTGGTCCAACGCGAAGGACCCCCTTCGCCTTGCGGCTCCGGGGGCCCTCCACGTTGGATCAGACGATCACTTACTTGATGATCTTCGTGACCCGACCCGCGCCGACGGTGCGACCGCCCTCACGGATAGCGAACTTCAGACCCTCGTCCATCGCGATGGGCTGGATGAGCTCGACCGACATCTCGGTGTTGTCACCCGGCATAACCATCTCGGTGCCCTCGGGGAGGGTCACAACGCCGGTCACGTCCGTGGTCCGGAAGTAGAACTGCGGACGGTAGTTGTTGAAGAACGGGGTGTGACGGCCACCCTCCTCCTTCGAGAGGATGTAGACAGAGCCCTCGAAGTTGGTGTGGGGGGTCGTGGTGCCCGGCTTGATGACAACCATGCCGCGCTCGACGTCCTCGCGCTTGGTGCCACGGAGCAGCAGACCGACGTTCTCACCAGCCTGGCCCTCGTCGAGCAGCTTGCGGAACATCTCGACGCCGGTAACGGTCGACTTCTGCGAGGTCTCGCGGATGCCGACGATCTCGACCTCCTCACCGACCTTGACGATGCCGCGCTCGATACGACCGGTGATGACGGTGCCACGACCGGTGATCGTGAAGACGTCCTCGACGGGCATCAGGAACGGCTTGTCGGTCTCACGGGCCGGGGTCGGGATGTAGTCGTCGACGGCCTGCATGAGCTCGGCGACCGAGTCCATCCACTTCTGCTCGCCCTGCAGGGCGGGGTAAGCGGCCACGCGGACAACCGGCAGGTCGTCACCCGGGAACTCGTACTCGGAGAGGAGCTCGCGCACCTCCATCTCGACGAGCTCGATGAGCTCATCGTCGTCGACCATGTCGCACTTGTTGAGCGCGACGACGATCGAGGGCACGCCGACCTGGCGGGCCAGGAGCACGTGCTCCTTGGTCTGCGGCATCGGGCCGTCAGTGGCGGCGACCACGAGGATCGCGCCGTCCATCTGCGCGGCACCGGTGATCATGTTCTTGATGTAGTCCGCGTGACCCGGGCAGTCGACGTGAGCGTAGTGACGCGTCTCGGTCTGGTACTCGATGTGCGCGATCGAGATCGTGATACCGCGCTGACGCTCCTCGGGGGCCTTGTCGATGTCCTCGAACGCGAACTCCGGGTTCAGGTCCGGGTACTTCGTGTGCAGCACCTTCGAGATCGCCGCGGTAAGGGTGGTCTTACCGTGGTCGATGTGACCGATGGTGCCGATGTTGACGTGCGGCTTGTTCCGCTCGAACTTCGCCTTAGCCACTGTGGGCTCCTCCTGGTGTGATTTTCTTACTGACTCGTACTGAGTGGTGTTGCTGCCGAAGTCCCTGGTCGGGCGACCCGAAGGTCACTCGCCGCGGGCCTTCTTGATGATCTCGTCGGCGACGTTCGTGGGAACCTCGGCGTACGAGTCGAACTCCATCGAGTACGACGCCTGACCGCTGGTCTTGGACCGGAGGTCACCGACGTACCCGAACATCTCGGACAGCGGAACGAGAGCCTGGACGACCATGTCGCCGTGGCGCTCCTCCTGAGACGACACCTGGCCGCGACGCGAGTTGATGTCGCCGATAACGGTGCCGAGGAACGACTCGGGGGTCGTGACCTCGACGGCGAACATCGGCTCCAGCAGGACGGCCTTGGCCATCCGCGCGGCCTCCTTGAAGGCCTGGTTGCCGGCGATCTTGAAGGCGAGCTCGGAGGAGTCGACGTCGTGGTAGGCGCCGTCCTCGAGCGAGACCTTCACGTCGACCATGGGGAAGCCGGCGAGAATACCGAACTCCATGGCGTCCTGCGCACCCTGGTCGACCGAGGGGATGTACTCCTTCGGAACGCGACCACCGGTGACGTTGTTGACAAACTCGTAGCCCGCACCCTGGCCGGTCTCCTCGTCGATGTTGGGCTCGACGGAGATGACGACCTTCGCGAACTGACCGGAACCACCGGTCTGCTTCTTGTGGGTGTAGCTGTGGTTCTCGACCTTCTTGCGAAGCGTCTCGCGGTAGGCGACCTGCGGCTTGCCGACGGTGGCCTCGACCTTGAACTCGCGCTTCATCCGGTCGACGAAGACCTCGAGGTGGAGCTCACCCATACCAGCGATGATGGTCTGGCCGGTCTGCTCGTCGGTCTTGACCGTGAAAGTCGGGTCTTCCTCGGTGAGGCGCTGAATCGCCGTGCCGAGCTTCTGCTGGTCACCCTTGGTCTTCGGCTCGATGGCGACCTCGATCACGGGGGCCGGGAAGCTCATCGACTCCAGGACGACCGGGTTGGCCGGGTCGCACAGGGTGTGACCGGTCTTGGTGTCCTTCAGACCCATGACGGCCACGATCTGGCCGGCGCCCACCGAGTTGATCTCCTCACGCTTGTTGGCGTGCATCTGGTAGATCTTGCCGATGCGCTCCTTGCGGCCGTTGATCGGGTTGACCACGGTCGCACCCGCCTCGACCTTGCCGGAGTAGACGCGCAGGTAGAACAACTTGCCCAGGTGGGGGTCGGAGGCAATCTTGAAGACCAGACCGGAGAAGGGCTCGTCCTCGGAAGGCTTGCGAGCGACCTCGATCTCCTCGTCCTTGACGTCGTGACCGACGATCGACTCGACGTCGACGGGCGAGGGCAGGTAGTCGACGATCGCGTCGAGCAGGGGCTGGACGCCCTTGTTCTTGAACGCGGTGCCGGTGAGGATCGGGTTGAGCTTGTCGGCCAGGGTGGCGCGACGGACGGCGGCCTTCAGGGTCGGCGCGTCGAAGACGTCACCGTCCTCGAGGTAGACCTCCATGATGTCGTCGTCGGCCTCGGCGAGGGTCTCGACGAGCTTCTCGCGCCACTCGGCGGCCTTGTCGACCATGTCGGCAGGGATCTCCTCGACGACGTAGTCCTCACCCTGGGCGGTCTCGCCGCGCCAGACCTTGGCGTTCATCTCGATGAGGTCGACGACGCCGATGAAGTCGGACTCGGCACCGATCGGCAGTTGCAGCACCAGCGGGGTGGCGTGCAGCTTGTCGACGATCGAGTCGACGACCATGTAGAAGTCGGCACCCGTGCGGTCGAGCTTGTTGACGAAGCACATCCGCGGGACGGCGTACTTGTTCGCCTGACGCCACACGGTCTGCGACTGCGGCTCGACACCGGCAACGCCGTCGAACACTGCGACGGCACCGTCCAGGACGCGCAGCGAACGCTCCACCTCGACGGTGAAGTCGACGTGCCCCGGGGTGTCGATGATGTTGATCTGGTGGTCCTTCCACCAGCAGGTCGTCGCGGCAGACGTGATCGTGATGCCGCGCTCCTGCTCCTGCTCCATCCAGTCCATCGTGGCTGCGCCCTCGTGGACCTCACCGATCTTGTACGAGATACCGGTGTAGAACAGGATGCGCTCGGTGGTGGTGGTCTTACCGGCATCGATGTGCGCCATGATGCCGATGTTGCGGACCACATTGAGGTCCGTGGTGATGTCGACGGCCACTGTCTTCAGCGTTCCTTAAAGAGATTGTCTTCGGTCTGGATGGACGGGGTGCCCACATTGTGATGCAAGCACCCCGCCGTACGTCACCAGCGGTAGTGCGCGAAGGCCTTGTTGGACTCGGCCATCTTGTGGGTGTCCTCACGCTTCTTCACAGCGGCACCGAGGCCGTTGCTGGCGTCGAGGATCTCGTTCATCAGGCGCTCGGCCATCGTCTTCTCACGACGGTCCTGGGCGTAGCCGACGAGCCAGCGCAGCGCGAGCGTGGTGCCACGCGTGCCCTTGACCTCGATCGGAACCTGGTAGGTCGCGCCACCGACGCGGCGGGACTTGACCTCGATGGCCGGCTTCACGTTGTCCATCGCACGCTTGAGCGTGACCACGGGGTCGGTGCCGGTCTTCTCGCGGCAGCCCTCGAGGGCGGTGTAGACGATGCGCTGCGCAACCTGCTTCTTGCCGTCCTGCAGGACCTTGCTCACCAGCTGGGTGACCAGCTGGGAACCGTAGACGGGGTCGACGACGAGCGGACGCTTGGGAGCGGGACCCTTACGAGGCATCTCACTTCTCCTTCTTCGCGCCGTAGCGCGAGCGGGCCTGCTTGCGGTTCTTGACACCCTGGGTGTCGAGCGTGCCGCGAATGATCTTGTAACGAACGCCGGGGAGGTCCTTCACACGACCGCCGCGGACGAGCACGATGGAGTGCTCCTGAAGGTTGTGACCCACACCCGGGATGTAAGCGGTGACCTCGACGCCGGAGGAGAGGCGCACACGGGCGACCTTCCGGAGGGCGGAGTTCGGCTTCTTCGGGGTGGTGGTGTAGACGCGCGTGCAGACGCCACGGCGCTGCGGCGATCCCTTGAGGGCAGGCGTCTTCGACTTCGTCGCCTTGTCCTCGCGGCCCTTGCGGACCAGCTGGTTGATGGTGGGCACCTCGGTGGTTCCCCTTCTTTTCTGCTCTCACTACGCGGCGCTCTGCCGCGAAGGATCCAATGTTGTGCGTCCAGGTGGTGCGATACCAACTGGTCCCGCCTAGCCCCCGAGGTCGGGCGTGTCGCCCTTACCTCAACAGCACGAAGACGGATCTTTCGAACCGAATCCCCACTTGAGGGCGCCGAACCCGGGTCCGAGACCCATTTCTCGAGCTTGTTCCGGGCACGCGCGACGGCCTGGTTGTCCCAGACACGCTCCAGAGGCTACCCGGCGGCCTGAGAGGGGGTCAAAACGGCCCGGATACCACCTCTGAGCGCGGCGAGGACCAGCACCCCCGCAAGCGTACCCACCAACACCAGAGCGCCACTGGCGTACAGGGTCGCGCGGGCGCCGAAGTGCTCGCCGACGAAGCCGATGAGCGGAGCGCCCAGCGGGGTACCGCCCATCAGGACGGTCATGTAGATCGCCATCACCCGGCCACGGAACTCCGGGGCCGCCTCGGTCTGCATCGTGGCGTTGCAGGCGTTGAGGGTGGTGATCGTGAAGAAGCCGAGGACGGGCGAGATCAGGGCGAAGAGGGCGTACGTCGGCATCATCCCGGACACGATGACGGTGAGGCCGAACCCAGTCGCCGCAAGCACGATCAGCTTGAGCGGGATCCGGGTGCGGCGGGCACCGAGCAGGGCGCCGGAGAGCGAGCCGATGGCCAGGACGGTGCCGAGCAGGCCGTACTCGCTGGCGCCCTTGCCGAACTCCTCGGTCGCCATCAGGGCCGAGGTGATCGGGAAGTTCGCCCCGAAGGTGCCGACGAAGAAGATGATCACCAGGACCATCAACATCTTGGGCTGCGTACGGATGTAGGCGAGGCCCTCACGCAGCATCCCGCTGCGCCGCGCAACCGGATCGGGCGAGTGCAGCTCGGCGGTGTTCATCCGCTGCAGCTGGCCGATCACGGCGAGGTAGGAGACCGCGTTGACGAGGATCACCCAGCCGGTCGCCTCGGGACCGCTGCCCAGCCAGCCGATGAGGAGCCCGGCCAGCGCCGGCCCGATCAGACGGGCGAGGTTGAACGAAGCCGAGTTGAGACCGACGGCGTTGGTGAGGTCGTCGGGGTGGACCATCTCCGAGACGAACGACTGCCGGCCGGGCCCGTCGAACGCGGCACCGGTGCCGAAGAGGAACGCGATCACGTAGACCATCCACACCTCGGCGTGGCCGCTCACCGCGAGCACACCGAGCAGGAGCGACATCAGGGCCATCCAGCCCTGGGCCGCCTGCAGCAGACGCCGCTTCGGGAAGCGGTCGGCGATGACCCCGGCGTAGGGGCTGAGCAGGAGGATGGGCAGGAACTGCAGACCGGTGGTGATACCGAGTGCCGCTCCCCCGCCGCCCAGGCTCAGGACCAACCAGTCCTGGGCGATGCGTTGCATCCAGGTGCCGACGTTGGAGACGACACTGCCGGCTAGGTAGAGGCGGTAGTTGTGGCTGCGCAGGGAACGGAACGTGGGACTCAACTGGTGGCTATTCTCTCCATGATCGAAGCGGCTGTGCGGAGGGCGGCGAGCTCGTCCGCATCGAGGTCGACAAGCTGCTGGGCGAGCCAGGCGTCCCGGCTGAGCCGGTCCTTGCGTACGGTGCGGCGGCCCTTGTCGGTGATCGAGACCAGCACCTGGCGGCGGTCGGTCTCACCCTGGCGGCGGACGACGTAGCCGCCCTGCTCGAGGAAGTTGACCATCCTGGTCATGCTCGGCGGCTGGACGCGCTCGCGCCCGGCGAGGACGCCGAGGGTCATCTCGTCGCATGCGTACAACGCCCCGAGCACCGCCATCGACCCCAGGGAGAGGTCGTTGTCGGGGTGGCGCTCGTTGGCCAGTCGGCGGCGCATCCGCATGACGGAGGTGCGTAGCACCGAGGCGACCTCGGGGATGTCGGAGGCCGCGTCAGAGACGGAGGCGGGCTGTGCGGTAGGCATGTCGGTAAGCATAACTGCTTACCGGCGCTAACTATTCCCGGAAGCGACGGCGCCCTGAGGAGGGCGCCGTCACAGGGTCAGGACATCGCAGCGAGCATGAGGATGTCGTCCCGGCTGTAGGTGCGGCCGGGGTGAGCCTCAGCGAGGTGCTGCTGCACCTGCTCGACCAGCTCGTCGTCGGTCTCCGTGCGGAAGTTGGTGCCGCACGGGCAGCGGAGCGAAGCCATCAGGGACCTCCAAGTCGTCAGCGTTCCTCCCCCACCCTACCGGCTGGTGGTGACCCATAAGATGAGGTCCCATGAGCGACCAGTACCGCGACGACGACTATTCCGGCACCTACCCGGAGCAGCAGTACGACGGGTACGAGGGCGACTACTACCCCGAGGAGGGCGGCTACGCCCAGGACTACGGCTACGACGGGCCGGCTGCCGAGGAGCCGGTCCAGGCCGCCCCGGAGCCGAAGATCGAGCTCGTCGACCAGGACGGCATCCGCGCCTTCGAGCTCGCCACCCTCGGCTGGCTGGTCGGGTTCGTGGCTCTGCTCCCGTTCTGGGGCCTGCTCAACGACCGCGGCTGGACCTGGTGGATCTGGACCTGCCTGGCCGCCTTCGGGATCGGCGCGATCGGCATCGAGCTGACCCGGCGCCGCAAGGCCCGCCGGCTGCGCGCCGAGGGTCTCGCCTGACGGCTAGAACGGCTCGGCGTCGTCGCTGATCGTGTCGAAGACCGGGTCGGGCAGCGGCTGCGGCTCGTGCTTCTTCGCCAGCCGCACCTCCGAGTGCGCGCCGCACCCGTGGTTGAGGCTGACCACCTTGCCGTCGTCGTTGGCGTCGCCGTTGGCGCAGACACCGAAGCTCGTGGCCAGGTGACCGGTCAGCCGGACCAGGAAGCCACAGCTGTGGCACTGGTCGGGGGCGGCCTGGGCGAGCGGCGCTTCGGGACCGCCGTCACCGGCGTACCACCGCTCGGCGGCAGCGTCGAAGCCGGAGATGGACAGGGTCCGGACGCGGCCGAGGCCGAGGTCCTTGGCGACCTCCCGCACCTGAGCCTTCTCGTCGGCGTCGAGCGGGTCGTCACCGAAGGCGTACGTCGGGACCAGCCGGGCGTCGTCGTCCTCGACCGGGAGCAGATCACCGGGCGAGAGGTCGCCCGGCTTGATCCGTTCGCGGTAGGGCACCCAGGCGGGCGCCACGATCGCGGCGTCACCGGGGACGAGGACGACCTCGTTGACGGTCAGTTCGGTCTTGTCGCCGACGACGGGGACATAGACGACCGTGACCGACCAGTGCCACCCCACGTAGCCCTTGCGGGCGCAGGCGAACAGGTGGGTCACGACGCCCGGGCCAGCACCCTTCTCGACCACATGGCCGAGATGTTCTCCGACGTCACCGGCTGGCACGTCGGACAGGAGCGCGGCGCGGGCCTCGTCGACGGCAGCGACGGCCGTCGCATCGGCGTACGGGGTCGTGATCACGGACCACATCTTCACCCACAGGCGCCTCAGGTGCCACTTCGGGGTCACCTTGCGCCACCACAACCTGAACTTCCGCACAACGCGTGATCCTCCCAGACGTACGCCTCTACTGCACAGTCACGGCAGCCCTTGAAACGCCAACACCCGCCGGAGCGGGGCTGCGGCGGGTGTTGGTGACGCTTGGCTACTGAAGAGCGCGCGTGGAGACCATGGAGAGGACGTACTCGACGAGCGAGATCAGCGTCGCCTTGGTCGACTGGCGGTCGCGAGCGTCACAGGTGACGATCGGGATGTCCGGGCGCAGAGCCAGGGCCTCACGGATCTGCTCCGGCTTGTAGGCCTGGTTGGCGCCGAAGACATTGTGGGCCACGACGAACGGCACGTTGCGGGACTCGAAGTAGTCGATCGCGCCAAAGGAGTCGGCGAGGCGACGGGTGTCGATGAGCACCACAGCGCCGATGGCGCCCTGGGTCAGGTCGTCCCACATGAACCAGAACCGGTTCTGACCGGGGGTGCCGAACAGGTAGAGGATCAGGTCGGAGTCGAGGGAGACTCGACCGAAGTCCATCGCGACCGTGGTCGTCTTCTTGTTGGGCACTGCGGAGAGGTCGTCGACGCCGGCGGTCGCCTGCGTCATCACGGCCTCGGTCGTCAGGGGGACGATCTCCGAGACGGATCCCACGAAGGTCGTCTTACCAACGCCGAACCCGCCGGCGATGACGATCTTCGCAGACATCGTCGCCTGCTTGGAGTCGGTGGTCACTGCATTACTCCTGTCAAAGCTTCCTCAGGCCGGACAGCACGCGCTCGAGGAGAGCGGTGTCCGGGGCGTCCGGGACCTTGCTGGCGTGCACCTGCACCACGCCGCGCTCCGCAAGGTCACCGATCAAGACTCGGGCAACACCCAGGGGCACCCGGATGAGCGCCGCGACCTCAGCGACGGAACGGCTCTCGCGGCAGAGCTCTGCGATCGTCCGCTCCTCGGGCGACCGGACGTAGCCGTCGATCACGTAACGGTCAGTGATCACCAGTGCTTCCATCGGGAAGACACGCTTGGGTTGCGTGCGGCCACGGGTCAGGGCGTACGGCCTGACCAGCGGCGGCGGTTCGGATGCGTGGTTGCTCACGATCTCGGTCCTAGGGTCGGGGCACTGATCAGGCGCCGGTTCTGGTATCGGGGGTGAGGGCGGTGGCAACACGCGAGATCAACAGCTGCATCTGGTAGCCAACCTGTCCCAGATCGCAGTCGGGGGCGGCGAGGGCAGCAAGGCTGGAACCCTCACCAACCGCCATGAGGACCAGATAGCCACCGTCCATCTCGATGACCATCTGCTGGACATTACCCGCCGCGAAGCAGCGAGCCGCTCCCTGGGTAAGACTGGTGAGACCGGAGGCGATCGCCGAGAGCTGGTCGGCCCGGTCCGGGGGGAAGTCGACGGAGCTGGCCATCGGCATGCCATCAGCCGACACCAAGATCGCGTGAGCGATGTCAGGGGTGCGCTGGGTCAGGCTGTCGACAAGCCAGTCCAGTCCTGCGGGGGCCGTTGTCACTGCTGCTCCTCACCTTCGGGGTTGCTTTCCGCCTCAGCGGGGTTGTTGCGGGCGCGGCTGACGCCCTTCTGGAAGCTGGACATGCCACGGGTGCGGCGCGCGTCCATGTTACGCGGACCTGATGACGGTGGTGTGACCGAAGGCGCAGCGCCTGGGATCAGGTTCTGGCCCGGGACGCGGACGGGGAGGCCACCCTGCGTGATGGTCGCCGGCTCCTGCTCCTGCAGGTGCTCCAGCTCCTGCGCCCGGCGCCAGCCCTCGTCGCCCGGCGAGGACCAGCTCATCGGCGTGGTCGGCTCGTCGTCCTGGGCGACCGGCTCGTCGACCGGCTCGTCGATCGGCGCGCCCGCCGGACGGGTCTCGTTGGGCTTGGGTCCCGGGCCGGCCTTGGCGGCCGGGGCGATCGGGTCGCTGAGCGGGTCGCCCTTGGACTCCATCGCCCGGCGTGCACCGAGCGGGCGACGACGGGTGAACCACTCCGACTGGAGGTCGTCGAAGATCGAGCTGCCCTCGTCATCGAGGATCGGAACCTCGGTGGTCGAGTCGAGCGGGTTCGGCGAGTTGGTCGGCTCCGGTGCCATCGGGCCCATCGGGCTCGGGGCGATCGCGTCACCGGCAGGACCGAACGGGTCGTCGTCGGGACCGAAGCCCGGCGGCGGCGTACGCGGCGTGGTGCGCTCGTTGGGGCGCTCGAAGGTGCGGAACGCGCCGGTGTCGGTGCCGAACGGGCTTCCGCCCTGGCCGTCCGGGTCGCGACGCGGCAGGTCGCCGGTCTCGGTGCTCGGGTCGAAGCGACCGTCGGGGAAGCGCGCGGCCAGGTCCTCGGCCTTGCGAACCGGCAGCATGTTGGACAGGAAGTTCTGCTGTTGTCCGCTGGGGCTCTGCTGCGGCGCCGGCGGCTGGTTGGCACCGAACGGGTCGCCACCGAACGGGTCTCCCCCGTACTGCGGCTGGCCACCGCTGAACTGCTGCGGCTGCGCCGGGAAGCTGCCCGTGCGCGCCCCCGGACCCTCGAAGCCCGGGTCACCCGGCATCGGCGGGACACCGCCGAAAGCGGGCTGCTGGCCCGTCTGCGGTCCGCCCTGCCCGAAGCCGTTGTGCTGGCCCGAGTGGCCGTTGGCACCCTGCTGCGGGAAGGCCGACGCGCCACCACCCGAGAGGTTGGGGTGGTTGGAGGCGCCAGGCGTACGGCTCGGCAGCGCCGGGGGCGCTGCGGCGGAGGCCGCGGGCGCCTCGGGGGCCGGAAGAGCACCGACGGGCACGTCGTAGGGGTTGCCGCCGGCGTACGGCTGGGCGTCGTAGGCGGGCATCCCGTACTGCATCTCGTAGGGAAGCTCGCCGGTGCCCGGGTAGGCGCCGGTCTGCTGGCCGTAGCCGCCCTGCTGGAAGGCGTAGGCGTCGAAGCCCTGCTGCTGGCCGGACGGAGCCTCCGCGTGAGCGCCGACGATCGTGGTGACCGGCATCTCGACGCGCGCGACCACACCGCGGGGGCGGTTGGGAACGAGCTCGATGTAGAGACCGTGACGCGCCGCCAGGCGCGCGACCACGACCAGACCCATCATCCGGGCGACGTCGGCGTCGAGGCCGGTCGCACGGCGCAGCTTCATGTTGGCCGCGTCGAGCTCCTCCGGCGTCATGCCGATACCGAGGTCCTCGATCTCGACCAGCAGCGGCGCGGCGGGGCCGGCGCGGAAGGTGCGGATCGTGACCGCGGTGTCGGGCGGGGAGAAGTTGGTCGCGTTCTCGATCAACTCAGCGAGCAGGTGCACGAGGTCACCCGCGATCGCGCCTTCGAACTCGGCGTTCTCGTCCGAGTCGATGTCGACCCGGGCGAACTGCTCGATCTCGGAGGCCGCGGCACGGAGGACGTCGAGGACCGGCACCGGACCACGAGCCGCGTGGCCGATCTCGCCACCGGCGAGGACCAGGAGGGACTCGTCGTTGCGGCGCATTCGGGTGGCGAGGTGGTCCAGGCGGAACAGGTTCGCGAGGTCGTCGGGGTCCTGCTCGTTGGCCTCGAGCTGGTCGATGAGCTGAAGCTGACGCTCGACGAGGCTCTGCGAACGGCGGGAGAGGTTCATGAACATCTTGTCGACGTTCGTACGCAGCTCGGCCTGCTCGCCCGCCAGCCGGATCGCCTCGACGTGGACGGCGTCGAACGCGTCCGCGACGTCACCGATCTCGTCTCGACGCGCGATGTCCAGGGGCTCCACATGTGTGTCCACCGGGCCTTCGGCCTGGTTCATGTAGGCGACTCGCTCAGGAAGGTCGTGGTTGGCCAGGTTGTAGGCCAGGCGACGCAGCTGGCTCAGCGGCGACAGGATCGAACGGGCCGCGACCAGGCCGACGGCGAGGGCGAAGATCAGCACACCGAGAACGAGGAGCCCGATCACGATGGCGTCTCGGGTCGCGTCGTCCTTGATCTGCTCGACGTCGTCGCTGATCTCCTGCGCGGTCTGGACGATCATCTTCTGCAGACCACGGATGAACTCCGTGCTGGCCTGGGTGTACTGGTCCGGGGTCATCTTGACCCGGTCCGTGCTGCCGCTGGAGATCACCTGGTTGACGACCCGGTGGGCGGGGGCTCCGATCGCGCCCTCGTCGGTGGTGTCGTTGGTCAGCTCGTCGAGCTGCTGACGGATGTTGTCGGACGTCTTCGCGTAGTAGTCGGCCGTGGACAGGCGCCACTTGGCCTCGGCGCGGGCGAGCTCTGCGAACTCCTCGTCGCTGAGGACGTCGGGGTTGACCGCGCCCTGGCCCTCCTTGACCGCCTTCGCGCTCAGAGCCTTCATCATGATCATGCGCTCGACGCCCATGGCTTCCGAAGCCGGACGCACGTTGCTGATCGCGGCGATCTTGGAGAAGACCTCGTCGTTCTCCAGGGTCGGCATCTGCGCCGAGATCCCGAAGAGGTTGTTCATCACGGTCGTGTAGGCCAGCTGGGCCTCGACCTGGGTGTCCCGCTCCTGGATCTGCGCACGCAGGTCGTCGATGCCGTTGAGCGCCTGCTGGATCTCGACGATGCTGTTCTCGAGGTCCTTGTCGTCGCCGGCGTCGATCTCCTTCGCCTTGGCGCTCCAGGCCTCGATCGACTCGTCGGTCTTCTGCTGCAGCGGCCGCATGACGACCTCGGGAACGCCCGCGAGCGCTCCGTCCCGCTCGAACAGAATGTTGATCGCGAGTTGGTAGGTGTCAGGCAGTGCCTGGGCGACAGTCTCGGCCTGGCGTGCTTCCGCCTGGGCTGAGAGGGCGCGCGAAATGCTCAACCCGCCGAACACCATCGCCGCGATGGTCGGGATGAGCAGCACGAAGATGAGGCGCGCTCGAATTCCCTGCCAGGGCTTACGTTCCGGACGGTGGGTTGTGCTTGCGTATGGCTCGGCCATTACTCCCTCTCGTGGCCATGTCACATCATTCCCGAGAGGCATGCACCCTCTGTGGCGCACACCCCAGTCCCCCGCCGCGAAGTCTGCTGGCACCCGGGCGTACCTGTCTGCAGTCTTTGGCGACCGTAAACTTACGTCATAACTGGTCTCGATTACCAATGGTGTACGAAATCATTTGCAAATCTATGGAGGGGTAGGCGGAGTATAGGCCTCGCCCACGCCTGGGACGAGACGGCGACCCGTCCGTGGACGCCGTCGACGGCCGCAGAGGGGAATACCTCACGCATCTCTGGGCGCTGAGGACTAGGCTCTCCCGCGTCGGCCGTCACAGTCGCCGGGCGACGTACGTTTGAAGCGCTGATGCGCGAGGAAGGGGCAAGCTGCCGTGCCTACTGGCAAGGTCAAGTGGTTCGACGCCACCAAGGGCTTCGGGTTTCTGTCGCAGGACGACGGTCCGGACGTGTACGTCCATGCCGACGCGCTCCCCGAGGGCGCTGCCAAGACCTTGAAGGCCGGCACCCGGGTGGAGTTCGGCATCGCCCAGGGGCGCCGCGGTGAGCAGGCGCTCTCGGTGACCGTCCTCGAGCGCTCCCCGTCCGTCGCCGGGCGCCAGCGTGCCGCCAAGCGCCGCAAGCCCGAGGAGATGGAGCTGATCGTCGAGAACGTGATCAAGCTCCTCGACGACATCCGCGACGGCTACGCCCAGGGCCGACCGCCCACGCGCGAGCTGGCCAAGAAGGTCTCCCCCGCGCTGCGCCAGATCGCCGACGAGTTCGAGCTCTAGATCCAGCTCAGGTCGGGGATCAGGGTCTGCACGCCGACCACCAGGCCGGCGACGTTCACCGCCAGCAGGACGAGGATCCAGAGCACCGACGGGATGCCAGTCAGGCCGGCGAGCTGGTCGGGGTCGGAGCCGCGGCGACCGCGCTCCCCGCGGCCGAGGAGCTCCAGGAGCGGCCTCGGTGAGGCGAGCAGGAGCAGCCAGGTGACCAGCGTCGCGACGATGGTCTGGATGCGGCCGTCGGCGTACCAGCTGATCGCACCCAGAGCGGCGCCGAGCACCAGCAGGACGACGAGGCCGTAGCCGTTGCGTACCCACAGCAGCAGCACGAGCATCGCCGCCACCAGCAGCCACAGCAGCCCCAGGGCGTGGCCGGCGGCGAGCATGGTCGCGCTGAGCAGTCCGAGGAGCGCTGGGGCGAGGTAGCCGGCGGCGAGCATCGCCACCATCCCTGGCCCCGAGGGCTTGCCGCGCGAGAGGGTGACGCCCGAGGTGTCGGAGTGGAGCTTGATCCCGGCCAGGCGCCTCCCCACCAGGACCGCCACCACCGCGTGCCCGGCCTCGTGGACGACCGTGACACCGAGACGTACGGTGCGCCAGGTCCCGCGCCACACGACCAGCACCAGGGCGACGAGCCCGGCGCCGACCAGCCAAGGCGCTTCGGGGACGGTCTGGGTCGCGGTGATCGTGTCCCAGAACTCCCTCACGCCGTCACCTCCGTAGCGCAAGCGCCAGAATACGAACGCGACGGCGTGATGCGCTCATGGTTCGCTCGCTGACGCTCCCTCACCTGACTGCCTTCTGGTTCATCGATCCGGAGCGGAAGCCCCGCGGGTCGATCTCCGCGGCTGGGAATCCTGCGTCTGTCACGGTCTTGAGCACCTCGTCGGCATGGTGGGGGTCGAGAGGCAGGAGGGTAGCGGACAGCTCCACGGTCGCCTTCTCCCCGTGGTCACGCACCCGCAGGTCCACCCTGGCCGCGTCGTGGCCACGGGCGGCCAGGACGCTGCGTACGCCCTGCTCTGCTCTCTCCACGCGCGCGAGGCGCCTCGGGGTGACCTCGAGTCCGTAGGCGATCCGGCTGGAGAGGCAGGCCGCTGCCGGCTTGTCCCAGGTCGGCAGCTCCCAGCGGCGCGAGGCCTCACGGATCTGCGCCTTGGTCAGCCCGGCGTCCCTGAGCGGGGTGATCGCGCCACGCTCGGCGGCCGCGCGGATACCGGGCCGGAGGCCGTTGAGCCCCTCGATCGCGTCGTCGGCGTTGGTGCCGGTGGCCACGTGGGCGAGGCCGAGCTCCCTGGCCAGCGGCACGAGGGTGTCGAGCAGCTCGGCCTTGCAGAAGAAGCACCGGTCGGTGCCGTTGGCCCGGTAGCCCTCCCGCTCGATCTCGTGGGTCTGGGGGGTGATGAGGCGTACGCCGAGGCTCCTCGCGAAATCGGCGGCCGGGTCCCTCTCGGCGATCGGGAGACTGTGCGAGTAGCCCGTCGCCGCGGCGACGTCGTCGCTGCCCAGAGCCCTGGTCGCGGCCGCCAGGAGGAACGCGCTGTCGGCGCCGCCGGAGAAGGCGACCAGCACGCTGCCCCGAGTCTTGAGATCCGCTTCGAGAGCGTTGAGCCGTTGGTCGAGGTCGGACACGCTTCGACCCTATCCGCGCGCCCCAGGGGCTCCTGCGGCGCGACGCCGGGAGGCCGGCTGGTGGATCAGTGCGCGCTGGTGAATTCTGGATAGCGTCCGGGCCCGGACCGTCGTCTGGATAGGGTCTCACCATGGGGGCAGAGCTGGGGGCGTCGACGGGTTCGAGCCGACGGCAGAAGGGACTTCTGGGGTCGCTCATCGAGATCCTGGTCATCGCGGCGACAGCGATCCTGCTCGCCGTCATCATCAAGACGTTCCTGGCCCAGGCGTTCTACATCCCCTCGGAGTCGATGCAGCCCGGGCTGGAGGTCAACGACCGCGTGCTGGTGGAGAAGCCCTCCTACTGGATGGGCGGCACGCCCGAACGCGGCGACGTCGTCGTCTTCACCGATCCCGGCGGCTGGCTCTCCGCCAACCAGATCGCACCTGCGCCGACCGGCTTCCGGGCCGTGCTCGCCAAGATCGGGCTCTACCCGACTGGCGACCATCTGGTGAAGCGGGTCATCGGAGTCCCGGGCGACACCGTGGAGTGCTGCGAGTCGGGGCGCATCGTCGTCAACGGCACGTCCTTGGACGAGTCCTCCTTCATCGCTCCCTCCGAGACCTGCGCCGGCCCGATGGCGCAGGACAACGGGTCGTACGTCCAGGGCGGCTGCCGGGGCTGGAAGGCCGTGGTCCCCGAGGGCCGGCTTTTCGTGATGGGCGACAACCGCGCCAACTCCGCCGACTCGTCCTTCCACCTGTGCAGCCCCGAACGCCAGGAGTCGGGCGACGAGGCCTGCTCGAACGCCTTCGTACCCGTCTCCGACGTCGTCGGCCGCGTCGCCGTCGTCTTCTGGCCCACCGACCGCTTCGGCGTCGAGCACCGCCCGGAGACCTTCGACTCCGTCGACTGAGCACTCCCCGCCGAGTCGGTCGTTGTGGCGGCCGAGAATGCAGTTGTGGGCAACGAAACCGGAGTTTCGTCGCCCACAGCTACAGATTCGACCCGCCACATGTGCAGATTCGGCGGAAGGGGTCAGGCCTCGCGCACCACGTCCATGGTGCGGTCGCCGAACTTGACCTTGTCGCCGTCGACGAGGGCCGCGGGGCGGCGGGCGCCGAGAGCGCGGGCGGCACCCTTACGAATCAGGGTGGTGCCGTTGGTGGAGCCGCGGTCCATGACCACGAGCGTTCCGTCGGCCGCGACCTGGAACTGGGCGTGGGTCTTGGACAGGGACATGTCGCTGGAGGAGAGGGCCACCCGGTGGGCGACCTCCTCGCCGGGACGCGGCTCGGGGCCGCGACCGACGATGGCGAGCCCCTCGACCACGAAGCTCTGGCCGGTGTCGAACGTGACCCGCCAGCGAGCCGTTGCCGCGGGCGGCGCCGTGGGTGCGGGCGGCGGCGGAGGGGCCGGCTGCGCCGCCGGTTGCGCTGCGCGCGGGGCCGGCGGGGCGGGCGGGGCGGCTGGAGCAGGTGGAGCGGGCGGCACGGGGGCCGCCGGAGCCTGGCGGGCGATCGGAGCCGGGACCTGAGTCTGGGCTGCCTGAGCCTCGGCCGCCGCCTGAGCGGCGCTCTGGGTCGGGGCGGCGGGGGTCTGCGGCCGCTCGGCCCGCTCCGGGGTCGCCTCGGCCTGCTTCAGGCGCATGGTGGTCAGGTTGACGATGCGGCGCGGCGCGGGGGCCTCCTCCTCGGCCTCGACGACCGCCGGAGGACGTACGTCCACCACGACCGAGCCAGCACGGCGGTCATGCCACCCCTGGCGCCGGCCACGGTCGTCCATCGCCGCGACCCACGCGAAGGTGGCGGTGCCGATGCCGAGCGTCGGGATCGTGCAGAGACCGAGCAGGGCCTGGCGCACGAACGCCTTGCCGACACCGATGGGCCGGCCCGCGGTTCCGGAGTCGTCGCTGACCACGCGGAGCCCGAGGGCCATCTTCCCGGGGGTCTTGCCCCCGGAGCCGGTGAGTACGGTGCCGACCAGCCAGACCGCCAGCACCACGCCGGCGATCAGGCCGACACCGGGAAGCGGGTTGTCGTTGCGGAAGAAGATCAGCCAGGCGGCGAACCCCGCAGCGGCGAAGATCGCCCAGGCGATCACCCGGTCGATCGCGAACGCGTAGAACCGGCGGTCCGGCTCCGCGATCGCCGCCTCGACGGCTGGGGCCGGTAGACCGGCCACGCTCATGCCGCCGCCTCCGTACGAGAAGACAAAGAATACGGACGCGGCGGCCTGAGGCCCATCCTCACTCGCTGGCGCTCGCTCATGCCGCCGTCTCCACGTGGGAGAACGGCGACACGAGCGAGAGCCGATCGATCATGGGTTGGTCACCCGGATCGTCAGGCTGTCACCGAGGTCGATGACAGCGCCCGGCATGAGCTGGACGGGTACGCCGGGGCGTAGATCCTCCGGGCCGAGACCGGGCTGGACCAGCACTGTGCCGTTGGTCGAGCCGAGGTCGGTGACCACTGCGGCGCCGTGGTCGACACCGGCACCGGGACGGATCTCGCAGTGGGTCGAGGAGATCTCCTGGTGGGGGCTCGGCACGGTCACCAGCATCGGCTGCTCGGTGGGCGTGAACCGGCTCGCCTCGGGGGCGCGGCCGACCAGGACGACCCGGTCGACCTCGACGCGGTCGCCACTGGAGAACTCCAGGCGTGCGACCGGGTAGGCGGTCACCTTCGGTGCCTCGGGCTGGCCGGGGATCCCGGCGAGACCGGCGTTGAGGTCCTCGCCGACGCCGATGCGGGTCAGACCGTCGTGGTCGTCCTCATCGGGGTTGGGCTCCTCCCAGACCGGCTCGTCGTGGGTCTCGGGAACCGGCGCCACGGGCGGAGCCGGCGGCGCGGGCGGGGCCGGGAACGCCGGAGGGGCCGGGGGTGCCGGAGGGATGTCGGTCGGCTGCGCACCGGTCGGCGGGCCGTCGAAGGGCGGCGCCTCGATCGGTGCGTCGCTCGGGGCAGCGTCGATCAGACCCTCGGCCGGTGCGTCCTCGAAGGGAGCGGGCGGCGCGTCCACCGGAGGCGGCGGAGGCGTCGTCAGCGGCGGCGGAGGCGGCACCGAGGGCGGACCGAAGCCGGGCGCCTGAGCCGATTCGGGCTCGTCGTAGGAGTCCGGCTCGCCGTAGGACTCGGGCTCGTCGTACGACTGCTCGTCGACGGCCGGGAGGACCTCGGTCTCCGCGTCGAAAGCCGCGTCCGTGTCGCCCACGGGCTCCGGGGAGACCGCGGAGGGACCGAAGGAGGATGCCACGGCAGCGGCGTGCTCGTCGCTGGCGTAGTCGTCCTCGTAGCCACCGGAGGCGGGCTCGGGGAAGTCCTGCTCGTCGGCGTCCTGGGAGGCGGCCGGCATCTCGAACGCCTCGGTCGGCTCGGTCAGGTCGTCGTGACGCGGCGCCGATGCCTCGCCGGACTCGTCGCCGCGGTTGACCGAGATCGGCTCGTCCGACTCGGAGTCCGCGTCGAAGTCGGGCTCCGGGCCGAGGTCTGCCTCCGTGTCGGAGTCCGGCTGCGAGTCGGCCGCGAGACCGGGGAGGTCACCCGAGACCGGAATCGGCGGAACGACAGAGAGCGATGGCGGAGCCGCGACCGGCTCGTCCTCGTCGAGGCCCTGCTCCTCGGCGGAGTCCAGGTCGTCGGCGAACTCGGGGTAGTTCTCCTCGGGAAGAGGGTCGGTGAGCGGATCGCCCGCGGCCGGCTCGTCGACGCTCTCGTCGGAGCCCTCCTCGACCGCCACCGGGGCAGGTACGAAACCGGCTCGGCTCTCCGGCGAGTCGTCCTGGGTGGACTCCGGGGCCGGCGGCGGAACCTCGAGACCCGAGACCCGCAGCAGGCCACCCAGCGCCGTCATCGGCTCACCGGTCGCGCCCTCCTCGCCGAGCGAGACAGACATCCTGGTGACACCCTCGAGGGTGCGCTCGACCCACGTCTTCGACGACGAGCCGTCGACCTCGACGGCGCCCTCACCAGCCTCGAACGAGACCACGGACGGGCCGCGTACGACCGTGCGCACGCTCCCGCCGTCAGGCGTGACGTCCCCGGAGATGAGGACGAAGCCCGGCAACGAGCTCAAGCCGGTCGCGACGAGTGCGTCGAGCACCTCGTCGAACCCGGCACCGTCGTCGACGAGCGCCCACAGGGCGCCCGCGCGGCTCTTCTCCGAGGGCGGGAGCAGCACCGTGGCGCTCTCACCGATGATGCCGAACCATGTGCCCGGCGTGTAGGACGTGCTTGCGATGGTCGCTGTCTGTCGCTCACTCATGCGGCCACCTCCGTGGCGCAAGCGCCAGAATACGGACGTGGCCGCCTGAGGCCTGAGGTCGCTCGCTGACGCTCACTCATGGCAGCACTCCTAGCTTCTGCTCCATACTCACCCTTTGTTGCTCCGAGTCATACGGGTTCTCCTCCGTCAATCCCATCACATCGACCACGATCGCGGTGGCGTTGTCCCTGCCACCCGCCTCCACCGCGGCGGCGACGAGCTTCTCGGCCGTGTCGCGGGCGTCGGTGTCCTCCGCCGCGAGGATGTCGGCGATCTCAGAATCCGAGATCATTCCGCTCACGCCGTCCGAGCACAGCATCAGCCGCGCGCCCACCGGCAGGGTCACCTGGAAGATGTCGGGGACGGCCGGGGCCATCCCGCCCAGCGCCCTGGTCACCACGTTGCGCTCCGGGTGGTGCTCGGCCTGCTCGCGCGTGATCTGCCCCGAGTCGACGAGCTCCTGGACCAGACTGTGGTCGCGGCTGAGCTGGCTCAGCGTGCCGTCGAAGTATCGGTAGATACGCGAGTCGCCGACGTTGAGCAGGATCCACAACGGACTGCTTCCGCCGTCGGCGATCAGAGCCGCGGCGCAGGTGGTGCCGGACTGATAGTCGGAGGCCCCGCGCGAGCGCTGCTCGAGCGCGAAGGCCACGATCCGGTCCTGGGCCGACTGGAGGGCCTCAACCATCGCCTGGCTGCCGGACTCGGACACGTAATGGGTGCCGCCGAGCTTGGCGAACTCCTGGATCACCATCTCGCTGGCGATGTCACCACCGTCGTGACCGCCCATACCGTCCGCGACGACGAAGACCGGTGGCTCGGCCACATGGGAGTCTTCGTTGACCTTCCGCACCTGGCCGACATCTGTCGCGGCCCCGTGCGCGATCACTACTTTCCTGGACATCTCGCCCCCTAGGCCTGCCGGGATAGCGTGATGCCGATGGACACAGGCTTCCGCTCTCTCGCAGACCAGTTGCGCTCTTGGCCCACAGAGCGCATCTCACGCCTGCTTCTTGCTCGTCCTGATCTCGCCACGCCGTCCCCTCATGACTCCGGCCAACTCGCCGCCCGAGCAGCCACTCGCACATCCTTGCACTCCGCGATGGATGACCTTAACCATCTCGAGCTGATCGTGCTTGATGCCGTTGTCCTCGCGAATCAAACCACCAAAGCCCACTTATCTTCCATGGTGAACGCTGAAGTGGACGCCGCGACACGGGCACTTTCTCATCTGGAGGACACCTGCCTGGTGTGGCGCTCCCTCGACGGCCTGCGCGCGGTGACCGGTGTCGCGGCCCTGCTGCGGGGCTCGCCGGGCACCTCGGGGCTGCAGCCGTTCGCCGCTGACCAGCAAGAAGGCGTACGCAGCCTGCCGGCTGTGTCGGCAGAGGCGCGCGCGATGCTGGCGGCCGTCGACGCCGGCGGCGGGCAGGCCTCCTCCTCCCGCGCGCGCCCGGGCGTCTCGGTGGCCGAGGCGGCCGGACCGGCGGAGGAGCTCATCGCCCACGGGCTGCTGGTGTCCTCGGGCGACGGCATGCTGACCCTGCCCGGCGAGGTCGGGCTCGCGCTGCGGGGCGGACGGACGACGGCCGACCCCGTGGACGTCCCACCGCCCCTGCCGACCTCCTCACGGACGTCCACGCTGGTCGACCGCGCGGCCGCGGGCGCCGCCTTCGAGCTCGTACGCAACCTCGAGCTGCTCCTCGACGCCTGGAGCGCCGCGCCACCCCGGTCGCTGCGCGGCGGGGCGGGGCTGACCGTGCGCGACCTGCGGGCGACCGCCGAGCGGCTCCACCTCACCGAACCGGGCGCGGCCCTGCTGATCGAGGTCGCCTGGTCCTCGGGGCTGCTCGCGCTGGGCACCGACGAGGAGGGCGACCCGTCCTGGATGCCGACCGAGCTCTTCGACCAGTGGCTCCAGCAGCCACTGGCGGCCCGCTGGGCGCACGTCGCCGGCGCCTGGCTGGCCTCGCCGCGCCTTCCCGGCCTCGTCGGGCAGCGTGACCCGGCTGGGAAGACGTGGAACGCGCTGGCGCCCGACCTGGCCGGCGCCTCGGCCGTGGAGACCCGGCGGCTGACGCTGGGCCTGCTCGCCGGGCTTCCGGACGGCGAGGTGCTCGCCGCGGGCACCGGTCCGGCCGCGGTCGTGGCGAGGCTGGCCTGGGAGCGGCCGCGCCGGCCGCGCACCCGCACCGAGTCTCGCGAGTCGCTGGTGGCCTGGGCGCTCACCGAGGCGGAGAGCCTCGGGCTCACCGCGTTCGGCGGGCTGGCTGCGTACGGTCGCCTGCTGGTGGCCGGCGAGGACCCGGTCCCGACCCTGGCCGGGCTGCTGCCGGAGCCGGTCGACCACGTGCTGCTCCAGGGCGACCTGACCGCGGTCGCACCGGGGCCGCTGGAGCCGGCGCTGGCTCGCACGCTGGCCGTGGTGGCGACGGTGGAGTCGCACGGCGGAGCGACGGTCTACCGGTTCACCAAGGAGTCCGTGCGCCGGGCGATGGACCGCGGCTGGACCGCCACCGAGATCCACGCGTTCCTCACCGCCGCCTCCCGCACCCCCGTTCCGCAGGCGCTCACCTACCTGGTCGACGACACGGCGCGTACGTTCGGGACGGTCCGGGTCGGGTTCGCCGCCGCCTACCTGCGCAGCGACGACGAGGCGGCGCTGGCCGAGCTGCTGGCCCATCCGGCGGCCGAGTCGCTGGGGCTGCGGCGGCTGGCGCCGACGGTCGTCGTCAGCACCGTCGCGCTCGACTCGCTCCTCCCCCGGCTGCGCGAGCTGGGACTGGCGCCGGTCGTCGAGGCACCCGACGGGACGGTCCACGTCGCGCGTCCCGATGCCAAACGCGCCAAGGCCCGCAACGCGCCGCGCCCAGCAGGTGCCCAGGAAGCCCAACTCACCGTGCGCGCGACCGCGGTGGCCGCGCGCATCCAGGCCGGCGACGAGACCGCCGCCTCCCGCCCGTTGCCACCCGAGCCGGCCTCGACCATGGCGATCCTCCACGAGGCCATCGATGCCGGGGAGCAGGTCGTGATCTCCTACGTCGACGGCCGCGGGGTCGCCGGTGAGGCCCGCGTCGAGCCCGTGGGCATCGACGGCGGCTCCCTCGCGGCCCGGGTGGAGGACGACGTACGTTCCTTCGCGCTGTCCCGGATCAGGAGTGTCCGGCCGGGGTCGTGACCTTCGGCTCGGCCTCTGCCGGCTGCTCGGGCTCCCCGGATCTCCGGCGGCCGCGCCAGAGCATGCGGCCGCGGGTCTCCCACTGGGAGAGCGCAACCGCGAGGATGAGCGCGACGCCGTAGAAGAGGTCGTTGACCCAGCGCGGTGAGCCGCCGAGCTGGAGGCCCTTGATGCCGACGGCGAGGACGTACATCGCCACCAGGGTGCCCCACACGTTGAACCGCCCGCCCCGGAACTGGGTCGACCCCAGGAACACAGCGGTCAGCGCGGGGAGGAGGAACGACGGCCCGACGGTCGGGTCACCGGCGTTGAGGCGGCTGGTGAGGAGGGCACCGGCCAGCGCGGCGATCGCGCCGCCGGCCATCAGCGCGCCGGTCTGGATCCGAGCCACGCCGACGCCGGCGAGCCGGGCGGAGTCGGGGTTGAATCCGGAGGCGTACATCCGGCGGCCGACGGGGGTGCGCTCGAGGACGTACCAGCTCACCAGGGCCACCGCGAACAGGATGTAGACCGGCACCGTCACACCGGCCCACTGCGTCGTGGCGAGGGTACGGTAGGAGGGGCCGAGGTCGAGGATCTGCTGGCTGCCGGAGACCCACGCCATCCCGGCGAGCAGGATGGAGCTCATCGCCAGCGTGGCCACGATCGGCTCCACGCGCAGCCGGGTGATGACGACCGCGGTGACCCAGCCGATCAGTGCGCCGACCACCAGCACCAGCGGGAGCTGGACCAGGATCGGAAGCCCCGCCTTGGCCAGCAGCCAGGCCGACAGGATCGCGGTGAAACCGACCTGGGCCCCGATGGCCAGGTTGAGCGAGCCGGTGACCAGCGGGATCAGAGCCGCCAGCGCGGCCAGCCCGGTGAGCGCCTCGGCGTCGAGGATCGAGCGCCACACGCCGATCTGGAGGAACCGGTCCGGGATCCAGATCGAGAAGACGACGAACATCACCACGAAGATGTAGACGGCGCTGATGTTGCGGAAGGAGAGTGCGCGCAGGTTCACGATGGTCCTTGGTTCTGGCTCTCGGGGTGGTCGGGCGTCAGGCCGTAGCCCTCGACGAGCAGGCGGTGCTCGGTGAGCGTCGCACCGGCTAGCTCGGCTGCGAGGCGGCCGTCTCGCAGGACGAGCACGCGGTCGCAGAGCCGCAGCAGCTCCTTGGTGTCCGAGGAGCTCACCAGCACCGCGGTCCCGTTGGCCGCGGCCTGCCCGACCGCCTCGTAGATGGTGGTCTTGGCGCCGATGTCGACGCCCTGGGTCGGCTCGTCGAGCAGCAGCACCAGCGGGTCGTCACGCAGCCACCTGGCCAGCACGATCTTCTGCTGGTTGCCCCCGCTGAACAGCCCGAACCGCTGCTCGGTGCGATGCGGACGAACGTCGTACGCAGCCAGCCGGCGCTCCGCCTCCGTGCGCTCGCGACGGGTGTTGATGGCGCCGCCGGCACCGAGAACGGTGCGCATCTGCGGCAAAGTGAGGTTCTCCCGGGCGCTCATCTGGGCGGTGGAGCCGTGCCGGGCGCGATCGCCCGGAACGAAGGCGACGTTGCGCCGGATGCTGGTCGCCGGGGTCGGCGCCAGGACGACAGCACCGTCGACGGTGAAGCTCCCCGCTTGGGACCGCACCGCGCCGAAGAGCAGCGAGGGCACCGCCTCCCGGCCCGAGCCGAGCACGCCGGCGACGCCGACGACCTCGCCCGGGTGCAGATCGAGGTCGAGGTGCTCGATGGCGCCACCGCGCAGGCCACGGACGCTCAGGACCGGGTCGGTGCTGCGTACGTCCTGGGGCTGGTGGGCCTCGATCTGCGCCGAGGTGGCGCCGGTGATGAGCTCGACGAGCCGGTCGTGGTCGAGTCCGTCGACCGGCTCCGCGGCGACGACTCGTCCGTCGCGCAGCACCACGACCCGGTCGGCGAGCGCGAAGACCTCGTCGAGGCGGTGGGAGATGAACATGACGCCCGCACCGTCGACCGCGAGACGGCGGACCGCCGAGAAGAGGACCTCCACCTCGGCACCGTGCAGCGACTCGGTGGGCTCGTCCAGGACGAGCACGTTGCGCGGGTGCGTCCAGCCGTCCAAGGCGCGGGCGATCGCGACGATCGCACGCTGGCCGGGCGTCAGGGACGCGACCGGAACGGTGACGTCGAACGCGTCCCCGAACCGGGAGACGAGCTCGACGGCACGGCGGCGCTCGGCCCGACTGTCATGGGGCCGCAGTCGGGCCGAGCCGATCAGGTTCAGGTTCTCGACAGCGGTCAGCGCACCGACCAGCGCGAGATCCTGATGGATGAAGTGCAGCTCGGCTGCCTCTTCGCCGTCCGAAGCGGGAAGCTCGACGGTGCCGCCGTCAGCGGCGTACCTGCCCGCGAGGACCTTGACCAGGGTCGACTTCCCGGAGCCGTTGTGGCCGAGCACGGCCACCACCTCGCCGCCGCGCACCTCGAGCGAGACGTCGTCGAGCGCCCGCAGGCCCGGAAAGTCCTTCACCAGGGAGGTGACCCGCAGCAGCGGGTCACCCCTCGATATCTCGGCCGACATCGCTCAGTCGACCAGCCAGATCTTGGCGAAGAGCGCCTCGAGGTCCTCGACCGCCTGGTAGCCGACTGTCGCGTCCTCCGGGAGGTTCTCGGCGTCCGTCACCCGGGTCAGGGTCGAGGCACGGACCTCGGTCGCCGGCCACTCGTACGCGTCGCCGTTCATCTCCCGTAGCAGCTGGTCCAGGACCGTCCACATCATCAGGCTGAGGTCGACCGAGAGGGTCGCGTCCTGGTCACCGGAGCCGATCTGCTCGTAGTTGGGCGGCGAGGTCCACATCCCGATGCCCTTGGTGTCGATGCCGGCCAGCTTCAGCTTCTGGGGCAGGCCGATCTGGACCTCGTCGACGGCGGCGATGAAGTACTCCGTGTCCGGGTTGGCCTGCAGGTCGCTGACCACGCGGTCGGCCGCGGTGGAGCCCAGCTCGGCGATCGGAATGTCGACGGTGCGCAGCGTGCAGTCGGGGCAGAGCTCCTTCATCTTCGCCTTCGCCCCCTCCAGCTCCAGCGGCGAGAACGGGAACTCGGGCACGTTGTAGAAGACGTACTCGCTCGCGCCCTCCGAGCGCATCACGGCAGCCGCGGCCAGCGCGGCGCCGTTGGCCTTCATCCAGTCCGGGCCATTGAACGCCTCGGGCAGATCGTGCTCGACGGTGTTCATCACCGACCCGGAGGCGATCGGAATCCCCTTCTCCGCCAGCGCCTTGGTCTGCGCCTCGAAGAAGACCGGGTCCAGGGTGATGTTGATGACGCCGTCGGGCGCCTTCTCGACGACGGTGTTCATGGCGGCGTTGATGCTCTGCGCGTCCCGGCCGACCTCGACCCGCTCCAGCTCCAGCCCGAGCAGCTTCGCCGGCGCCTGCAGGTTGCCCCACATCACCGCGCTCACAGGGGTGCCGACATCGAGATAGACGACCTCGGCGCCTGGGGCGATGGGCTTGGAGAGCGGCTCATCGATCAGCGGTTCCTTCTCGCCCTCGCCGTTCCACGGCTCCAGGTAGGCCTGCGCGGCCTCGACGTCGGCGTCGGCGCTCGCACCGCTCCCGGCTCCGCTCTCGCTTCCGCAGCCGGCGAGCAGCAGCGCTCCGGCGGCCAGCGCCGTGTACATCCGTTTCGTTCTCATTGTGCGTCGTCCTTGTCTCAGGTGGATCAGGTGGATCTGTGGGGGACCCGAGAGGGTTCAGAAGGGGTACGCCTGGATCTGCGACTGCACCGTGACCCACTGGGTCTCGGTGAAGGCGTCGATGTTGGCCTCGTGGCCACCGAACCGGGCGCCGGTGCCGGAGTCGCCGACGCCACCGAATGGCGCCTGGGCCTCGTCGTCGACGGTCTGGTCGTTGACGTGCACGATCCCGCTGGGGATCCTGTCGGCGAGCTCGTAGCCCGCGAACGGATCCGTGGTGAGGACGCCGACCGAGAGGCCGTAGTCGCTGTGGCGGACCAGCTCGATCGCCTCGTCGAGGGTCTCGAACCGGGTCACTGGTGCGACCGGCCCGAAGATCTCGTGGGCGAACGCGGGATGCTCCGGCGTCACCGCGGACAGCACCGTCGGCTGGTAGAAGAGGCCCTCGTACGTCCCGCCCGTCTCCAGTCTCGCGCCGGCCTCGATCGACCCGGTGACCAGGGCGTGCACCTTGTCCCGCTGACCCGCGTCGATGACCGGACCCAGAGGTACGCCGGTCGTGGGGTCGCCCACGGGGATGGCCGCGGCCTTGGCGGCCAGGGTCGCGACGTACTCGTCGTAGATGTCGGCGTGGACCAGGTGGCGGCCCGTGGTCATGCAGATCTGGCCCTGGTGGAGGAAGGAGCCCCAGGCGCCGGCCGAGGCCGCGGCGGTGACATCGACGCCGGGCAGCACGATCAAGGCGTTGTTGCCGCCGAGCTCGAGGTGGGCCCGCTTGAGCAGGCGCCCGGCGCGCTCCCCGATGACCCGGCCGGCCCCGGTCGAGCCGGTGAAGGAGATGACCGGCACCTCTGGATGATCGACCAGCGCCGAACCGGCCGCGACCCGTCCCGGGACGACGGCGAGCAGCCCGGCCGGGAGCCCGGCCTCCTCCAGGAGCGCGGCGAGGAACAGCCCGCCGCCGACGCTGGTGCGCGGGTCGGGCTTGAGGACCACGGAGTTGCCCAGCGCGAGCGCCGGGAAGACCGAGCGGGCGGCCAGGATCGCCGGGAAGTTGAACGGCGAGATGACGCCGACGACTCCGACCGGGCGACGCCGGGCGACGCTCAGCCGCGGGTGGGACGACTGGAGCAGCTGCCCGTAGGGCATCAGCGCGGTCGCGGCGGCCTGGTGGAGCTCGGCGGCGACCAGCCCGGCCTCGAAAGCGGCCTTGCCCTGGCCGGAGCCTGCCTCGCGGACGAGCCAGTCGACGAGCAGGTCCTGATGGTCGGCCAGGATCGCGGCGGCCCGGCGCATCACCTCGGCGCGCGCCTCGGCCGGCCGGACGGCCCACTCCCGCTGCGCCTCGACGCCCAGGCTCACGGCCTGGTCGATGTCGGCGGCCTCTCCGGAGGCCACCGAGGCAATCACCTCGCCGGTCGCCGGCGCGGACACCTCCAGCGTCCCGCTCAGCCTCACCCAGCCCCCGACGTACGCCCTGCCGGTCCACTGGTCCTGGTCGAAGAACCCCATCACACTCCCTCGTCTACATCCGGCGACAGCAGCCTCTGGTGGCTGGCGCCGCACCGACGCTACGGTGGGTCGCCGCCGCCTGAACCGACGATTTGTGCACGGTGCCGGGCGGGGCCGGGCGTGACCGGCATCACGTTCCTTAGGCTCATTTCAGACGGGAGGAGGACGAGATGAGCGCGGTGGTCGAGGTCGACAGCGCCGACGCCTGGCAGTCGGTCGTGAGCAACTGCTTCGTGCCTCTGGCCTGCAACGACGTCGAGCCCGGGTTCACCGGCCGGATGGAGCACACCCAGCTCGACGACGGCATCGCGGTCGCGCTCGCGACGTCCTCGGGCCACAGCTCGACCCGCACCGCCCGGCTCGCCCGCGGCGCCGGCGGGGACGACCTGCACCTGTCGCTGCAGCGCTCCAGCACCGGCACGGTCTCCTCCGGGTCCCGGACCGTCGCAGTGCAGCCCGGGTCGGTGTCCGTCTACCGGGTCGACGCCCCCTATCTCGTGGACTACTCCGCGCCGCGCCAGCAGCAGCTCCTGGTCCAGGTCTCGCGATCCTCGATGCGGCTGCCGAGCGGGATGCTCGGCGAGGCCGCGGACCGGGTCGCACTCCCCCGGGTCCAGGAGGCGCCGGCGGCACGTGCCCTCTTCTCCTACGCGGCCGCGCTCCCCGAGGCGGAGAGCTCGGCCGAGGTGGCGACCGTCGTCCGGGACCTGGCCGCGGTGATGATCCACTCCGCGTTCACCAGCGCACCGGTCACCCCGCATACCACCGCCGGGCTGCACCACACCGTGCGCCAGCACCTGCGCGACCATGCCGCGGACCGCGCGCTGACCATGGATGAGGTCGCCCGCCGCCACGGTGTCTCCCGGCGACGGCTCTACCAGGTCTTCGAGGAGTCGGGCAGCTCACCGGCGGCCTATCTCCGCTCCGTGCGCCTCGCTGTCGCCGCCGAGATGCTCGGCTCCGAGCATCAGCCTCCGGGCGGGATCGGCGCCGTCGCGTACTCCTGCGGGTTCAACGACCCGCTCACCTTCACCCGCGCCTTCCGCCGGGCCTACGGGGTCACGCCGCGGGAGTGGCGTGCCGGAGACCGCGCGGCCTGAGCGTCGGACCGTAGGCTGGTCCGGTGAACGACGGCCCCCTGATCGTCCAGTCGGACAAGACGCTGCTGCTCGAGGTCGACCATGCTCGGGCAGGTGAGTGCCGCAAGGCGATCGCGCCGTTCGCCGAGCTGGAGCGGTCACCGGAGCACATCCACACCTATCGGCTGACGCCGCTGGGCCTGTGGAACGCACGCGCGGCCGGGCACGACGCCGAGCAGGTGGTGGACACGCTGCTGGAGTTCTCCCGCTATCCCGTTCCGCACGCGCTCCTGGTCGACGTCGCCGAGACGATGGCCCGCTATGGCCGCCTCCGCCTCGAGAAGAACCCGGTCAACGGGCTGGTGCTGGTCTCCTCCGACCGGGCGGTCCTGGAGGAGGTCATCCGGGCGAAGAAGGTCGCCGGGATGCTCGGCGGGCGGCTCGACGAGGACACCGTCGTCGTCCACCCCTCCGAGCGCGGCAACCTCAAGCAGACGCTGCTCAAGCTCGGCTGGCCGGCCGAGGACTACGCGGGCTACGTCGACGGCGAGGCGCACCCGATCGAGCTGGACACCACCGACTGGACGCTGCGCCCCTACCAGTCAGAGGCTGCGGAGTCGTTCTGGCACGGCGGCTCCGGGGTCGTCGTGCTCCCCTGCGGCGCCGGCAAGACGCTGGTCGGCGCCGCTGCGATGGCGCACGCTCAGGCGACCACCCTGATCCTCGTCACCAACACCGTCTCCGCGAGGCAGTGGAAGGACGAGCTCGTACGCCGCACCTCACTGACCGCGGACGAGATCGGCGAATACTCGGGGTCGGTCAAGGAGATCCGGCCGGTCACGATCGCCACCTACCAGGTGCTGACCATGCGCCGGAAGGGCGCCTACCCCCACCTGGAGCTGCTCGACGCCCGCGACTGGGGCCTGGTCGTCTACGACGAGGTGCACCTCCTGCCCGCCCCGATCTTCCGGATGACCGCTGACCTGCAGGCCCGCCGCCGGCTCGGCCTGACCGCCACGCTGGTGCGGGAGGACGGCCGCGAGGGCGACGTGTTCTCCCTGATCGGACCCAAGCGCTACGACGCTCCCTGGAAGGACATCGAGGCGCAGGGCTGGATCGCCCCGGCGGACTGCGTCGAGGTGCGGGTGACCCTGCCCGCCGACGAGCGGCTCGTCTACGCCACCGCCGAGCCCGACGAGCGCTACCGGATCGCGTCGTGCACGCACCACAAGATCGACGTGGTCAAGGACATCGTCGCCTCCCACGCCGGCAAGCCGACGCTCGTGATCGGGCAGTATCTCGAGCAGCTCGACGAGATCGCCGCCTCGCTCGACGCCCCGGTGATCGAGGGCAAGACGTCGGTCAAGGAGCGACAGCGGCTCTTCGACGCCTTCCGCGCCGGCGAGATCGACCTGCTGGTCGTCTCCAAGGTCGCCAACTTCTCCGTCGACCTGCCCTCGGCCGAGGTCGCGATCCAGGTCTCCGGGGCGTACGGCTCCCGGCAGGAGGAGGCTCAGCGGCTCGGCCGGCTGCTGCGGCCCGGCGACGGCAACAAGACCGCACACTTCTACACGATCGTCTCCCGCGACACCGTCGACGCCGACTTCGCCCAGAACCGCCAGCGTTTCCTGGCCGAGCAGGGCTATGCCTACCGGATCGTCGACGCCGACTCCCTCGACGACCTCACGTCCTGACCCTGGGTCGAAGCGATGGCGTGGCCGGATGCGGCCAAGTCGGTGCACACAGAATGTGACGCACGCCATACTTGGTGAAGCGTTTCAATTCCTCGATCTCAGGAGTCCGCGTGCGCCGACACATCGCCGGGCTGGTCACGGCCACCCTCGCCGTCATCCTCTCCCCTGCACTGCCCCCACTCGCCGCCAGCGCCGTCCCATCGACCGAAGACGTGGCGACGGGCTCCGTCCCCGTCGTCGGCGAGCTGCGTACGAATGCGCTGGTCGATCCGCTCGGCATCGCGACGACCGCCCCCACCCTGGGGTGGCAGCTCGACTCCGACCGCCGCGGGGTGACCCAGAAGGCGTACCAGATCCGGGTCGCGTCCTCCGCGCGACGGCTCACCTCGCCCGACGTGTGGGACAGCCGCAAGGTGAAGTCCGGGCAGTCGGTCGACATCCGGTACGCCGGGCGTGCACTGAAGCCTCGCACGGACTACGTGTGGTCGGTGCGGGTCTGGGACGACGAGGGCGTCGCGTCCGCGTGGAGCGATCCGGCGACGTTCTCGACCGGCCTCGGCGAGCAGGCGTGGACCGCGGACTGGATCGGCGCGGAGACTCCTGAGCTGGGCGCGGAGTGGACCGACTACACGATCGAGTTCACCGCGTCCGACATCGGCGGAGCCCTCGGCGTCTACTTCCGCGGTGAGGACACCGAGAACGCCTACATGTGGCAGTTCAGCGAGTCCGACGACGCGCTTCGCCCGCACGTCAAGCGCAACGGCGGTTACTCGGTGCTCGCCGCGAAGCCGGTGCCGAGCGGCTTCGACTTCGCCGCCGAGCACGACTACGCGATCACCGTCGCAGGCGACACGATCACGACCACGATCGACGGCCAGCAGCTCGACCGGCGCACCGACGCCACCTTCGCCGGGCCCGGGGTCATGGGGTTCCGCACCAGCGGTGCCGAGCACGGACTGGTCCACGACGTGACCGTGACCAGCGCCGGTGGCACCGCCCTCGTGGACACCGACTTCCCGACCGGCGACCGCACCTTCACCGCCGGCACCGTCACCGCCGACGGGCTCCGGGTCGACAACGCCGGCGGCGAGGCGTGGCTGCGCGGCGACGACGCGGTGCCGCTGCTGCGCAAGGAGGTGAACCTCGGATCGAAGAAGGTCTCCCGCGCCCGTGTCTACGCCTCGGCGCGCGGCGTCTACGAGCTGCGCCTCAACGGCAAGCGGGTCGGCGACGCCGAGCTGGCGCCCGGCTGGACGGCGTACGACAAGCGCATCGACTACCAGACCTACGACGTGACCGACCTGGTCCGCTCGGGATCGAACGTGTTCGGGGCCGAGGTCGCGCCCGGCTGGTACTCCGGCAAGGTCGCGATGTTCGGCACCGACGTCTACGGCACCGCCAACTCCGTGATCGCCGAGCTCGTCGTCGACTACTCCGACGGAACCAGCGAGGTCGTACGCACCGACGACAGCTGGCGCACCACCGGCGGGCCGACCCGCGAGGCCGACCTCCTCGACGGTGAGTGGTACGACGCCGCTCGCGCGGCCGAGGTCGACGGCTGGGACGAGGCCGGCTACGACGACCGGGACTGGGCCGCCGTCGCCGTCCGCGACGAGCCGACCGACGTGCTCGAGCCCCAGACAGCCGTCGACGTACGCGTCACCGAGGAGCTCGAGACCGCGAAGCGGATCGACTCCCCCACCGACGGCGTCTACCTCTACGACCTCGGCCAGAACATGGTCGGCCACGTCCGCCTCACCGTGCGGGGCGAGAATGGCCAGACGGTCACGATCCGCCACGGCGAGGTGCTCAACCCGGACGGCACCCTCTACACCGCCAACCTCCGCAGCGCGAAGGCCACCGACACCTACACCATCGGATCGGACGAGCCGGAGACGTACGAGCCGTCCTTCACCTTCCACGGCTTCCGCTACGTCGAGATCTCCGGACTGGAGGAGGCGCCCGACGCCTCCGACATCGTCGGCGTCGTGGTGGGCACCGACGGCGACCTGGCCAGCACACTGGACACCAGCTCGGACCTGGTCGACCAGCTGCAGAGCAACATCGTGTGGGGCATGCGCGGCAACTTCCTCTCCATCCCGACCGACACCCCGGCCCGTGACGAGCGGATGGGTTGGACCGGCGACATCAACGTGTTCGCCCGGACGGCGGTCTACAACATGGACTCGGAGTCGTTCCTGACCAAGTGGCTGCAGGACCTGCGCGACACCCAGCGGCCCAACGGATCGCTGCCCGGCGTCGCCCCGGTCGTCCCCGGCCGCTTCGACGGCGGCTACGAGTCGGCCGGCTGGATGGACGCGGGCGTGCATGTGCCGTGGACGCTGTGGCAGGCCTACGGCGACACCGGCGTCATCACGGAGAACTACGACATGATGAAGCGCTACGTCGATTTCCTCGATGCCGACTCGACCGGGCACATCCGCTCCGCCGGCGGCTATCTGGACTGGCTCAACCTCGACGACCCGACGCCCGCGGACGTCCTGGACACCGCCTTCGTCGCGAAGAGCACCCGGGAGTTCGCGCAGATGGCGAAGGCCATCGGCAAGGACGCCGACGCCGCGGCGTACCAGTCCCGCTTCGAGGCGATCCGGGCGGCGTACCAGCAGGCGTTCATCGCCGCGGACGGCTCCGTCAAGGGCGACAGCCAGACCGCGTACATCCTCACCCTGACCAACGACCTCGAGCCCGAGGACCGTCGCGACGCAGTCTATGACCAGTTCGTGCAGACGCTCGAGCGGCGCGACTACCACCTCTCGACCGGGTTCCTGGGTGTCGACGGGCTGCTGCCCGCGCTGACCGAGGCCGGGCGCACCGACATCGCCTACCGGCTGCTGCAGCACGAGGACTACCCGTCGTGGGGCTACGAGATCGGCAAGGGCGCCACCACGATCTGGGAGCGCTGGAACTCGATCAACCCCGACGGCACGTTCAACGACGTGGGCATGAACTCCTTCAACCACTACGCCTACGGCGCCGTCGGCGAGTGGATGTATCGCACCATGGCCGGTGTCTCGGCCGCCGAGCCCGGCTATCGCAAGGTGCGGATCGCGCCCGAGCCCGGCGCGGGTGTCGACCACGTCGACTACAGCCTGCAGACCCTGTACGGCACGGTGAAGAGCACCTGGGCGACCGACGACGGGCCGATGACCCTCGACGTGACCATCCCGGCGAACACGACCGCCGAGGTCCGGATCCCGGCGGCCAACCGCTGGGCGGTCACCGAGGGTGGCTCACCGATCGAGGACTCGGACGACGTCGAGTTCGTCCGTGAGGACGAGGACGTGGTCGTTCTCGAGGTCGGATCCGGCGGCTACGCCTTCGCGGTCGCTCCCGTGCTCGGCGACCTCGGCGCCGCTCGGGCGGGGGCTGCCGCGACGGCTGCACAGGTCTCCGCCCTGAACCTCGACGGCCCCGCGGGCCGCGCCGCCGAGCGCGACCTCACGAAACGGACCGCGCTGCTGCGCGGCGAGATCGGCGGAGCCTGGGACCTCGCCGCTCGTGACGTCGAGGAGGAGCGGGTCGCGGAGAAGGTCCACCGTGCCCTCGCCGCGGCTGCGAACCTGGACCGCGCCGTCCAGATGTACGCCGAGAACGGCATGCTCACCGAAGTGACCACGGCAGGTCTGCGCGACCGGCTGACGGCGATCAAGAAGAGCCTCTCGCGGGCTTCGGCCCGGCTGGTCGGCGCTGTCGCCGTGCTGCAGGTCCCCGGCGAGGAGGTCCTCCCCGGCGATGTCGTCGAGGTGTCGGTGCGGGTCGACAACTCCGGCAGGCAGTCGCTGAAGGAGGTGACCTCGTCGCTCGACGTGCCGGACGGCTGGACCACCGAGCCGGTCGGTGCGCCCGCTGACACCGTGCCCGCCGGTGGCCAGGTCGAGCACGCCTACGAGGTCACGGTGCCGGAGGGTGCCGCCGTGGGTTCCGCCGAGCTGAGCGGGGAGCTGTCCTACAGCCGCGCGGGTGGCACCGCCGGGCTTCCCGTGGGAAGCACCCTGATCGTCGGGCCCGGCGTGCAGATCACCACGACGTCGAGCGCCCCGGCGTCGGTCGACGGCGGAGGGACCGCGACGATCACCGCCACGCTGCACAACCGCAGCGACGTCACTCAGCGCGGCGAGCTGTCGCTGACCGGCCCCGCCGGCTGGTCGGCAGAGCCGGTGGGCTACGAGATCCCGGCCGGGCAGGACGCCGACGTCGACGTCGCGGTCGTCGTGCCGCAGACAGTCGTCGGCGGCCCGGTGTCCCTGACGGTCGCGACCGGAGCGACCCCGGCAGAGCAGGCGGCGGCGACCGTGACCGTCGGACTCGCGACACCACCGTCGGAGTCGACCGATCATGTCGACCTCGGTGAGGCGACCTCGGAGACGGCGCACGGGCTGACCGCCTCCGAGCGGTCGGGGACCAATCAGGAGGCCGGGCTGACCCGCCGCTACACGCACTCCTCCTACCCCGGCGGCTGGTTCGAGTTCGACGCCGCCGTGCCGGCGGATGGATCGTTCGTGGTCCGCATCGTGGAGACCTTCGACGGCGCGCGACGCAAGACCTACGACATCGAGCTCGACGGTCAGGTCGCGCACAGCGTCGACCTGACTCGCACCGGCAGCGGGCAGGGCACGATGACCCACCAGCTCCTGGTGGAGCCCTCGGCGCAGACCGCGGACGGCACGGTGCGGCTCCGGTTCCGGGACACCGGCGCCGACTACGACCCGTCGGTCGCCGACGTGTGGGTGGTGCCGGTGGGGTGAGCATCACCCGAGCGCAACGACGCGCAGCTGGTGAGGTGGCGGACAGTTCTGCACCCATTGATCGCGGCACTCGCGGCACAACAGATAGGTGTGAGTGCAGCGGTCATCGGGACAGAGCACGGTCACGGCGTACGCCGCCACCTCGCCACAAGGCTCCGCGTCGCTGTCCGGGCTGCCGCAGCTGCACTCACAGGCAGGCCGCTCGCCGAGTTCCTCCTCGAGCCGCTCGATCTCCTCGTCGATGGTCGTGCTGATGGTCATGACATCTCCTCCGTCTGGATCGGATGTCGTCCTCACCACCACCTAAACAGAGACCACCGACAGTTCTGCCTCGTGGATCGTGGTCTCGAACCCGTGATCGGGCCGCGAGCCGCCGACCGGGCTCAGCTGCACGACGATCCCGGTCGCCACATCCAGCGCGATGTCGTACGCCTCGGGGTAGACCGTGCCCGCCGGCGGCTCCCACCCCGGGGCACCGTCGCCGTACTCGAACCAGTCGGTGACCCGGGACCACAGCAGCGGACAGCATCCGCACCGCGGCTCGTACCCGTCCTCGGGCACGGCCCTCGCCCACCAGGTCTCCCGCCCTGCTCGCGGCTCCGAACGCAGGTCGCTCAGCGCCACGTCGACCGAGAGCTCCTCGGGATCCAGCATCGAGACGAACAGGTAGTTGTTCCACATCGGGTCACCGATGTCGTGGGTGTAGGCCCGCGGCCGGGTCTCCACGAGTCCGTCGGCGCGCAGGACCGGTTCCGGATCGACCGTCGCAGCATCACCCCTGATCACGCGATCCCCGTCGGCACCGCGCACACGGAGCCAGCCCGGTCTGCGCAACCAGCATTCGACGTCGCCGTCGTCCCGCGTCCGCCAGGTGAGGTGCAGAGCGGAGAAGCGCCACGGCGACGACCGGGCCAGCGCCCGGAAGGTGTCCGCGGTCAGCGGGATCTCAGCTTCCATCGGACCCGTCCTCGTCCAGCCAGCGGCCGTTCCGCATCAGGTGGCGGCCCTCGAGCTCGTTCTCCTCGCGCCAGGCCTGGACCTTGGCCGGCCGGATCCGGATCAGGCTGTCGGCCCAGCTGCTCGGGTCCCCGCCCTGCTTGGCCGCGTAGATCTCGAGCACCTCCTTGGGCGTACGCTCCATCGGCTCGACCTCGGCACAGCCGTCGACGATCACGACGTCGCGCAGCTCACCGAGCGCCAGGCGGACGACCGGGGAGGCGGACAGGTTGCGCTGGGTCCGCGCACCGCCCATGCTCGCGATCCAGATCTCGCCCGCCCACCACACGAACGAGATCGGCACCAGCCACGGCTGGTCGTCGTGTGCGGACGCGATCCACAGGTCGACGTCGTTCTCCAGACGGGCACGGGTGTCGGCGAGTCTCTGGACGAGGGAGCGAGGGGCAGCCATGGCCCGCACCCTAGTTGCCGACCGAGCCCGCGACGTACTGCTTTCCGGGGTGGTTCGGGAGAGGATGGCGGGATGGAGACCTGGGAGTTCGAGGCCGATCTGTGGCCGTGGAAGGACGAGACCGACGCCTGGATCTTCGTGACCGCGCCACCCGAGGTCACCGAGGAGATCCGCGAGGCGTCGATCGCGACCGGCCCGCCCCGCGGCTTCGGGTCGGTGAAGGTCGAGGCGCGGATCGGCACGACCACCTGGAGGACATCGGTCTTTCCAGGTCAGGAAGGCTATGCGCTGCCGATCAAGAAGGACGTACGCCGCCGGGAGGACCTCCAGGTCGGCGACCGGGCGCTCGTCTCGATCACCCTCGTCTGACCCCCGCGAAAATTCCGCGCGTGGCCGGGGCTCGGCGTGGTTGGCTGAGCCACGATGAACGCCGCGATGCACGACGACGAGCTGATGATCGACGAGGACCTGGTTCGGTCCCTGCTGAGGCGCGACGTCGCGGCGTACGCAGACCTTCCCCTCCGCCCACTGGACTCGACCGGGTCCACCAACAGGCTCTTCCGGTTAGGCCAGGAATGGCTCGTACGTCTCCCCCGCCGGCCGCGCGGGTCAGCCGCGATCACGCAGGAAGCACGGCGGCTTCCCGACCTCGCAGCCCACCTCTCGGTGGCGACGCCCGAGGTGCTTGCGGTCGGTGAGCCGGGCTTCGGCTATCCCGAGCGCTGGAGCGTGGTGCGCTGGCTCGACGGCGAGAAGCCGCGACCCGGGGCCGGGGACGTGACCCCCGCCGACCTGGTCGAGGTGGTGACCGGGCTCCGCCGGACCGAGGTGCCCCCGGAGGCGCTCGGCGATCCCGAGCTGCGGTGGTACCGCGGCAGCTCGATCGCCGGCTTCGACGCCGACTTCCAGTCCTGGCTGCAGCAGTGCCGCGAGCTCACCGACCTCGATCTGGACCTGGACGCGGTCGCACACGTGTGGAAGGAGGCGATGGCGCTGCCCGTGGTCGAGCCCGAGCCGCGCTGGCTCCACGGTGACCTGCTCGCCGAGAACCTCCTCTCCCGCGACGGTCGTCTCACCGCCGTACTCGACTTCGGCGCCTCTCCGTCGGCGACCCGACCGTCGACCTGATCTGCGCCTGGGAGCTCTTGGACAGCCGCGGGCGCGAGGAGTTCAGAGGCGCTCTCGGCCTCGACGACGACACCTGGCTCCGTGCTCGTGCGTGGGCGCTGTTCATCGCGGTGATGACCTTCCCCTACTACTGGACGACGATGCCCGTACGCTGCGCCGATCGGGTTGTGATGGCGCGGGCGGTGCTGGGGGGCTGAGATTGGGCCGGTTCGCTGGCCGCCTTTCGGGTGGGGTGGCTCTATGTGTGTCTGTTGGTCTCGTGTCTGGGTTCCAGCGCGGGTGGGGCCAATACCGTGCCTGGTTGGGAGATTTACAACAATTGGGTGTCTGGGTTGGGTGCCATTTACCTGTCTTTGATTCGCCCTGGGTTTCGTTCCGACATCTTTGACAGGATTGGGAACGATGCCGAAGAAGTACTCCTCCGAGATGCGTGAGCGGGCGTTGCGGAT
>NZ_JBEYUV010000006.1:0-183402 GCF_040643685.1 Nocardioides sp. NPDC047086
GATGACCTGGCAGCTGCTGCGTACGGCCACCGAGGACGACGCCCGTGTCGACGCGCTGCAGCTCGATGAGCTGATCCACCTAGGGCCCTGGCGCGGGCCTGTGTGACGGATGCGGCACGACGCTTTGACCAGCGATGCGCGCCCGGGCGGGGATAGGGCATGCACTGTTGGACTCGACGCGAACAACCAGGGATTCGACCAGTTTCGGTTGCATCTCCGCTGTTCGGCACGCGGGAGAGCACAGCGCTATGTGGCTTAGTGCTCATAATCCTTGGGTCGCGGGTTCGAGCCCCGCACGGCCTACCAACGATCGGTGCGCTGGACCTCGTGCATGAGCTCGATCTTGCGGAAGCCGAACTGTCTGTTGATGCGCTGCATCACGTCGTTGGACGGGTCGGTCCAGGTGTGGATGGTGGTGCGCTCGGGGTGGTCGCGCTGGACGGCGGCGAGGGTGGCGACCTTGAGGGCGAGGCCGAGCTTGTTGCCGCGGTGGGCGGTCTTGACGAAGGTGTCGTCCTGGATGGCCTCGTCGCTGCCGTGGGCCAGGAAGATGACCGAGTAGCCGACCAGCTCGCCGGTGAGGATCTCGCGGGCGGCGGCGGTGATGCGGTCGTAGGAGCGGGCGGTGCTCTTCTCGGCCGAGCGGATGCGGTCGGCGGTGTGGGCGACCATGTCCTGCTCGGTCTTGCCCGGCATCTCCTTGCCCATCTGGTTGCGCAGGCCGACGAACTGGGCGAGCAGGTTCTCCGGCGTCCGGTCCTCCCACATCAGGATCTCGTAGCCGAGCACGTTGAAGGGCTTGTGGGGCAGCGGGAGGTCGGCGGCGAGATGGTCCTCGCGGCGTACCGACTTGAAACCGAGCGCCCGGGCGAAGGCCAGGGACGACTTCGGGGGGATGGTCACCTCGGCGGTCGTCAGGGTACGGCCGCTGGTGCGGCGTACGTCATCAGCGGCTCGCCACAGCTCGGTGCCGACCCCGCGCCAGCGGTGCACGGGAAGGACATGGATCCCGAGCTCGACGACGTGGCTGCGCTCCTCCTCGGGAAGATCGAGCTCGGCGATGCCGATCGTCTCGCCCTGTTCCTTCGCGGCGAGGAGGACGCGGCGGCCGTGGTCGTGCGGGGTGCGCACGGAGTTGGCGAGCGCCTCGAAGGTGCGATGCGACGCGTAGGGTCGATCGAAGGCCATCGATGCCGCCTCCACGGCGTACCAAGCCTTCAGAGCGGTGTCATCGTGGACGTCGACGGGGGCGATCACAGACACGGGCTCTATCTAACCGTGTCGGGCAAGGTCGGGGGAAATGAGGTCCCCCAGCAAGCGTTGACACGTCATCTGTTCGGGCCGGAGCCGCCTCAGAGTGGCCCGGGTTCCGTGGAGGGATCTTCGGGATCCGGGTCCGGCGGACCGGGGGTCTTGGTCGGCGTCGGGGTCGGCGTCGGAGTCGGGGTGGGCGTCGGCGTGAGCGTCGGCGTCGGCTCCTGTGTCGGCGACGGCGTCTTGGACGGCTCCGGCGCCTTGGTCGTCGGCTCGGGATCGGGGCTCGGCGGGACGTAGGGCGCATGGCCGGACTCCGGAGCATCCCCGTCGAGCCAGGCCGGCGGCGGGAACTCCTCGTAGTCGAGGCCGTCGGTCAGCGGGCCCATGATCTCGACCCAGGTGTCGGCCGGGTAGTCGGCGCCGAAGAAGGTGTCGAGCCAGCCGTCGAGGGCGCCGCTGCCCTGTCCGCGGCTGTAGGCGACGGCGGTGGAGAGCTGCGGCGTGTAGCCGACGAACCAGGCCGAGGAGACCTCGTCCTTGTCGTTGGTCGCGGTGCCGGTCTTGCCCGCGGCCGGCTGGACCACCGCGCTGGCGGCCTGGCCGGTGCCGCTGGAGACGACCTGCTGGAGGGAGTAGGAGGTGTCGGCGGCGACGTCCTCGTCCATCGCCCGCCTGCTGCTCTCGGTGTCGTCGTGCTCGTAGAGGACGGTGCCGTCGGCGTCGACCACCTTGGAGACGACGAAGACGTCGTTGTGCACCCCACCGTTGGCGATCGTGGCGTAGGAGTTGGCCATGTTGATCGGGCTGACCGTCGAGTTGCCCAGGGTGAGCAGGAAGTTGTCGGGCTGCATGTCGCCGCCCGACTTCACCGGGATGCCCGGGTAGGCGGGGTCGAGGCGGTCACCGCGCGGGATGCCGGAGCGTACGGCCATGTCGTAGACGTCCTTGCTGCCGTTGGGCAGCGAGTCGGACATCTCGACGAAGGCGGTGTTGATCGACTTCTCCATCGCGGTGAGGCTGCTGACGGAGCCATAGCTGTGGCCGTTCGGGTCGGCGGCGCTCTGCCCGGAGTTGCGTACGGGCAGGCCGTTGAAGTCCTTGGGAGAGTTGCCGTCCCAGCTGTCCTTGAGCGAGTAGCCGGCCTTCAGAGCCGCTGCCATCGTGAACGCCTTCATCGTCGACCCGGCCATGGTGGAGCTGCTCGATGCCCAGTTGATCTGGGACTCGAGGTAGTCCTGGCCGCCGTAGAAGCCGCGCAGGGCGCCGGTCTTGACGTCGACGGTGGCCGCGCCCACGTGGAGCTCGTCGGAGACGTCGCCCTCGACGTACGCCTTCTTGTCCTCCGGACGTACGTTCTCGACCGCGTCCTCCGCGGTCTTCATCGTCTTCTTGGTCAGCGTGGTGGTGATCCGGAGTCCGCCGCCGTTGATCTCGTCCTCGGTGACCAGCGGGTTGCCCTGCTCGTCCTTGAGCTTGAGGAGCTCGTCACGGACCAGCTTGAGCGCGTGCCCCTTCTGGCCGCCGTATCGGCTGTCGGAGCGCGGCTTCTTGAACTTCGGCAGCGACGCCTTGGCCTTCTCGCCCTCCTCGGCGCCGACCAGCTCCATCTTGACCATCGAGTTGATGACGTAGCGGTAGCGGCCTTCGAGCTCGGCGACCGACTCCTCGCCGTTGCTCGGGTCGAGGTCGTTGGGGTCGTTGAGGATCGCGGCCAGCGCGGCGGCCTCCTGGAGGGAGAGCTTCGCGGCCGGCTTGTCGAAGTAGGCGTTCGACGCGGCCTCGACGCCGTAGGCGCCGCGGCCGAAGTAGATGGTGTTGAGGTAGCCGGCGAGGATGTCCTCCTTGGACTTCTGCCGGCTGATCTTCAGCGAGATGACCGCTTCCTTCACCTTGCGGGTGTAGGTGCGCTCCTGGGTGAGGTAGAGGTTCTTGACGTACTGCTGGGTGATCGTCGAGGCGCCGGACTGGGTGCCGCCGGTGTTGTTGTTGACCACCGCGCGCAGGATGCCCTTGATGTCGATGCCGCTGTTGGTCCAGAAGGTGCGGTCCTCCGCGGCGACCGCGGCGTCCTTCATCAGCTGCGGGATCTCGTCATAGGGCAGCGAGTCGCGGTCCTGGGAGTCGGCGACATAACGCCCGAGCTCCTCCTCGCCGCCGCGGTAGTAGACGAAGGAGGTCTCCTTCTCGTACGCGGCGTTGGCGTTGGGGATCGGGATGGCGTTGTAGGCCACGATGACACCCAAGGCGCCGATCAGCACCCCCACCAGAACCACGGTGAAGAAGGCCTTCAGGACCTTCCTTCCGCGCTTCTTCTTCGGCTTCGGCGTGGGTGTGTAAGGCGGATTGCCCTGCCAGCTCAAGATGTCCCCTCCCGCGGTCACAAACGTTCCTAGAGTACGGCGGGCGCCCATGCCCGACGCGATCGTCGGCTCCGTGTCCAGGACGTTTCAGCGGGGTCTCAGGTTGCCTGTGAGTTGGCGACGGGCCTCTGATCTGGGCCGGCGATGCCGTGTCTGCCCAGGTCAGAGGCCCGTTGCGGGAACACTCAGACCAAGAAGTAGAAGGTGCTGTAGTGGTCGGGTGTGAAGTAGACGTCACCCGTCGTGGTGTCGACCACGAGTCGGTAGGCCTGGCGCTGCGCACCGCAGGCCCGCGGGGTCACGTCGAACTCGAGGTAGGAGTGGCCCGAGGGCAGCTCGCCCTCGTAGTTGTTGTAGGTGCCGCCGGAGAAGTTGCAGGTGCCGGTCGGCGGCCAGTCGTGCCAGCCACGGTTGGACGGGTAGCCCAGCGAGGCCCACACCTCGTTGGAGTCGAGGGCCTCGGCGCAGCCCTTGTGGGTGCAGCTCTCGACCCAGTCGGCCTGGGCGGCGGGGGCGAGCGCGACGCTGCCCCCGAGCAGGCTGGTGGTAGCGACGAGACCTGCGAGGAGCAGCTTGATCATCGTGAGCACGGAGCGGTTCTTCCCGGACATGAATCCTCCAGTGTGTGCGTTACGGACGGTTGGTAATTCTGCTACCTGACGCGTCCGGATGGGGGCTCCGAAGGTCACGAACCGGTGAACTCTGGGGTGTGAGCTCGTCACTCCCAGCCGCAGTAGCCGGGAAGGAAGTCGTAGAGGGCACGCTTCTGCGCCTTGCTGAGCGGGAGGAAGTAGCTGGCGCCGTCGGGGACGTCGGGGCCGCCCACGTGCACACGGAAGAGGCTGCCGACCTTGTCGTCGGCCAGGGCGTGCGGGTCGCACCGGGCGGGCAGGACCCGCAGCTCGAGCGTGGCCGGCTCGCCCGTCATCGGGTGCGGGGCCGATCGCGGCCAGGTGGGTGTCTCGGAGGCGAGCTGGAAGAGCACCGTGCCCTCCCAGCCGTCGAAGGTGACGTCCGGGAGGGCCTCGGTCGGGGTGAAGGTGACCGGGAGGACCAAGACGCTCTGCCTGCCCGCGCCCTCGACCCGGGGCTCGCCCACGGTGACGTCGGCGGCGTCGGTCAGGGTGCGCTCGGCGCAGTCGCGGTCGAGGAGACGGTCGATGTTGGCGTACCTGTCCTCGGCGGTGCCGGTGCTGGTGCGCCACTCCCCCGCCTCGTCCTCCGCCTCGCCGTTCTCACGCCAGGTGATGGTCAGGTCGGCGTCGCCGCCCTCGCCGCACCTGCCGCGGGGCATGTCGAAGTCGAAGTCCATCTCCGGCTCGACCGGTTCCGAGCCCGTCCAACGGGCCCGGAACCGGTCGCTGCTCACCTCGAGGCGCGAGACCTCGATCGAGGAGCCGGTGTCGTTGACGAGGCGTACGAACGCCTCACCGGTGTTGCGCTGGAGCCGGGTCTGGTCGACGTAGGCCGTCAGCCCGTCGGGCCAGGCCGTCTCCTGCGGCTCGCTGCTGCCGCAAGCGGCCGGCAGCGACCCGATCAGGAGACCCGCGGCCAGCGCGGCGAATCGGCGCACTGCCGCAGGCTAGCGGAGTCGGCACCTGCTCACGCTCCCTTCTTGAAGGTCCACTGACCGGAGCCGATCCGGTAGGAGGTGATGCCGTTCTCGGTGCCGAGACGCTCCGGGGCGGTCCGGCCGGGGCCGGTGGCCAGGTAGGAGCCTGCGGGGAGGCGTACGACCGCGGTGACGTTGACCGGGACGGTGGCGCGGAGGGCGACGGCGCCGGAGTCGGTGCGGGTCCAGTCGGAGGCGACGCGGCCACGCTGGGTGACCACGGACCCCTTGGCGTGGGTCAGGCCGGTTGCCGGGACGCTCAGCTCGACCTCGGCGGCGCCCGGGGCGGTGGTGCGGATGCCGAGCACCGACTCGGTGACGTCGACGATGCCGCGCGAGCCCCAGCCGTGGGAGGCGCTGTTGGCCGAGCCGCTCAGCTCCCAGGCCTCGGGAGTGAAGGTGCCGCCGTCGGCGAGCCAGCCGGCCCAGCCGTAGTCGTCCTCGTCGGTCAGCAGGTCGAGGACGCCTGCGCCGGCCCCGGCGTCGGCGAGGGCCTCGAGCAGCACATGGGCGGTCATCGGGCCCTGCTTCATCCCCATGGCCGCGATCTGCTCACCGAGCGCGGCGACGTCCTGCTCCGGGGCGACGCCGAAGGCGATGGCGTACGACGTCGCGTGCTGGCCCGCGTGGGCGGACTGGCTGCCGTCGGCGAGCAGGCCGTCGACGTAGGTCCCGTCGGCCTTGCGCAGCGTCTGGTTCATCCGCGTCGCGAGGGCGTCGGCATCCGAGCGGAGGGCGGCGACCTCGGTCTCGGGGCGGTCCAGCTCCTCGCCGACCAGCGCGACCTTGCGGAGCACGTCCACGCCGAGCGCGTTGACCGTGGTCCTGGCGGCGGTGGTCATGTCGTAGCCGAAGCGGCCGTGGGCGGGCCAGTCGACGATGCCGTACAGGTACTGGCCGGAGCCGCCGGACAGGTTGGCGACCAGGCCCTGGGTGGGACCGCTGGTGGCGATGTGGCGGCGGATGTAGCCGGCGGTGGCGGTCAGGTTGTCGTAGGCGTCCTCGAGGACGGCCTTGTCGCCGGTCTCGAGGTAGTAGCGCCAGATCCAGTCGGGGACGACCTCGGTGAAGTCGGGGATGTCCCGCTTGCCGTCACCGTTGGGGTAGACCGCGTTGTAGCGGCCCGCGTCGTTGCCGGTGGTCCAGTAGCGCTCCTGACTGAGCAGGAACTCGCGGATCGCCTGGCGGGACGCGACCCGCTCACGCTGGGAGGACATCAGACCGATCGAGATGTTGGCGGTGTCGTGCAGGAACTGGCCCTGCTCGCGCGTCGGGGTGTCGACGAAGGTCTCCTGGACCGAGTAGCGCAGCGAGCGGTCCATCAGGTCCCAGACGTCGTCGAGGGTGGCATCCGAGCTCTCGAACGTGGCGGCCCCGTCCTCGTCATAGGCTGTGTGGACGACCGTCGCGGTCACGTCCTCGGCGGTGATCTCCTCCCCCGCGCCCGGGACCTCGAGGTAGCGGAAGCCCAGGTGGCCGACGGCGAGGTAGTCCTGTGCGCCCGCAGCCTGGGTGTAGGGGAAGGACATGTTGGTGCTCTGCGTCGAGAGGCCCGTGGTCGAGACCCGGCCGGTGTCGGCGAGCTCGTAGCCGGCCCGGATCGGGACTTGGCGTCCGGCGACTCCGTCCTCGAAGTGCACGCCGGGTCGGGCCGGGATGATCCTGCCGAAGTCGGCGACGGGGGTGCCGTCAGCGGCTCGCAGGATGCGCTCGGGGTGCACGAGCGTCTCCTCGAGCCGGGTCTGCTGGCCCTCGAGGTGGGTGAACGGCGCCACCGGATGCTGTCCGACGACCACCGCGTCGGACCATGCCGCGTCGTCGTAGCCTCGCGCGGTCCAGTCGCCGATCGCCTGGGCGGCCTGGCCGTCGAGGTGCTCGATCCACAGGCCCTCGCCGTTGCGGGTGCCGACGGTGACGTACGGGCCGCGGCGGACCTTCCAGGAGCCGTCGGTGACGATCGTGGCCGTCTCACCGTCGGCGTAGGTGAGCTCGAGCTTCAGGAGTACGCCGGGGATGCCCGCGGCGCGGCCCTGACCACCGCTGAACCAGTGCAGCTTGACGCCGAGGGCGAGGGTCTCGCCGGGCGTGACCAGATCGGTGACGTCCGCGGCCTGGTAGTAGCCCTCGCTCGGGTAGCCGAAGTTGCTCATCCGGTCGGCCTGCTCCCCGCCCAGATAGAGCTCGGCGGTGTGGCTGGCGGCCAGGTAGCTGCGGGCGCGGACGATCCTGCCCTCCGGGACCTCGACCTCCGTGCGGGCCAGGGTCCACTCGTCGCGTTCCTGGGCGGGGTTGTCGGCGGTGCCGGGTGGTCGCCGGATCCAGCTGGCGCCAGCCCAGTCGGTGTCGTCGAGACCGGTCTCGAACGCCGCGTCGGCCGACCAGCGTGACGGTTGTTTGCGACGATCCCAGGTCTTGACGCGCCAGGTGTAGCTGCTGCCGGGCGCGAGAGTCTCGCCGGCGTAGTCGACGTAGGACTGCTGTGCGGAGGACACCTTGTCGGAGTCCCAGACGATGTCACCGGCGGCGTCGCGTACCTCGATCTTGAAGGCGCTCTGCACCTCGTTGGCGTCGCGGTCCCGGGGCAGCCAGCCGAACCGTGGGGTCAGGTCGGTGTTGAGCGGGTGGCTGACGTCGTCGACGGTCAGGCCGACGGGCCGGTCGGGCGCCGTGTTGCCTGCGGCCGCCCCCGATGGGGAGACGGCGGCCGAGAGGCTGGTGGCGACGAGGGCACTGGTGACGATCGCGGCCAGACGGAGCTTCATGGGGTCCTCCGAGCGAGTTGATACGTTTCTGCGGCCGGGTCCGGCCACAGCCTTCAGGTTCAGCAGACGGCGCGAAGACGTTCGAGCTCCGGGCTCTGGCCGGGGCTCGTGCTGAGTACGTGGCAGCCGGAGGGCACGCCCTGGATCGCCAGGTAGTCGCCCTCCCGGGTCGCGGGCACGGGGCGCCCGTCGAGGAACACGCGGTCTCCGGACGTGGACGGCACGAGGACCTCGGCCCGGGAGTTGCCCGGGACGCTCACACCGACGTCGGTGCCGCGCGCGGTCGTGGCGTACGCCGCACCGATGCGGCCGCGCAGAGTGGGGAGCGTGACGTGCGCCCACGGGACGCCGTCGGGCTGCGGCCGGACGCGGAACTCCTCGTAGCCGGGCACCAGCGGCTCGATGCCGAACATGCCTTGAGGCACGTTGTAGGCCGGCGACGCCGCCCAGGGGTGCGACCACGTCATGTTGGGCTTCAGCGAGGTGTCCCAGGCCTCGGCGGTCGCGCCGGCCCCCTTCGCGATCATGTTGAGCCAGCTGCGAAGCCCCGTGCTCGTCAGCAGCTGGTGCGCGACGTCTCCGCGGTCACCGTCGTAGAGGGCCTCGAGGACGAAGGCGGCACAGTAGACGCTGCAGGCCATGCCACGGGTGCCGAGGTAGTCCGCGGCGCGCTGCGCGACCTCGCCCTCGGCGAGCCCGAACGCGGTGGCGAAGACGCTGGCCTGGACCGCCCAGTGCTGGATCGGGGTGCCGTCGGCCTCGAGACCGTCGCGGAAGGCGCCCTTGGCCGAGTCCCACAACTTGTCGTTGGCCGCGGTCCGGAGCCGGTCGGCGATGGCGGTGTACGTCGCCGCGTCCTCGTCGCGCCCCAGCGCCGTCGCGATCTCCGCCATGTCGCGGAACGACCGGTGCCCGATCGCGTTGATGACCGTGTTGTAGGGGCGGAAGACGTAGCCATCGCGCTCCGAGGCCGGCCAGTCGACGATGTCGCAGTCGGTGCACGAGCTGGAGCCGTTGGAGCCGGTGTTCTTCCGGATGAGACCCGTGGACGGCTCCACCCACTCCAGGGGCAGCTTGTCCTGCAGCGCCGCGTAGTTGCGCGCCAGCGCGTCCGTGTCACCGGTCTGCTGCCAGGAGTCGTGGAAGGCCAAGATCGTGTACATCGGCCACTCCGTCGGCCACGTGCGTCCGGTGAGCAGGTACTCCAGCGAGTAGTTGCCCAGCGTGGGGTCGCTGGAGACGAAGAAGTTGGCCATCATCTGCAGGTAGCTGTCGGCCTCGTAGGCGTCACGCTCCCGGGTCCAGGAGTCGACGTAGAGGTTGTGGTTGGTGGCCTCGATCGTGTTGCGCGACAACGCCCACACGCTGTTGAGCCCGTCGTCGGCCGAGTCGAAGACCGCCTCGTCGGTGTCGAAGGGGTAGATCTGGGCGAGGGCGGGAAATTCCTCGACCCCCAGCCCTGTCGGCGCACCGATGACCTCCGCGTAGCGGAAGACCCGCATGCCCCACGTCTCCAGGTGCTGCTGCCCCTCGCGCAACGTCCACCTGTCCTGGTAGGTGTTGCCGGTGCGCATGGCGTAGCGCACCGTCTGGGGCGCGGACAGCTCTTCGCCGAACCGGAGGTCGAGCACCTGTCCCGCGGTGCCGTCGACGTCCAGGGAGAGACCACCGATCCAGGTACGTCCGTAGTCGATGAAGTAGTGGCCGGGCGCCTTCTCCACCACGCCGACCGGCTTCCTCAGCCGCTGCTCCACCTTCGCCGTGGGGGCGGCGCGGAGGTCGTCGAAGGCCGGGCGTACGGCGGCATCGCGCCAGGCCGAGTCGTCGAAGCCCGGCTCGGCGAAGCCCTCCGGCCACTCGGCCGACTGCAGGTTCTCCTTCGGTGCCGTGAAGTAGCCGGTCCCGACGCTACCCGCGGCCGGGAAGACCTTGGCGCCGGCGAGGGCCCGCCACCGGGGACCGCTCACGACCACGTCACGGGTGCCGTCGGCGTACTCCACGACGAGCCGGCCGAGGAAGCGCCGGTCGCTGCTCGTCCAGCCGAGCACGCCGATCGCGTTGTCGGCTCCTGGTCGCAGCGCGGCGGTCACGTCGAAGCCGTCGTAGCGGGCCTCGCCGCGGATCGGCTGGGTCGGGCCGAGACCGACGAACCGGCCGTTGAGCCATGCCTTGTAGACGTACTGCCGGCCCGGTGCGGTCGAGGATGCGGTCGCGTAGAGGGTGGCGACCGCGATCGGCTTGTCGGGCAGGGTGAACTCGTGCCGGAGGAAGGCCCAGTCCTGCGACTCGACGCCGTAGACGCAGTTGGCGTTGGTGCCGACCTCGAGCCAACCGCCGGTCACGGTGCCGCAGGCGAAGTCGTTGGCGTCCGAGAAGTCGGTGGCGTACAGGACCTCGCCGGAGGACGAGGTGACGGTCAGGTCGTCCCACGCGTTGCGCTCGGAGCCGCCCGTACGGAAGCCGACCGTGCCGGCGGCGAAGTCAGTGAGGGTGCGGGTGTCGACGAGGGTGTCGTCGAGCCAGGTGCGAATCGTCGATCCTTCCGCCTGGATACGCAGCCGGTAGGACGTCCCGCGGACGAGCGGCTCGGGCAGCGGCACCGAGTCCAGCTGGGTGAAGGTGCCGCCGACGCGCTTGTGGGGAGCGAAGGTGTTCACCCCGTCGCCGCGGAACTGCCACATGTAGTAGTTGTTCGTGTCCTGGGCGCGGAAGGCGATGGTGGCGTTCTGGGAGGTGATCCGGAAGGTGGTGTCGATGGTGACGTCGCCCCAGCTGGTCGCACGTCCGGGTGCGAGCCAGATGGGCTGGGCCTGGCCCCACTCCTGACCAGGACCGGTGGTGAAGGTGGACGCCTTCGACCAGTCGGAGCCCTTACCGCGCCCGTCCCAGGTGCGTACGCGCCACCGGTAGCTCTGCTCCGGCTCGAGCCTCGGACCGGCGTAGGGCACGTTGGTGCTCGCCGAGGACGTGACCCGACCGGAGTCCCAGACGCCGGCGGCACCGATGCCCTCGCTGACCCGGGCGACCTGCACGCGGTAGGCGCTCTGCTCGGCGAAGGGGACCCGCCAGGCCAGCAGCGGCGAGCCGAGGTCCTCCACGTCGCGCGGCGAGGGGAGCTGCGAGACGGTGAGGTGGGTGGCTGCCGCACCGTCGACGGCAACGGCCGGGACCGGTGCCGAGACGGCGAGGACGCTGATGACGATCGCGGCCAGGCGGAGCTTCATGGGGTCCTCCGAAGCGTGATTTGATACGTTTCACTGCCACCCAGAGACTATGACGCCCGTCACATGCACGGGAAGGGTCGTGGCCGGATCCGGTCACGGATTGGCGGCGACCACCATGACGTGGAGGGTGCGAGGGCCGTGGACGCCTTCTACGCGGTCGAGTTCGATGTCGCTGGTGGCCGAGGGGCCGCTGATCCAGGTCTGGGGGCGGGCGGGGTCCAGGACGCCGAAGGCGTCGGGGACGTCGGCGACCACCTGGTCCTCGCGGACGATGCAGATGTGGGTGTCGGGGACGAGCGAGATGGCTCGGCGGCCCTGGTCGGGGGCGTGGTCGAGGACGATCGTGCCGGTCTCGGCGATGCCGACCCGAGCCTCGGTGACGACCGCTGCGATCCGGTCCATCTCCGCGGCGGTGAGGGTGCCGTCGTCGACGATGGCGTCGGGGACGTGGACCGACAGGCCCGGTGGGACGACCACCTGGCCGGCGGGGAGCGCGGCGGCGACGCGGTCCTGGAGCTCCGCGGCTGCGCAGCGCTCGACCACGGCACGGTAGTCGGCCACGCGCTCGGCGAAGAGGTCCACGACCTCGGGGGTGGCGACGGGCGCGAGGTCCCGGGGCACGGACGGCGGGGCGGGTTCGACCGCCGAGCCGGCCAGTGCCTCGCGGACCCGGGCGAGGATCTCGGTACGTGCGTCGGTCATGCGTCGTCCTTCCGTCCGCCGTTCGTCCGTTGCCACCAGGCCCGGAAGCTCTCCCCCGGCGCGTCGGGCAGGTCGCGGGCTCCGGTCCAGGCCGTGGGTCCGAAGCGGCGCCCGAACCGCATCCCGAGACCCGTGAGGCGCTCGAGGGCCGAGAGGCGGCGCGAGCGCCCCAGGACGTACGCCGCGCCCTTCATCGCCGCGGCCTCCGGCTTCGGTACCCCACCTCGGTGGGCGTCGACCACCTGAGCACGCTGGTCGACCAGGACGGAGGGGATGTCGATGCGTACCGGACAGACCTCGAAGCAGGCACCGCACAGCGAGGAGGCATAGGGCAGCGAGTCGATCTGGTCGTCGTGCCCGACACCCTTCAGCAGCGGGTTGAGGATGGCGCCGATCGGGCCCGGGTAGACCGAGCCGTACGCATGGCCGCCGGTGCGCTCGTAGACCGGGCACACATTGAGGCAGGCCGAGCAGCGGATGCAGCGCAGCGCCTGCCGGCCGACCTCGTCGGCCAGAGCGCGGGTGCGGCCGTTGTCGAGCAGCACCACGTGGACCTCCTGCGGGCCGTCGCCCGGGGTCACGCCGGACCACACCGAGGTGTAGGGGTTCATCCGCTCGCCGGTCGAAGACCTCGGCAGGAGCCGGAGCATCGGGTCGAGGTCCTCCCAGCGGGAGACGACCTTCTCGATGCCGACGACCGAGACGAGCACCTCGGGCAGGGTCAGGCACATCCGGCCGTTGCCCTCCGACTCCACCACGACCAAGGTGCCGGTCTCGGCGACCGCGAAGTTGGCACCCGAGACACCGACCTTGGCGCGCAGGAACTTCTCACGCAGGTGCGCGCGGGCCGCGGCGGCGAGCACGGCCGGTTCGTCGGTGAGATCCTCAGGCGCCGGGCGGCCCGCGGCCGCCATCTTCGACCGGAAGATCTCGCGGATCTCGGCCCGGTTGCGGTGGATGGCCGGCACCAGGATGTGGCTCGGCAGGTCGTCGCCGAGCTGCACGATCAGCTCCGCCAGGTCGGTCTCCCAGGCCGCGATGCCCTCCTCGGCGAGCGCCTCGTTGAGCCCGATCTCCTGGGTCACCATCGACTTGACCTTGACGACTTCCTCGGCCGAGTGCGCTTTGGCGATCGAAGCGACGATCGCGTTGGCCTCGGCGGCGTCACGGGCCCAGTGGACGGTCGCGCCGTTGGCGGTGAGGGTCTCCTCGAGGCGTACGAGCTGGCTGTCGAGGTCGAGCAGCGCACGCTCCTTGACCGCGGCGCCGGCCAGGCGCAGCTCCTCCCAGTCGGGGATCTCGGCGACGACCTTCGCCCGCTTGGCGCGGATCGTGCTGGTCGCATGGGCGAGGTTGTGGCGCAGCTGGGAGTCGGCGAGGGCCTCGCGCGCGGCGGTCGGGAACGCCGGCATGCCGACGAAGGTGCCGCTCATCGGGCCACCTCCGTAGCGCAAGCGCCAGAATACGGACGCGGCCCGATGACTGATCGGATATTCGCTCGCTGGCGCTCGCTCATCGGAGCGTCCCTTCGATCGAGCGCGCCTCGGTCGAGGCGAGGATCTCGGCGAGATGGACCGTGCGTACGCCCGAGCGCTGGCGGGAGAGCACGCCGCCGATGTGGGTCAGGCAGGAGTTGTCGCCGGCGACCACGATCTCGGCGCCGGTCTCGCGGATGTGGCGGGCCTTGTCGGCGCCCATCGCGACCGAGGTGTCGGCGTTCTTGACCGCGAAGGTGCCGCCGAAGCCGCAGCACTGGTCGGCACCCGGGAGGTCCACGAGACGAATTCCGCGAACCGCCTCCAGCAGCCGCCGCGGCCGGTCGCCCACCCCCAGCATCCGCAGCGAGTGGCAGGTGGGGTGGTAGGTCACCCGGTGCGGATAGTAGGCACCGACGTCGGTCACGCCGAGCACGTCGACGAGGAACTCGGAGAGCTCGTAGACCTTCGGGGCCACCTCGGCGACGGCCCGCTCCAGGGCCGCGTCGCCGGAGCGGCGGGCCACGATGGAGTGCTGATGTCGTGCCGATCCCGCGCACGACCCCGACGGCGTGACAACGGCGTCGTAGCCGGCGAAGGCGTCCACGAACGTACGCACCACCGGGACCGCCTCGTCCAGATAGCCGGTGTTGACCATCGGCTGCCCGCAGCACGTCTGCGCCTGTGGGAAGTCGACCTCGACCCCCAGCCTGCGCAGGAGGCGTACGACGGCCTTTCCTGTGCTCGGGTAGAGCGCGTCGTTGATGCACGTGACCATCAGCGCGACTCGCATCCGGCTGCCTCCTTCGTCTGTGGTGCTTCCATCAAATCAGTTCTCAGATGAGTCCGGTGCGTACAGCCTGCACGACCGCCTCCACGCTCGTCCCCGCTCCCAGCGAATCCGCGGCCGCCCGGAGACGGCGCCGCACGGTGCGCTCTGAGATGCCGAGCGCACGCGCGATCCGCTCGATCGTGTAGCCCCGCGCGAACAACGCCAGCACCTCCACCTCGTCCGCGGGAAGATCGGTCGAAGGGGAAGGACGTACGCCGCCCGAGGCCGCCACGGTTCACTCCTGTCTCAGCATGACGCTGATCGTTCGAAGGGCCGACAGATGGGGTCGTGACCGAGAACCACGCTCACCCGGCCACCACCTTCTCGACGTAGGGCACCAGGCGCACCGGCCCGGCGAGCCCGTAGCTCTGCCTGGTCGCCACGCCGTAGACCGACGGGGTGACGGTGCGCAGCCGGTTGAGCAGCGTCGAGGCCACCTCGATCTCGATCGTGTTGGCGCCGGGGACCAGGGCGTGACCCAGGTCGACGACCGGGTCCATCGGGTCGCACGGCGCCAGCAGCTCACCGTTGACGCGCACCCGGAAGGTGTCGTTGACCTCGCCGAGCTCCAGGTGGGCACCGTCCTGCTCGGTCCAGTCGGCGCCGAGGTCGATGCTGGTGCGGTAGCGGCCGATGCCGGAGACGTCCTCGAGGCCGGCGACCTTCGACCAGGACTGCGGCGAGGCGAGATCGCTGGTGACGACCTCCTTCGTCGTGGCGAGGTCCTCGGGGTCGGCGGGGTTCGCCGGCTTCCAGTCCTCGAGCGCGAGGGACCAGGACTGCGGCGTCACCGGCTCGCGGACCCGGTCGACGGCGACGTTCACCGTCCGGCCGTCGGCCTTGGTGAGCTCGAAGCTGCCGGCGGTCGTCGTCCGCAACGCGACGTTGGCGCCCCGCGCCACCACGGCCTGGCCAGCGGTGGCGACGGGGAGAACAGAGCGGGCCACGCCCGCGCCCGGGGCCGCGAGAGCGACCACGGTGGACTGCCCGGGAACCAGGTCGACCCGCACCCGGACCCGGTCGCCGGCACGCTCGTAGCCGGCGATCCGGACGACCTGGCCCGTCCACGCGTCCAGCAGCCACGGCACCGCGGCGCGGTCGGTGGCGGTCAGCCAGACGTCCTGCTGCACCGGGTTGAGCCGCCGGTTCTCGGCGTGCCGGGCGTTGGCGAGGTAGTAGAGGTCGACCTTGCCGGTGACGCGTCGCACGTGCATCAGCGTGGAGTCGGCATGCTCGACGTCGCGTACGACACCGAGCGCGGCCAGCGCGTTGCCGACCTCGGCCTCCGGGACGGTGCGGGTGGTCGGGAGGGCTCCGATCTGGGCCATCAGCGAGCGGACCTCAGCGGTGGCCGCCTCGTCGTCGCGCCCGGCGACGGTGACCTGGGACCAGTCGCCGATGAGCACGATCGGCAGGCCCTTGCGGCCGAGCGCGAGCAGCCGCTTCGCGCCGGCGATCTCCATCGTGAACGCGTTGCTGCGCAACGAGTCGGGACCGACGACGACGGCCTTGTAGGCCGGACCGTCAGGTGCCAGGCGGCCCTTCGCGACGTCGACGCCGTCGAGCGCGAGGAGCGAGGCGCTGACGAAGGAGTGCGACCAGCCGAGCTTGGTGCCGTTGTTGGTGATCCACTGCGGGCCGATGCCGGTCGAGGCCCAGCCCTTGTGCCGCCAGAACGCGACGTCGTACTTCGGGGCGCCGGTCTGCAGCACCAGCTGGGTGCGGGCGAGGTAGGCGGCGATGCCGGGGATGTGCTGCCACTGCGGGGTGCGCGGTCCCCAGGCCTCCCCGAAGCCGATCGCGTTGTTGTAGTACGGCGAGAAGGCCGCGAAGCCGGGCCAGGTGACGTCGGGCGCCTTCGCGTAGGGGAAGCCGTGGATCATCAGCTGGTTCACGCCGGCGACGAAGATGCTGTTGATCGTGAACAGCGCCTGGTTCTGGGCGGTCGGGCTGGCGCTGTTGGCGCCCCAGGTCGTGTTGTAGGCCGCGCCGTTGTAGCAGATCGCCTCGCAGGAGAGGACCTTGTGACCGGCGAGGTCGCGGCCGGCGGCCATCACCCGGTAGTCGTCGAGGTTCTTGAACCCCAAGGACTCGGTCTCCGGTACGTCGACCACGGCCGCGTGCTGCATGGTGTCGGTCTCGAGGCCATAGGGCTGGATCCGGATGCCCATGCCGAGCGTCTTCGCGAACTCCTGCATCGGGCGCAGGTGGTGGTCGCGGTAGAGGTCGGAGAGCACGATGTTGTAGTCGTCGCGGATCTCGTTGGTGCGCAGGTTGTCGGCGGTGGCGGGGTCGGCGGCCGCGAGCGAGAACTGGTACTTCTCGTCCTTCTCGAGCACGAACGGCAGCCACGGCCGCAGGTCGTAGCCGTGTCTCGCCTCGAACTCGTCGAGGAGGTCTCGCGTCCAGATCGTCGCGTCGGTCTCGATCTCGAGGGAGTCCTCGAAGAGGTAGCCGCCCGCGGCCCGCAGCAGCGTACGCAGCTCGCCGTCGAGCACCCGGTCCCGCCACAGGTCGATGACCTTCTGGGCGCCACGACTGCTGAAGTGGTCGACCACGTAGGCGCGCGGCGAGGTGTGCGGGCCGGCCTCGGGCTCCTGTCCCGAGCCCCGGCGCCAGGTGGAAAGCAGGACCCACGTGGCGCCGGCCGGCTCGGCCGGCGCGGTCCAGGTGAGGTGCTCGCCCTCGACGCTCGCGCTGAGGTCGAGGTAGGAGGCCGGGTCGAGGATCGTGCTGGTGATGTTGTTGTTGTTGCGGTCGCGTACGTAGCCGGTCACGCGGTGAGCCTGCACGGTCACCAGCTCCGCGCGGGTCACCGACGATGCCGCCTCCACGACGGGCTCGGGGAGCGCGGCGTCGTAGGACGCCCCGGCGCCGACCAGCGCCTGTCCGTGCACGAGCTCGGTGCAGGCCGCGTCGTCGTCGGGGGTGATCGTCGGGACCGCGGCCGGCCAGGAGGGGCCGACCGTCAGGTCCACCCGTACGTCCCGCTTCGCCGCCCGCGCGAGCGCGGCCTTGACGCCGGCCACCCACGGCGCGGTCCCCCACCCGTGGGTCGCGACGTCGATGTCGATGTCGCGGGCACGCAGGCTGTGCGTGACATCGGCGACCTCCAGCACGCCGAAGCCGGCGTCGGCGACCTGGTCGACCTCACGCGCGATCTCGACCGGGTCGACCAGGCCGTGCGGCCACCACCAGCGGAAGCCGGCAGCGGTGGCGGTTCCGGGCTTGCGGAACGCCTTGACGAAGGCGTCCGGGAGGCCGGCGCTGCCGGGTGCGGCCCCGGCGGGGGTCGTGGCGGCGGTCGTGGTGACGCCGACGGCAGCGGTGCCGAGGCTGACGGCCGCGGTGCCGAAGAGCGCGCGGCGGCTGAGCCGGGCGTGGGAGAGGAAGTCGGTCATGGGGGTGCCTTCGGGGAGCAGGGTCAGGAGATGCGGGCCTCGGCGGCGGCCCAGTCGAGGCCGTCGCGCGGCTCGAAGCGGCGTACGTCGTAGGAACGGCGGACCAGGTCCCGCATCGCGGGGAGGTCAGGCAGGTCGGCCCCGAGAGCCCTGCCCTGGACCAGGACGTTGCCGAGTGCGGCCGCCTCGACCGGGCCGGCGAGAACCGGTAGGCCGCAGGCGTCCGCGGTGAGCTGGCAGAGCAGCTCGTTCTGGGAGCCGCCGCCGACGACGTGGACCACCTCGGGAGAGGTGCCCGCGAGGGCGGCCGCGGTGCGGACGTGACGTCGGTAGGCGACAGCGAGGCTGTCGAGGATGCAGCGGGTGATCGCGGCCGGCGAGTGCGGGATCGCCTCGGACTCCGCGGCCAGCGCGGCGATCCGCTCCGGCATCGGGTCCGCCGAGGTGCTCGGGAAGAGCAGTCGCGGGTCGTTGATGTCGACCACCGTACGCAGCGGCTCGAGCTCCGCCGCGGCCGCGAGCAGCGAGCGCAGCTCGGCGCCCTGGTAGCGCCGCTCGCTCCACGAGCGCAGCGACTCGGACAGGACCCACAGGCCCATCACGTTCTTGAGGAACCGGATGGTGCCGTCGACGCCCACCTCGTTGGTGAAGTCGGCCAGCCGGGCCTCCTCGGTCAGCACCGGCCGGTCGAGCTCGAGGCCGACCAGCGACCAGGTGCCCGAGGAGATGTAGGCGAAGTCGCCGACCTCTGCCGGGACACCGACGACCGCCGAGGCGGTGTCGTGCGAGCCCACCGCGACCACCGGTACGTCGGTGGTGACGCCCAGCTCGTCGGCGACCTCGGGCAGCAGCGTGCCGAGGAGAGAGCCCGGGTCCCGAAGGGGCGGGAGGACCCCCTCGGGGATCCCGAGCTCCCGGCACAGGTCGACCGCCCAGGCTCCCCGACGTACGTCGTAGAGCTGGGTGGTCGAGGCGTTGGTGCGCTCCGCGCCGATCGCACCGGTGAGCCAGTAGCCGAGCAGGTCCGGCAACAGCAGCATCGTCTCGGCGGCGTCGAGCGCGGTGGTGCCGCGGGCCGCGACGAGCTGGTAGATCGTGTTGAACGGGAGCTGCTGGATGCCGGTGGTGCCGTAGAGCGTGGCCGCCCCGACCTGGGCGACGACCTTCTCGGCGACCCCCTCGACCCGGGCGTCACGGTGGCTGAAGACCTGGCCGAGGAGCTGGCCGTCGTGGTCCAGCAGCCCGTGGTCGATAGCCCAGGAATCGATGCCGATGCCGTGCAGCGGTCCGGTCCGGGCCACCTCGCGGATGCCGGTGAGCACCTCGCGATGGATGCCGAGCACGTCCCAGAAGAGCGAGCCGCGGACGCGTACGGCCCCGTTGGGGAAGCGGTGCCTCTGGTCGATCTCGACCCGGTCGCCACCGATCCGGCCGGACATGACCCGGCCGGAGGTGGCGCCCAGGTCGACCGCCGCGACCCTGAGGTGTGGACTCATCGCAAGAACGCTGCGGCGACGCCGGCGTCGACGGGCACGTGCAGACCGGTGGTGTGGGACAGGTCGGGACCGCAGAGCACGAAGACGGCGTTGGCGATGTTCTCCGGGAGCACCTCGCGCTTGAGCAGGGTGCGCTGGGCGTAGAACTTGCCGAGCTCCTCCTCCTTGACCCCGTAGACCTCCGCGCGCTTGGCGCCCCAGCCACCGGCGAAGATGCCGGAGCCCTGGACCACGCCGTCGGGGTTGATGCCGTTGACCTTGATGCCGTGCTCACCGAGCTCGGCGGCCAGGAGGCGTACCTGATGGGCCTGGTCGGCCTTCGCCGCGCCGTAGGCGACGTTGTTGGGCCCGGCGAAGAGCGAGTTCTTCGAGGAGATGTAGACGATGTCGCCGCCCATCTCCTGCTCGATCAGCACCTTGGCGGCAGCCTTGGAGACCAGGAACGAGCCCTTGGCCATCACGTCGTGCTGGAGGTCCCAGTCGCGCTCGGTGGTCTCCAGCAGCGACTTCGACAGCGACAGGCCGGCGTTGTTGACGACCAGGTCGACACCGCCGAAGGCGAGCACCGCGGCGTCGAACATCGCCTGCACCGCGGCCTCGTCCGAGACGTCGGCGGCGAGGCCCACGGCCACGTCGCTGTTGCCGATCTCGGCCGCAGCCGCCTCTGCCTTGGCGGGGTCGAGGTCGGCGATCACGACGCAGGCGCCCTCGGCCGCGAGCCGCTTCGCGGTGGCCTTGCCGATGCCGGAGGCGGCGCCGGTGACCAGGGCGACCCTGGTCGCGAGCGGCTTGGGGGCGGGCATCCGCTGGAGCTTGGCCTCCTCGAGCGCCCAGTACTCGATCCGGAACTTCTCCGACTCGTCGATCGGGGCGTACGTCGAAAGTCCCTCGGCACCGCGCATCACGTTGATCGCGTTGAGGTAGAACTCCCCCGCGACCCGTGCCGTCTGCTTGTTGCGGCCGAAGGAGAACATGCCGACGCCGGGAACCAGGACGATGAGCGGGTCCTTGCCGCGGATGGCCGGGCTGGTCGCGTCGGCGTGGCGGTCGTAGTAGCCCTGATAGTCCTCGCGGTAGCCGACCGCGAGCTCCTTGAGGCGGGCAATGCTGTCCTCGACGGAGGCCGTGGCCGGGAAGTCGAGGACCAGCGGCTTGACCTTGGTGCGCAGGAAGTGGTCGGGGCAGGAGGTGCCGAGCTCGGCCAGGCGGGGGTGGGCCTCGTGGGCCAGGAAGTCGAGAACCACCTGCGAGTCGTCGAAGTGGCCGACCATCGGCTGGTCCGCCGAGGCGATGCCCCGGATCGTGGGGGCGAGAGCGGCTGCCTTCGTACGCCGCTCCTCCTCGGGCAGCGGGCCGTAGCCCTCGAGCGCGGGACCGAACGGCTCCGCCTTGCTGTGCTCGGCGATGTAGGCGGCGGCGGTGTCGATGATCCAGAGCGAGTTCTTCTCGGCCTCTTCGGACGTGTCGCCCCAGGCGGTGATGCCGTGGCCACCGAGGATGCAGCCGATCGCCTGCGGGTTCTTCGCCTTGATCTCGGCGATGTCGAGGCCGAGCTGGAAGCCGGGACGGCGCCACGGCACCCAGACGACCTGGTCGCCGAAGATCTCCTCGGTGAGCTTCTCGCCGTCGGCGGCGGTCGCGATCGCGATGCCGGAGTCGGGGTGGAGGTGGTCGACGTGAGCCGCGTCGACGAGGCCGTGCATCGCGGTGTCGATCGAGGGCGCCGCACCACCCTTGCCGTGCAGGCAGTAGTCGAAGGCGGCGACCATCTCGTCCTCGCGCTCGACGCCCGGGTAGACGTCGACCAGCGCACGCATCCGGTCGAGCCGGAGCACGGCGAGGCCACTCTCCTTCAGGGTGCCGAGGTCACCGCCGGAGCCCTTCACCCAGAGCAGCTCGACGTCCTGCCCGGTCACCGGGTCGATCGCGGTGCCCTTGGCGGAGGTGTTGCCGCCGGCGTAGTTGGTGTTCTTCGGATCCGCGCCGAGACGGTTCGAGCGCGCGATCAGTTCTTCTGCAGTCGTCATTGCTTCCCTTGTTTCTTGGTGTGGGGTCGCGTGGGGCCCGGGCGCTGTTCGTCTAGGTACGCAGCCGAGCAGTCACTTCCCACGCGGAGTTCCGCATGGGAAGTGACGGCTGGTCTGCGTACCTTGACGAACATTCAGCTCCAGCCCGCCTGGGTGCCGCCGACACGGGCGGACTCGATCTGTTCCTGGTAGCCGCTGGCGAGATAGGCGCGCATCGGGTCCGCGGGCAGACCACGGTCCTCACGCCACCCGGCGAGGTCGGCGCGTACGTCGGTGTAGAAGGCGTCCATGAAGATCTCGTTGGCCAGGAGTACGTCGCCGTCCTCCTGCGCCCGGGCGAGAGCATCGGTGTCGAGGAGGAGCGCCCGCGCGGACATCTCCTGGACGTTGAGCACGGACCGGATCTGGCCGGGGATCTTCTTCTCGATGTTGTGGCACTGGTCGAGCATGAAGGCGACGCCACCTTCCTTCACCGGCTTGAAGCCGCCGCCGCGGACCACCTCGACGAGGATCCGGAAGAGCTGGAACGGGTCGGCCGCGCCGACGATCAGGTCGTCGTCGGCGTAGAAGCGGCTGTTGAAGTCGAAGGAGCCGAGCTTGCCCAGCCGCAGCAGCTGCATCACGATGAACTCGATGTTGGTGCCGGGGGCGTGGTGGCCGGTGTCGAGACAGACGACGGCCCGCTCTCCGAGCGCGTTGACCTGGGCGAACGAGGTGCCCCAGTCGGGCACGTCGGTGTGGTAGAACGCCGGCTCGAAGAACTTGTACTCCAGCACCAGGCGCTGCTCCTCACCGAGGCGCTCGTAGATGGTGGCCAGCGACTCGGCGAGCCGGTCCTGGCGGCCGCGCATGTCGGCCTGGCCCGGGTAGTTGGAGCCCTCGGCGAGCCAGATCTTCAGGTCGCGCGAGCCGGTCGCGTTCATCACCTCGATGCACTCGAAGTGGTGGTCGATGGCCTTCTGCCGGATCTTGGCGTCGGTGTGGGTGAGCGCGCCGAGCTTGTAGTCGTCGTCCTGGAACGTGTTGGAGTTGATCGTGCCGAGCGCGATCCCCTGGTCCTCGGCGTAGCGGCGCAGGGCCGCGTAGTCCTCGACCCTGTCCCACGGGATGTGCAGCGCGACGCTCGGCGCCAGGCCGGTGAAGCGGTGGACGGTGGCCGCGTCGGCGATCTTCTCCTCGGGGGTGCGCGGTGTGCCGGGGGTGCCGAAGACCTTGAACCGAGTCCCCGAGTTTCCGTAGGCCCACGAGGGGACCTCGATCTCGAGGGCGGCCAGGTCGCCCGAGATCTGGTCGAACGTCGTCATCGGAGAGCCTCTCTGTGTGCGGTTGAAAGGTTTCAAAGCGCGCGTCCGACGTTAGTGGCGCACGTCACTTGCGTCAAGAGGAGGCGGGGTTTCGTTGCGTTTCAGTTCTGGGCCGGCCGCCGCCGAGTCGGCGCGTCCTGACCGCAACCGCCGCCGAGTCGGCGCGTTATAACGCGCCGACTCGGCGAGGGATTCAGTCGCGACCGAGCTGGTCCTCGAGGTGGAAGACCTCCTCGAGACGGAGGAAACCCTCGTCGGGAGCCACACCGTCGAGGTCCTCGAAGAACTCCGCCATCTCCGCCTGCCAGCGCGCGTTGACCTCGGTGGCCGCCATCCCGGCCTGAGCAGCCTCGATGGACGGGGTCTCGACGTACCCGATCAGCAGGCCGTCGGGGCGCAGGAACAGCGAGTAGTTGTGCCACCCGGTCTCCGCGAGCGCCTGGAGCATGTCGGGCCAGACGGCGGCGTGGCGCCGTTTGTACTCCTCGATGCGATCGGGCTTGACCTGCAGCTGGAAGCAGACGCGCTCCATGACAACCTCCGATGAAACGATTTAGACACGGACGCTAGTGAGCATGTCCGACATCGGTCAATCCGGGTAGCGTCCTTCCTCGTCACAGCGCCGCCCACGGCCTATGCTGCGATTGAACGTTTCAGGAAGGAGCCCAGGTGGCGATCACCACAGGTGCGGGTTCACCGCGCAGCGCCTCGGTCAAGGATGTCGCGGCCACCGCAGGCGTCTCCCTCGGCACGGTGTCCAACGTGCTCAACCGCCCCGACCGGGTCAGCCGCACGACACGCGAGCGGGTCGAGCGCGCGATGGCCGACCTCGGCTTCGTACGCAACGAGTCGGCGCGCTCGCTGCGCACCGGCAGCACCCAGTCGCTCGCCTACGTCATGCTCGACGCCGGCAACCCGTTCTTCACCGACGTCGCCCGGGGCATCGAGCTGGCCGCCGAGGCGGCCGGTCTCTCGCTGTTCCTGTGCAACAGCGACGGCCGCTCCGCCCGCGAGGGCGCCCACCTGGCCCATCTGCAGCAGCAGCGGGTCCAGGGCATCCTGATCACCCCGGTCGACCCCGACGACCCGCAGCTCGACCAGCTGATCGAGCGCGGCACCCCGGTCGTCATCGTCGACCGCACCCGCGCAGGATCGTCGTTCTGCTCCGTCGCCGTCGACGACGTCCTGGGCGGGCGGCTCGCCGTCGAGCACCTCATCGACGCGGGCCACAAGCGAGTGGCGTACGTCGGCGGGCCGGAGTCGATCGGACAGGTCCGCGACCGCGGCGAGGGCGCCCGGCAGGCCTGGGCCGAGGCCGGGCTGCCGCCCGAGGACCTGGTGGTCCTCTCCTGCGAGGCGCCGACCGTCGCCTGTGGTCGCGCCGCCGGCGAGCGGCTCGTCGGGCTGCCGGCCCGGCGCCGCCCCACCGCGGCGTTCTGCGCCAACGACCTGCTCGCGCTCGGATTGCTCCAGCAGACGATCTCCAGCGGCCGGACCGTGCCCGGCGACCTCGCCATCGTCGGCTACGACGACATCGAGTTCGCCGCCGCCGCGGCCGTGCCGCTCACCTCCGTGCGCCAGCCCCGTCACGACCTCGGCCGCCGCGCCGCCGAGCTGCTCCTCGACGAGGTCGGCGACCCCGCTCACGAGCACGAGCAGGTCGTCTTCACCCCCGAGCTGGTCGCCCGCGCCTCCACCCTCGGCCGCCCCTCCTGACCCCGACCCGGCGCAACTGTCCCGCAGCCGACTCCCGAGTCGGCGCTGATGTCTCACGTATCGGCGCCCACTCGGCGGAGTGAGGAGACGCGGAGCACGGCGTACGTCATCCTCGGATGCCTTAGGCTCCAGGAGCGGAAGCCGAAGGAGAGTCAGTTGGCCGGAGAACGCGCAGCGACGCTGAGCGATGTCGCCCGTGAGGCAGGGGTCTCGCTGGCCACCGCGTCGCGCGCGTTGAACGGGAGCGACCGGGTGGTGCGCCCCGAGCTGCAGGAGCGGGTCCTGGCCGCGGCGAACAAGCTCGGCTACACGCCGAACGCCAACGCCCAGGCGATGGCACGCGGCTCGACCGAGACGGTCGGGCTGCTGGTGAAGGACATCTCCGACCCCTACTTCTCCACCATCGCCGGCGGCCTGGCCGACGAGGCCGAGAAGCACGGCCTGCTGGTGATGCTGTGTAACACCGGCGGCCAGCCCGAGCGCGAGCAGAAGTTCCTGGCCGCGCTGCGTCGCCAGCGCAGCCGGGCGATCGTGCTGGCGGGAAGCGACACGGCCGACGTACGCCACACCAGCGAGGTCGCCGACCTGCTGACGTCCTATCTGGACGGCGGTGGCCGCGCGGCCGCGATCAGCCAGCCGCGACTGCCGGTCGACACCGTCGTGATCGACAACCACGGCGGCGCCAAGGCGCTGGCCGAGCAGCTGGTCGGCCTCGGCTACCGCCGCGCCGCGGTGCTCACCGGCCCCGAGGACCTCCTGGTCTCGGCCGAGCGGCACGCGGGCTTTGCGGAGGGGTGGCTGGAGGCGACCGGCACGGCGCCGGCGTACGTCTCCGACGAGTTCAGCCGCGACGGCGGGCGCCGGGCGATGACCCGGCTGCTCGAGGAGGGCCGGAACGACGGCGCGGAGGTGGACTGCGTCTTCGCGGTCAACGACCTGATGGCGGTCGGCGCTCTCGCCGCCTGCAGGCAGGCCGGCGTCGAGGTGGGACCCGATCTGGCCGTCGCCGGCTTCGACGACATCGCCACGCTGCGCGACGTGACCCCGGGGCTGACCACCGTACGTCTCCCGCTGGCCGAGATCGGCCGGCTGGCGCTCGAGCTCGTCCTCGGCAAGCCGTCGGCGGAACTTCGCAAACGGTCGGTCCACGGCGAGGTCGTGCTGCGGGAGAGCACTCCCCCGCGCTCCTGACCCGGCCCGGCTCGGGAGGTCGGACACCGGCCCGACGGAACACCCTCTTGCGACGGGCGTCACATCTGTCCTACCGTATCGGAAAGCGCTTTCCCCCATCGCTCTCCAGCAGACGAGGAACGATCACATGGCCACACGACGGCTCGGCATCATCATGAACGGCGTCACCGGACGCATGGGCTACCGCCAGCACCTGGTGCGTAGCATCCTGGCGATCCAGGAGCAGGGCGGTGTCGAGCTCTCCGACGGCACCCGGATCCTGCCCGACCCGATCCTGGTCGGACGCAATGCCGAGAAGCTCCAGGACATCGCCAAGGAGCATGGCCTGGACCGTTGGACGACCAACCTCGACGAGGCGCTGGACAACGCCGAGGACACGATCTACTTCGACTCCCAGCTGACCAACGTCCGCGAGAGCGCGATCACCAAGGCGGTCGCGGCCGGCAAGCACGTCTACACCGAGAAGCCGATCGCCGACGACGTCGAGGGCTCCCTGCGCCTGGCCCGCCTGGCGGCCGACGCGGGCGTGAAGAGCGGCGTCGTCCACGACAAGCTCTACCTGCCCGGCCTGCTGAAGCTGCGCCGGCTGGTCGAGTCGGGCTTCTTCGGCCGCATCCTCAGCGTCCGCGGCGAGTTCGGCTACTGGGTCTTCGAGGGCGACCTGCAGCCCGCCCAGCGGCCGAGCTGGAACTACCGCAGGGAGGACGGCGGCGGCATCACCGTCGACATGTTCCCCCACTGGAACTACGTCCTGGAGAACCTCTTCGGCAAGGTCGAGGCCGTCACCGCCAAGGTCGTCACCCACATCCCCGAGCGCTGGGACGAGAAGGGCGCGCGCTATGAGGCGACCGCCGACGACTCCGCCTACGGCATCTTCGAGCTCGAGGGCGGGATCGTCGCCCAGATCAACTCCTCCTGGGCCACCCGGGTCAACCGCGGCGAGCTGGTGGAGTTCCACGTCGACGGCACCCACGGCTCCGCCGTCGCCGGCCTGCACCACTGCGTCACCCAGGACCGCAACCTGACCCCGAAGCCGGTGTGGAACCCCGACCTCGTCGAGTCGATCCAGTTCCGTGACCTGTGGAACGAGGTGCCCGACAACCAGCCCTTCGACAACGGCTTCAAGGCCCAGTGGGAGCAGTTCATCCGCTACGTCGAGGGTGACGGCGAGCACCCCTACGACTTCATGGCAGGGGTCCGCGGGGTGAGGCTCGCCGAGGCCGGGCTCACCTCGTCCGTCGAGGGCCGCCGGATCGAGCTCGGAGAGATCCAGCTGTGACCTCCGTACGACTCCCGCTGCCCGACGGCGGCACCGAGCTCCACACGCTCGCGGCCCCCCGGGAGTGGCCGAAGCCGAGTGCGCCGTTCACCTCCCGCACCGCGTACGCCGCCGCCCACGTCGTGCCCCGCACGCTCGCCGAGAACGTGCCCGGCGCCCCCGCCGACATCGACTGGGACCGCACCCTCGCCTACCGCCACGAGCTGTGGTCCTACGGTCTCGGCGTCGCCGAGGCGATGGACACCGCCCAGCGCGGCATGGGCGTCGACTGGACCGCGGCGGCCGAGCTGATCCGCCGCTCGGCCGCCGAGGCGGCCACCGTCGGTGGCTCCATCGCCTGCGGCGCCGGCACCGACCAGCTCGTCCTGTCCGCCGTCCCCGAAGGCAGGGCCGGCCTGGCCACCGTCATCGACGCCTACCGCGAGCAGATGAAGGTCGTCGCCGGCACCGGCGCGACCACGATCGTGATGGCCTCGCGCGCGCTCGCCCGGGTCGCCCGCGGCGCCGCGGACTACGCCGAGGTCTACGCGACCCTGCTCGACGAGGCCGAGGGCCCGGTGATCCTGCACTGGCTGGGCGACATGTTCGACCCCGCGCTGGCCGGCTACTGGGGCTCCTCCTCGGTCGAGGAGGCGACCGAGACCTTCCTCGAGGTCATCCGTGCCCGCCCCGGCAAGGTCGACGGGGTCAAGGTCTCGCTCCTCGACGCCGAGCACGAGGTCGGGCTGCGCCAGGCACTGCCCGGTGGCGTACGGCTCTACACGGGGGACGACTTCAACTACCCCGAGCTGATCGTCGGCGGAGGCACCGGCGAGGGCGAGTTCTCGCACGCGCTGCTCGGCATCTTCGCCGCGATCTACCCGGCCGCCTCCGCCGCGCTGCAGGCGCTCGACGCCGACGACCCTGACACCGCGCGCCACGTCCTGGAGAGCACCCAGGCGCTCGGCCGGAAGATCTTCGAGGCGCCGACCTACTACTACAAGGCGGGGATCGCGTTCCTGTCCTGGCTGGGCGGCCACCAGCCGGGCTTCTCGATGGCCGGCGGCCTGCACGCCGGTCGCTCGGTGCTCCATCTGGCCGAGGTGTTCCGGCTGGCCGACGCGGCCGGCCTGCTGACCAGCCCCGATCTCGCGGCCGCACGCATGCGCGCCTTCCTCACCGTGCAAGGAGTCGACCAGTGACCGACAGCATCACCGGGCTGGAGCGCCTCTCGCTCAACACCAAGACCACCAACTCCTGGACCCTCGCCGAGGCCGTCGACGGAGCCGCTCGGGCCGGCATCCCCGCCCTGGGGCTGTGGCGCGACCGCGTGCACGAGACCGGCGTGGAGAAGGCCGCCAAGCTCGTACGCGACGCCGGGCTGCGGGTCTCCTCGCTCTGCCGCGGGGGCTTCCTGACGGCAGCCGACGAGGCCGGGATCGCCGGTGCCCTCGACGACAACAAGCGGGCGATCGACGAGGCCGCGACGCTCGGCACCGACGCTCTGGTGATGGTCGTCGGCGGCCTCCCCGACGATGATGTGGACCTGGCCGGTGCCCGGGGGCGCGTCGCCGAGCGGCTGGCCGAGCTCGCCCCCTACGCCCAGGCCGCCGGCGTGAAGCTCGTCCTGGAGGCGCTCCACCCGATGTACGTCGCCGACCGGGCGGTCATCTCCACACTCGGCCAGGCGCTCGACCTGGCCGCGCCACACCCGGTCGACGCGGTCGCGGTCGTCGTCGACACCTTCCACGTCTTCTGGGACCCCGACCTCGCCACCCAGGTAGAGCGCGCCGGCGCGGAGGGCCGGATCGCGGCGTACCAGGTCTGCGACTTCAACCTGCCGATCCCCGCCGACGCGCTGCTGGCGCGCGGGATGATGGGCGACGGGGTCATCGACTTCGCGCCGGTCACCCGGATGGTCGCCGCGACCGGCTACACCGGAGACGTCGAGGTCGAGATCTTCAACGAGACGGTCTGGTCGAGCGACCCCGACGAGGTGCTGGCCACCATGGCGCAGCGCTACCGCGACCTCGTCCTCCCCCACCTGTGATGCCCGGTCGTCCGCTCGTCGTCGTCGCCTGCGACAAGTTCAAGGGCTCCCTGACCGCGCGCGAGGTCGACGAGGCGGTGGCCGCGGGCATCCTCGCTGCGAACCCGGAGGCAGAGGTACGCATCGTGCCCATCGCCGACGGCGGCGACGGCACCGTGGCGGCGCTGGCCGGCGCCGGCTTCGACCTGGTGCCGGTCGAGGTGGCCGGCCCGACCCTCGAGCCGGTGGCGGCGAACTACGCCGTACGCGGCGACCTGGCCGTCGTCGAGCTCGCCGACACCTGCGGGCTGCTGCGGCTTCCCGGGGGCGGGCTCGTCCCGCTGACCGCGTCCTCCCGCGGTCTCGGTGAGGCCGTCCTCGCCGCGCTCGACGGCGGTGCCCGCACCGTCGTCCTCGGGCTGGGCGGCAGCGCCAGCAACGACGGCGGCGCCGGGATGCTCCGGGCGCTCGGTGCACGGCTCCTCGACGCCTCCGGCGCCGAGCTCGCCGAAGGCGGCGCGGCTCTCGGAAGCCTGGCCGAGCTCGATCTCGCCGGCCTCGACCCACGTCTGCGGGTGACCGAGATCGTGGTCGCCTGCGATGTCGACAACCCGCTGCTCGGCCCCCGCGGGGCGGTCGCCACCTTCTCGGCGCAGAAAGGGGCCGGCCCGGAGGATCAGGAGCGGCTCGAGGCAGCCCTCGCGACTTACGCGGCCACGGTCGCCGAGACCACCGGACGCGACCACGCCGAGATCGTCGAGGCGCCCGGCGCCGGGGCGGCCGGCGGCGTCGGGTTCGCCGCCTTCGCGGTGCTCGGCGGCCGGGTCGAGCGCGGCGTCGAGCTGCTGCTCGGCCTGGTGGGCTTCGCCGAGGCGCTCGCGAGTGCCGACCTGGTCGTCACCGGCGAAGGCTCCTTCGATCACCAGACGCTGTCCGGAAAGGCTCCGGTGGGTGTGCTCCAGGCGGCTCGGCGAGCGGGGATCCCGGCGACCGTCGTCTGCGGTCGCACCACCCTCTCCCCCGCCGATGCGGAGCACGCCGGCGCCGCCAGGGTCCACGCCCTCACCGATCTGGAGCCCGACCCCGAGCGCTGCATGCGGAACGCCGCCGAGCTGCTCGCACAGCTCGGCGGCGAACTCGTCTGAGACGTCGCTCGGTCGGGCTCGTCGATCTCGACCCGCCCGTCGTTCCGGCGAGCACGCTCGCCGGAACGGGGCTCGCTCGATCTCCCTTCGACAAGCTCAGGACATCGCCTCGCGTTGCGACCCTGCGACTCCGTCGCAGGGTCGCAGGCTCGGACTCAGAAGTCGAAGTCGTCGATGTTCGACTCGTCGAAGACTGTCGGCTCGCCCAGGACGACTACGCCGTCGGCACCTACGGTGTATTCACCCAGGTCACCGGCCTCGAAGGTGTCGCCCTCCTTGCCCTCGATGTCACCGGAGGCGAGCGCGTCGGCGGTGAAGGCGGCCAGGTAGCCGAGCTGCTCGGGGTCCCACAGCGCGAAGGCCTTGACGGTGCCGTCCTTGACGTACTCCCTCATCTGGTTCGGGGTGCCGAGACCGGTCAGCGCGACCTTGCCCTTGTACTGCGAGTCGGAGAGGTAGCGCGCAGCCGCGGCGATGCCGACCGTGGTGGGGCTGATGATGCCCTTGAGGTTCGGGTGGGACTGCAGCAGGCCCGCGGTCTTGTCGAAGGACGTCTGGTCGTCGTCGTTGCCGTAGACGGTGTCGACGAGCTTGATGTCGGGGTGGCTGGCGGCCAGCTCCTCCTCCATCAGCTTGATCCACTCGTTCTGGTTGGTGGCGTTGGCCGCCGCGGAGAGGATCGCGATCTCGCCCTTGTCGCCGATCTGCTCGGCGATCAGGTCGACCTGGCTCTTGGCGATGCCGGCGGCGTCGGCCTGGCTGACGAAGACGTCGCGGAACTGCGGCTCGGTGTCGGAGTCCATCGTGACGACCTTGGTGCCGGCGTTGCGGGCCTCGTCGAGGGCGTCGCCGATGGCGGTCGGGTCGTTGGCCGAGACGACGAGCGCGCCGGCGCGCTGCTGGGTCGCGGTGTTGATGAAGCTGACCTGGGAGTCGGGGGTCGACTCGGTCGGGCCGACCTGCTTCCACTCGGTGCCGATCTCCTCGGCGGCCTTCTTGCCACCTGTGTCGGAGGCGTCGAAGTAGGGGTTGCCGAGATTCTTCGGGATGAAGGTGATGCTGCTGGTGTCGCCGCCATCCCCGCCATCGCTGCCGCTGCCGCTCCCGCCACCGCAGGCGGACAGGGCGAGGCCGAGGGCCGCAACGATGGCGACGGCACCGCCGGCGCGTCGGAACTTGCTGGTCATGTCTCTCACTCCGATTTCTTTGAGTTCTTCGAGGATGGTTCGTCCGAGCTCTGTTGCCGGCGATAGGTGCCGACGATGCGACCGGTCCAGCCGAGGACGCTGGCCGCGATGACCGCTGCGATGAGGAGTACGCCGGTGATGATCTGGATGAGGTTGGCGCTGAGGCCGTCCAGGCGCAGCGCGCTGCCGATGGCCCCGATCAGGACGACGCCGGCGATGACCCCGGGGATCGCGCCGCGGCCACCGAAGATGGACACCCCACCGAGCAGCACGGCCGCGATGACCTGGAGCTCCATCCCGGTGGCGTTGTCGCCGCGTGCGCTCCCGTAGCGCAGCGTGAAGTAGATGCCCGCCAGCCCCGAGACCAGCCCGCTGAGCGTGAACAGGATCAGCTTCGTACGGTCGACGTTGACGCCGGAGAAGCGGGCCGCGTCCTTGCTGAGACCGGCGGCGAAGATGCCGCGCCCGAAGGGCGTGAAGTGCAGGACCACGGCGAAGATCAGGATCAGGACGACCAGCGGGATCGTCATCATCGGGATCTGGGAGTCGCCGATCCGGGCCTGGACGAGGTCGCCCCAGGCGTCGGGCCAGTCGGTGATCGCGGTGGTGCCGAGCGCGCCGACCGCGATGCCGCGGAAGAGCGCCATGGTGCCGATCGTGACGGCCAGCGAAGGCAGCCCGTAGCGGGTGACGAGCACCCCGTTGAGGGCTCCCGCGACGGCGCAGGCGAGCAGGGCGAGCACCATCGCGGCGACCATCGGGACGCCCTCACGGTGCAGCACCCCGAACAGGACGCTGGAGAGCCCGACGACGCTCGCGACCGAGAGGTCGATCTCGCCGGTGATGATGATCAGCGTCATCGGCAGCGCGATCAGCAGGATCGGCGTGATGTCGAGGACCAGGAAGTAGACCGTGATCGGGTCGGAGAAGTTGAGGATCGCGATCGAGGCGTACGTCCACACGACCACGAGCAGGGCGATGATCGCCGAGTCCCTGGTCATCAGGGTGCGCTGCCACCACGGCTTGGCGTGCGCTGCGTACGTCCTCGTCGGCGTCTTCTCAGAGGCAAGCAGACTCATGATTCTTCCCTCTCCGCGAGGAGCTTGTCGTGCTGACGGCGGGCGAAGTAGCGGTCCAGGACGATCGCGCCGATGATCAGCGCACCGACGACGGCCTGCTGCCAGAAGTCGGGGATGCCCAGGACCGGGAGCGCCCGGTTGATGGTGGTGAGGAGGTACGCCCCCAGGGCCGCCCCGAGGACCGTGCCGCTGCCGCCGAAGATGGCCACGCCACCCACGACCGCGGCGCCGACGGCCTCGAGCTCGATGCCCTGGCCGACACCGGAGCTGATGGTGCCGTAGCGGGAGACGTACAGGATCCCGGCAAGGCCGGCGAGCGCGCCCGAGGTGGCGAACGCCTGCAGGACCCGGCGCTTGTCACGCAGCCCGTAGAGGGTGGCGGCGTCGGGGTCGGAGCCGATCGCGTAGAACTCGCGGCCGACGCGGGTGGAGCGCATCAGGTAGATGGCCACGGCCAGCAGCGCGAACGAGATCCAGGCGAGGTTGGGGATGAAGAGGAACGATCCGGTGCCGAAGTCGAGCAGCCCGGGCGGGATGTCGGAGGCGTTGATCCGGTCGCTGCCGGCCCACTCGAGCATGATCCCGCGGTAGACGTAGAGCGTGCCGAGGGTGATGACCAGCGCCGGCACCTTGGCGAAGGCGACCAGCGCCCCGTTGATCAGGCCGAGCACGGCGCCCGCGGCGACGGCGATCAGGACGACCAGGATCACCGGGAGCCCGGTGTCGAGGAAGAGACGCCCGGCCAGGTAGGCCGTGAGACCGAGGGTCGAGCCGACGCTGAGGTCGACGTTGCGGGTGATGATCACCATCGCCTGGCCGATCGCCAGGCAGACGAGGATCGCGGGGGTCAGGGTGAGGTCGCGCCAGCCGTCCGTGCTGAACAGGAAGTTGGGGTTCACCGCCGTGGTCACGACGAGCAGCGCGATGAAGGCGACGGCGATGCCCGTCTCGCGCTGCTTCAGGAGCCAGGTCAGCCGGCCGGCTGCTCGGTGACGTGGCTGCGGCGCGGCCGGGGCGGGCGCGTCGAGCGTGGTGGTCATGATGCCTCGCTGACGTTCAGGGTGGTGGAGTGGTGGGCCGTCGCCGCGCGCATGACGGCCTCGGGAGTCGCGTCCTCGCGGCTCAGCTCGGCCGTCTGGTGGCCCTCGCTGAGGACGATCACCCGGTCGGCCATACCGAGCACCTCGGGGAGCTCGGAGGAGATCATCAGGATCCCGAGACCCTGCTGCGCGAGGGTCGAGAGCAGGCGGTGGACCTCGGACTTGGTGCCGACGTCGATGCCTCGGGTCGGCTCGTCGATGATCAGCACCTTGGGCCGGGTCGAGAGCCACTTGGCCAGGACGACCTTCTGCTGGTTGCCGCCCGAGAGCGTGCCGGCCAGGGTGTCGAGCGTCGCGGCCTTGACCTCGAGCCGGGCGGCCCAGTCGGCGGCCGAGCGGTTCTCGATGCCGGTGCTGATCAGCCCGGTGCGGGCGAGCCGGCCGCTCGTCGGGAGCGTGATGTTGCGCGAGATCGGCGCGTCCAGGACGAGGCCGTGCTGGCGACGGTCCTCGGGGACGAACGCCAGGCCCATCTCGATCGCCCGTCTCGGGTCACCCGCGGGGACCTGGCGACCCTCGAGGGTGACCTCGCCGCTCTCGTAGGGGTCGACGCCGAAGATCGCCTGGGCGACCTCGCTCCGTCCGGCTCCGACGAGGCCGGCCAGGCCGACGATCTCGCCTTCCCGGACGGTGAGGCTGATGTCCTGGAAGAGGCCGGTGCGGGTGAGGCCCTTGACCTCGAGCAGCGGCTTGCCGACGGTGGCCTCGAGCTTCGGGTAGAGGTCGGAGACCTCGCGCCCGACGAGCCGCTGGACGATCTGGTCCTCGGTGACCGCCGAGATGGGGTCGGTGGAGATGTAGCCGCCGTCGCGCATCACCGTGATGGTGTCGCAGAGCGCGAAGACCTCGTCGAAGCGGTGGGAGATGAAGACCACGGCGCAGCCCTGGTCGCGCAACGTGCGCGCCACGCTCATCAGCCGGTCGACCTCGTTGCCCGAGAGGGCGGCGGTCGGCTCGTCCATGATCAGGACCTTGGCGTCGAGCGAGAGCGCCTTGGCGATCTCGATCAGCTGCTGGTCGGCGATCGAGAGGCCCTCGGTGGGACGGTCGGGCTCGATCGGGACTCCGAGCCTGGCGAAGAGCTCGACGACCTCGGTGCGCATCGCGGCGCGGTCGATCCTGCCCCAGCGATTGGTCGGCTGACGTCCCATGAAGATGTTCTCGGTGACCGAGAGGTCGGGGAAGAGGGTCGGCTCCTGGTAGATGACCGCGACCCCGGCCTGCTTGGCGTCGGCAGTGTTGCGGAAGTCGACCTGTTCCCCGGCCAGCAGGTAGTCGCCGGCGTCGCGGCGGTAGAGCCCGGCGACGATCTTGACCAGGGTCGACTTCCCGGCTCCGTTCTCCCCCACGAGCGCGTGGATGGATCCGGCCTCGACCCGGAGGCTTCCGGAGCGGAGGGCGCGTACGGGGCCGAACGACTTGGCCACGTCCCGCAGCTCCAGTGCGGCGGGTGTGTCCGGCATGGGCAACTCCTCGAATTGAAAGGTTTCAAGTCTGGTTTACGCTAGTGATGGCAATCACATACGTCAACACTCTGAGGCCGCTAATTTGAGCGAGATCCGGACTTTGTCCTCAGACCGCTTCGACGCCCGTCCGCATCCAGGCGGGAATCCCACCGCGTCAGACGGCGTTCAGGACCCCATGCACGCACTCTGGGTATGGGCACATCCGCACGCGTCATCACTCAACGGACGGCTGCGCGAGATCGGCGTGAACGCGCTCGGCGCGGCGGGCTGGAGCGTCGACGAGATCGACCTCTATCGAGAAGGTTTCAATCCACTTCTGGTGGAGCAGGGCCAGGCCGACGTACGCCGCCACCAGGAGCGGCTGCGGGAGGCCGATCTGCTGGTCGTGCAGTTCCCGCTGTGGTGGTATTCGGTGCCGGCCATCCTCAAGGGCTGGATCGACCGGGTCTTCGAGTCGGGGTTCGCCTTCGACGTACCGGACCCGGAGACCGGCAAGCCGCTCAAGTACGGCAAGGGCGGCCTGGTCGGCAAGCGCGCGCTGACCGTGGTCACCGCCGGTGACCGGGCCGCGACCCTCGGGCCGCGCGGGATCAGCGGAGACATCGAGGACGTCCTGTGGCCGCTGCTGCACGGCACGTTCTGGTACACCGGGATGGACCCGCTCCGACCGCACCTGATCACCGACGCCGACACCATCGACGCCCAGGCCGTCGCGCGCGTCGAGGCCGACCTGAGCGTACGTCTCGAGGGTGTGATGACGGAGCCGCGGATCGGCTACCGGCCGATGGCCGAGGAGCACTACGACCACACGATCAGGCTCCACGCTTCGGTCGCGCCCGGGGAGGACGGGCTGAGCGCCCATCGCGAGGGCTGAGGTCGTACCCCGCCCGCGCACGGTCGCCTGCTACGGTCGTGTGGCCAGCCGCTCGGGACGTAGTCCCGGCACGGGAACCCGGTGAGAGTCCGGGACTGACGCGCAGCGGTGTGGGTGACGGACGGGACACTGTGCCACTGGGCCCTCGGGCCTGGGAAGGCGTCTCGCTCCGGTCGATCCCGAGTCCGAAGACCTGCTGGCCCTGCAGCAGACCGCTGCCGGTCAGCACGGGCGACGCGCACCAGCCCGCGACCTGCTCGAGGACCGACGTGCACCTGTCCCGCACCATCCGACCCTTCCTGGCCCGAACGTTCACCGCGAGCACCGTCCTGATGCTCGGCTCCGCGCTCGCCGGCTGCTCCGCCGACCAGCCCGCCGGCGCAGACCGGGCGGCCACCGAGGCCGCGGGCTTCCCGCTCACCCTGACCAACTGCGGGCGTGAGATCACCCTCGAGGCACCGCCCGAGCGTGTCGTCTCGCTCAACCAGGGCACCACCGAGATCCTGCTCTCGCTCGGCCTCGCCGACAAGATGGCCGGCACCGCCAACTGGACCGACCCGGTGCTCGACTCGCTCGCCGCCGACAACGAGGACGTGCCCCGGCTCGCCGAGAACGCGCCCTCCTACGAGCGCGTCCTGGAGGCCGAGCCCGACTTCGTCACCGCCTCCTTCATCAGCACGCTGGGTGAGGGCGGGGTGACCACGCCCGAGGACCTGGAGAAGCTCGGCGTGGGCTCCTACCTCTCCCCCGCCGAGTGCCTCAAGGACAACGAGGGCGACGACGACGGCACCCGCCACGATGTGCTCGAGATCGACACGATCCTCCAGGAGATCACCGACCTGGCGCGGATCTTCGGCGTCCCCGAACGGGGCGAGGAGCTCGTCGCCGACCTGACGCGCCGCCTCGAGGCCGCCGAGAGCAAGGCGCCCGACGACGAGGTGAGCGCGATGTACTGGTTCGCCAACTCCGAGTCGCCCTACCTGGCCGGCTGCTGCGGCGGCCCGGGGATCATCGGCCGCACCCTCGGCATCGAGAACGTCTTCGACGACACCACCGACGAGTGGCCGCAGATCAACTGGGAGACCGTCGCCGAGCGCAACCCCGACGTCATCGTCCTCGGCGACCTGACCCGCAAGAGCCAGACCGCCGAGACCGCCCGCGCGAAGATCGACTACCTGAAGAGCAACCCGGTGACCGCGCAGATGGACGCGGTGAAGAACGACCGCTTCGTGACCCTCTCCGGCGCCGAGCTCAACCCCTCGATCCGCACGGTCTACGCGGTGGAGAACACCGCCGACCAGCTCGCCGACCTCGGCCTCCGCTGATGTCGGTACGCCTCCCCGACCGGCCGAAGCGTCACCCCCGTCGGCCGAGGCGTCAGCCCGGTCGGCCGACCTGGCACGGCCGTGACGGCTCGGCCGACGTACGTGACGGCTCGGGCGACGGGGGTGACGGCTCGGGCGACGGGGGTGACGGCTCGGCGATCGGGGTCGCCGGGGTCCTGCTGTGCGTCGCTCCCCTGGCGGTGCTGGCCTCGGTCGCAGGTGCCATCACCGTCGGGCCCTCGGACCTGGGCGTCGCCGATGTCTACGGCGTGGTCGCCGACCGGGTGGGCCTCGGCTCCTCCGACCTCACTCTGCTGCAGCAGAGCATCGTGTGGGACCTGCGGCTGCCGCGTACGTTGCTGGCCGGGATCTGCGGGGCTGGGCTGGCCATCTGCGGGGTGATCCTGCAGTCGCTGCTGCGTAACCCGCTCGCCGACCCGTTCGTGCTCGGCATCTCCTCGGGTGCCTCCACCGGGGCGGTCGCGGTCGTCGTGCTCGGCATCGGGTCGGGCGCGATCGGCCTCTCGACCGGGGCGTTCGCGGGCGCGCTCGTCTCGTTCGCGCTGGTGCTGCTGCTCGCCTCGCTCGCCGGCGGCACCACCGACCGGCTCGTGCTCGCCGGCATCGCCGCCACCCAGCTCTTCTCCGCGCTCACCTCGTTCATCGTGTTCACCGCGGCCGACGCCGAGCAGACGCGCGGGGTGCTCTTCTGGCTGCTCGGGTCGCTCTCCTCGGCGAGTTGGACCGACGTGCTCGTCTGCGGGGTGATCGTGCTCGGCGGGCTGCTCTGCTGTGTCGCGGGCGCCGGATGGCTGGACGCGTTCGCGTTCGGCAACGACGCGGCGGCCTCGCTCGGCGTCGACGTCACCCGCATCCGGGTCGTACTCCTCGTGCTCACGGCACTGATGACGGCCGTCATCGTCTCCACGTCCGGGGCGATCGGCTTCGTCGGACTGGTGCTGCCGCACCTGGCTCGCGCGCTGGTCGGAGTCGGACACCGGCTGCTGCTCCCGGCCACCGCGCTGCTCGGCGCGATCTTCCTGATCTGGGTCGACACCGCGGCCCGGACGGTGATCGACCCCGAAGAGCTCCCGGTCGGGGTGGCCACCGCGCTGGTCGGGGTGCCGGCCTTCGCGCTGGTGCTGATGAGGGCACGCCGATGACGGCGCTCGAGGCCGGCCGGGTCCGCTGGGCACCCCGTGGCCGGATCGTCGTCGACGACGTGTCCCTCCGGGTCGAGGACGGCACCACCGTCGGGCTGCTCGGCCCCAACGGGTCCGGGAAGTCCTCACTGATCCGCATCCTCGCCGGGCTCCGGCCGCCGTCCTCCGGAGACGTAAGCCTCGACGGCCGCCCGCTCACCGGCATGTCCCGGCGCCGCCTCGCACGGCGGCTGGCGGTCGTGGAGCAGGAGCCGGCGACCAGCCAGGACCTCCGCGTCCGCGACGTCGTCGCCCTCGGCCGGGTCCCCCACCGCCCGGCCTGGGCACCCGACAGCGCCGAGGACCGAACAGTCATCGAGGAGGCCGCCGCCCACGCCGGCATCGCCGACCGCCTCGACCAGCGCTTCTCGACCCTGTCGGGCGGCGAGCGGCAACGTACGCAGATCGCGCGAGCGCTCGCCCAGGAGCCGGAGATCCTGCTCCTGGACGAGCCGACCAACCACCTCGACGTACGTCACCAGCTCGCCCTGCTCGCACTGGTCCGCCGGATGCCCACGACCTGCCTCGTCGCACTGCACGACCTCAACCTCGCCGCCACCTACTGCGACCAGGTCTTCGTGCTCTCGGAAGGCCGCGTCGTGGCCGGCGGCCCGCCCGCACAGGTGCTCACCGAGACCCTCATCTCCGAGGTCTACGGCGTGCGGGCCCGGGTGCACCACGACGACGGCGTCGTCATCCGTTTCCTCGGCCCGGCGTGATGGATAGCCGGGCCGAAGCGGCCTGCTATCGGACCGCTCCGGCAAGTACGAGAGCAAACTTCTGGTTCAGTGAGCCGAACACCGTTTCTCGGACGGAGAACCCGTGAAGACAACCGGTATCGCCGCTGCGCTGGTCACCGTCGCGCTCTTCACGACCGCGTGCGGCGGCAGCGATGACAACGGAGGCAACGCCGACCGCGACTCGTCGGGCGGCGGCGGCTTCAGCGCGACGGACTGAGCGGCGTACGACGAATGCTCCGACGCCACCTGCGAGGTACTCGTCGAGAAGGGCACCGAGATCGAGCTCGACCCGGACCTCGCCTGGGAAGGCACCCCGGGCCTGGACACCGGCGGCTGGGAACGGCTCACCGTCACCGACGTGAGCCCGACCGGCGTAGGGCTGACGCTCTCGGCAGCGGGGAACTCGAGCACCGGCGGCCTGGCCACGATCATTCCGGTCGGCGACAGCAAGGCCTACTACCTCAAGGGCATGACCGCGAAGGTTCTCGACGCCTCCGAGGAGCAGGCCGTGCTGTCGCTCAACTGGTCCGGCTCCTGAACGGAACCGGTTCGCTCAGAGCTGGGAGTCGTAGACGCGTACGTAGTCCACGACCATGCTCTGCGGGAACTGGGTCGTGCCGTCGGGGTTTCCGGGCCAGTTGCCGCCGACCGCGACGTTGAGGATGAAGAAGAACGGCTGGTCGAAGACCCAGGGGTTGGCTCCGGTGTTGGCCGTGGTGAAGGTCTGGTAGGCGACGCCGTCGACGGACCAGGTGATCGAGCCGGGCTGCCAGTCGATGGCGAAGGTGTGGAAGGTGTCGGCGAAGGACCAGCCCTGCGGGTGCATGTACTGACCGGTGATGCCGTTGCCGCCGGAGTATCCCGGACCGTGCAGGGTTCCGTGGACCAGATGGGGCTCGTAGCCGACGTTCTCCATGATGTCGATCTCACCGGCGTTCGGCCACGGCGTGTTCGGGAACTGGCCGCCCAGCATCCAGAACGCCGGCCAGATCCCCTGGCCGCGCGGGATCTGGATCCGCGCCTCCAGGCGCCCGAACTTCGGCTGCACCTTGCCCTTGGTGGTGAGCCGGGCCGAGGTATAGCCGCTCCCGCTCTGCCGGGCGGTGATGACCAGGTTGCCGTTGCCGTCGAGCGCGGAGTTGTCGCGGGAGTCGGTGTAGGTCTGCAGCTCGTTGTTGCCCCAGCCCCCGCCGCCGGTCTCGAAGTTCCAGTTGGCGCCGTTGGGGGCGCTGCCGGCGGGCCCGTCGAACTCGTCGGACCAGGTGAGGGCAGCGGCCTCGACCTCTCCGGCCCGGGTTGCACCGCCGGCCTGGGTGTCGGGCACCGCGGCCGGCGCGGCCAGCGGGGCGACCAGGACGAGAGCCAGAGCGGCGGTCGCCGTGAGTGTGGTGCGGATGGTGCGGATCCTCGAGCTACGCATCGAACGCTCCTTCATGGGGGTTAACTGTAAGGCGACCTTACTGTTATTTGCCGTTCGGTGGAACGGAAACGCCGGGCGACGTCCGGTCACCGCGAGAACACGCTCGATGCGCTCTAATTGGTCCCCGGAGCGGGGCCATCGGGGGCTCCGCAGGTGAGGTGATCGCATTGGCACGGGATCCGTACAGGCCACGGACGCCGATCATCGGCATGACGATGGTGTTCCTCGCGTTGGCGATCGTCGGGGTGACGGCGTACCTGCACCTCGGCTGGTGGTCGCTGCTCGGCTACGCCGCAGCGGCGGTCGTCGCCGTGGTCGGCGGATGGCTGCTGTTCAAGGACGTGCCCGAGCCACCGCACTCCGGACCGGGAGCGAGCCGATGACCGACACCGACGACCAGACCGGCAGCCAGGCCAGCGGCCTGACGGACGAGGACGAGGGCTACCACAAGAGCCTCAGCCCGCGGCAGCTGCAGATGATCGCGATCGGCGGCGCCATCGGCACCGGGCTGTTCCTGGGGGCAGGCGGCCGCCTCCACGAGGCCGGGCCGGGCCTCTTCCTCGTCTACGCCCTGTGCGGAGTGTTCGTCTTCCTCATCCTGCGCGCGCTCGGCGAGCTCGTGCTGCACCGGCCCTCGTCGGGATCGTTCGTCTCCTACGCGCGCGAGTTCCTGGGCGAGCCGGCCGCGTTCGCCGCCGGCTGGATGTACTTCCTGAACTGGGCGATGACCTCCATCGTCGACGTCACCGCGATCGCGACGTACATGCACTTCTGGGGCACCTTCGAGGTCGTCCCGCAATGGGTGATCGCGCTCGTCGCGCTCGCGGTCGTGCTCTCGATGAACCTGATCTCGGTCAAGCTCTTCGGCGAGCTGGAGTTCTGGGCGGCGCTCATCAAGGTGGTCGCGCTGCTGGCCTTCCTCGTGCTCGGGATGATCGTGCTCGCCGGCGGCGAGGACCTCAACGGCCAGGAGACCGGCATCGGCATGGTCATCGACAACGGCGGGCTGTTCCCCGTCGGCGTGCTGCCGCTGGTCATCGTCATCTCGGGCGTCGTCTTCGCGTACGCAGCGGTCGAGCTCGTCGGCACCGCCGCCGGCGAGACCGCCGAGCCGGCGAAGATCATGCCCCGGGCGATCAACTCCGTCATCGCGCGCATCGCGGTGTTCTACGTGGGCTCGCTGGTGCTGCTGGCACTGCTGCTGCCCTACACGTCCTACCGGGCCGACGAGAGCCCGTTCGTGACGTTCTTCGACCAGCTGGGGATCGCGAACTCCGGCACGATCATGAACCTCGTCGTTCTGACCGCGGCACTCTCCTCGCTCAACGCCGGCCTCTACTCCACCGGGCGCATCCTGCGGTCGATGGCGATGAGCGGGAGCGCGCCCACCTTCACCGCCCGGATGTCGAGGAACGGGGTGCCGTTCGGCGGGATCCTGCTCACCGGCAGCATCACGCTCCTCGGTGTCGGCCTCAACGCGATCGTGCCGGGCCAGGCGTTCGAGATCGTGCTGAACATGTCGGCGCTCGGCATCATCGCGTCCTGGGCGACCATCGTGATCTGCCAGATCCAGCTCTACCGGCGGTGGAAGAAGGGCCTGATGTACCGGCCCGACTTCCGGCTGTGGGGATCACCGTGGACCGGCTACGCCACGCTCGTGTTCCTCGCCACCGTGCTCGTCCTGATGGGCTTCGACTACCCGATCGGCACCTGGACGGTCGCGACCCTGGTCATCATCATCCCCGCGCTGATGATCGGCTGGCGGCTCGTCCGCGACCGCGTCCAGCAGATCGCCCTCGACCGCGAGGGCTACACCGGCGCGATCCCGATCAGGGCGGAGCGTCCGATCTCCGACGATGACGACGAGCCGAGCAGCTGACTCTCGTGCTCAGGCGACGGGACCCTCGCCGAGCGTGACGGTGGCGGTGTGGGCCGCCCCCGTGGCATCGGTCCACCCGACCGAGATCTCGTCGCCGGGCTCGTGGCTGTCGAGGACCGAGGTGATGTCCTCGATGCTGGCCACCGCGGTCCCGCCGACGGAGGAGATCGTGCTGCCCTCGGCGATCCCGGCGGACGCGGCCGCACCGTCCTCGACGACACCGACGACCAGCGTCGACCTGGTCGTGTCGACCTGCACCCCGAGCGCGGCGGCCGAGCCACCGATCTCGACGTCGCCCGACTCCTCGCCGGCCAGGATCTGGGCGGCGATGTCGAGCACGGTGTCGATCGGGATGGCGTAGCCGGAGATCTCCGCCGAGCCCGAGGTTGCGGCGACGTTCATCCCGATGACCTCGCCGTCCTCGTCGAGCAGGGCGCCGCCCGAGTCTCCGGAGACGACGTCGGCGTCCGTCTCGATCAGGTCGCTGAACGCGGCCGTGGTCCCGTCCTCGTTGTCGACGGTGATCGCGGTGCTCGGGTCGGTGACCGTGCCGTCCGCGGCCGAGAGCGAGCCCTGGCCCTCGGCGTTGCCCACCGAGGTGACCTGCTCGCCCTGGGTGGCGGCGTCCCGGTCGGTCGCGACCGTCGAGAGCCCCGAGGCGTCCTCCAGCTGCAGCACCGCGACGTCATGGAGGTCGTCGTAGCCGAGGACCTTCGCGGCGTACGTCTCCTCCGTGCTCGGATCCGTCACGGTGATCGAGGTGGCACCCTCGACGACGTGGTGGTTGGTCACCACGATCCCGTCGCCCGTGATCGTGAGCCCCGTGCCCGCGCCCTGCGCGGTGCCGTAGCCGACCGTGGTGTTGATCAGCACGACGCCGGTCGACTCTGTCTCGGTCGCGGGCTCGGAGTCGACCGTGGCGGTCGAGGTGCCGAGACCGCGCTGGTAGGGATCCGCGGTCCCACCGTAGCCGTAGCCGCCGCTGATCCCGCCCTGGTAGCTGTCTCCTCCGTAGGTCCCGAGGGAGCCGGAAACAGACCCCGGGCTCGACTCGGCGACGTACGTCCTGCTGGCGACCGCCGCCACGGCGAGGGCAGGCGTGGCGACCGGGATCGCGACGAGCGGGATCGCCGCGACGGCGAGCAGTGAACGGCGGATACGACGAGAACGGGACATCGGGTGCTCCTTGAGGCTGTTGATGCCTCAACACTCCGCTCGTCCGCTGTGAGCCTCCTGTGAGCAAGGCACGGACTGGCTGGGAAAGTCAGCGGTCCCCCCCCCACGGCTCGCGGGGGGACCGGCCCGTCAGCTCTGGCGGCGGAACCTCCCCGCCACCATCAGCCCACCGATGATCACCAGGCCGATACCCAGCCCGAGGAGCGCGGCGAGGAAGGTCGGGGAGCCCGTGTTGGGCAGGACCCCGCCGTTACCGTCGTCGCCCCGGTCCCCGCCGTCGGAACCGGCGGAGCCGCCAGGGTCGGTGCCGTTCCCGGCACAGGCGACCTCGATGGCGACCGCGTCCGAGGCCGGGGAGATGACCGTACGTCCGGCCGCGCCCGCGATCCCGCGAGCCGCGCCGCCCTCGGGGAGGGTGACGGCCTGAGTTGCGGTCAGGGTGTGGTCGCCGCACTCGAGCGCGGGCAGCGTCGTGGACCAGGTGCCGTCGTCGCCGACCCGAACCGTGTCGACATCCTTCCCGTCGACCTGGACCGTCACGTTCGCACCGGGCTGGCCGGTGCCGGCGACGTCCGGGGTCTTGTCCACGCTGTCGCCGTCCTGGGGCGAGGTGATCACCGGGGCCGCCGGGGTGACGGTGAAGTCGACCGTGGTCGCCGGGCTGGTGTTGCCCGCCGGGTCGGTCTGGACCGCCTCGACCGTGTGCTCCCCCGCGGCGAGCGGGTCGGTGACCTCGAGCGACCAGGTGCCGTCAGGCTGGACGACCGCGGTGCCGACCTCTTCACCATCGATCTCGACGGTCACGGTGGCACCCGGCTCACCGGTGCCCTCGATCGTCGGGGTCGTGTCGCTGGTCGACCCGCCATCGGCCGGGGAGGTGATCTCCGGCGCCTCGGGAGCGGTCGTGTCCACGGTGATGATCACGGCGTTCGACTCGCCCGAGGTGTTGCCCAGCGGGTCGGTCGCGGTAGCGGTGATCGTGTGGTCCCCGTCCTCGAGGGGCTCGGTCGGCGTGAACGTCCAGGCACCGTCCGGGTCCACCGTCGTCTCCCTGACCGGTTCGCCGTCGATGATGACGGTGATGGTGTCACCGGGATTCCCGGTGCCCTCAATGGCCGGGGTGTCGTCGTTGGTGCTGTCGCCCGACTCCGGCGAGGTGATCACCGGCGCGTCCGAGGAGGCGTCGACGGTGAAGCTCACCGGCTCCGAGACCTCGGAGGTGTTGCCGGCCTCGTCGGTCTGGGTCGCCGTCACCGTGTGCTCGCCGTCGGCGAGCGGCTCGCTCGGGGTGAACGTCCAGGTGCCGTCCGGGTTCACGGTGGCCTCGCCGACGACCTCGCCATCGATGACGACCTCGACCGTGGCGCCCGGCTCACCGGTGCCGGTGATCGGCGGTGTCGTGTCGCTGACGGTGCTGCCGTCGGCCGGACCGGTGATCACCGGCGCCTCCGGTGCGGTCTGGTCGACGGTGAAGGTCACCGGCTCGGACGGGTCGGACGTGTTGCCGGACTCGTCGGTCGCCGTGGCGGTCGCGGTGTGCGGTCCCTCCACGAGCGGATCGGTGAGGATCAGGTTCCAGCTGCCGTCGCCATCGACGGGAGCACTGCCGACGACGGTGCCGTCGATCGTCACCTCGACGGTCGTGCCCGGCTCGGCGGTGCCGCTGATCGTCGGCGTCGTGTCCTGCGTGGAGGAGCCGTCGGCCGGTGAGGTGATCACCGGCGCCTCCGGGGCCGCGGCATCGACGGTGAAGGTCACCGGGGCCGAGGGGTCGGAGACGTTGCCGGCCTGGTCGGTCTGCGTCGCCGTCACCGTGTGCTCACCATCGGCCAGCGGGTCGGTCAGCGGCAGCTCCCAGTTGCCGTCGGCGTCGACCGTGGCCTCGCCCACGACCTGACCGTCGATCGTCACCTCGACCGTCGCACCCGGCTCACCGGTGCCCGTGATGGTCGGGGTGGTGTCCGAGGTCGTGGATCCGTCGGTCGGCGAGGTGATCACCGGAGCGTCGGGTGCCGTCGTGTCGACCGTGAAGGTGACCGGGGCGGAGGGCTCGGAGACGTTGCCGGCCTCGTCGGTCTGCGTCGCCGTCACCGTGTGCTCACCATCGGCCAGCGGGTCGGTCAGCGGCAGCTCCCACGTGCCCTCAGGGCTCACCGTGGCCTCGCCCACGACCTCACCGTCGATCGACACCTCGACCGTCGCACCCGACTCGCCCGTACCTGTGATCGTCGGGGTGCTGTCGTCGATGACGTCACCGTCGGCCGGCGAGGTGATCACCGGCGCGGCCGGAGCCTGGGTGTCGACCGTGAACGGGACCGGGTCGGAGGTCGGCGAGATGTTGCCCGCCTCGTCGGTCTGGGTCGCGGTGGCGGTGTGGCCACCGTCCGCGAGCGGCGTGGTCAGCTCGAGCGACCAGTTGCCGGCGGGATCGACCGTGGTGGTGCCGACCGGGACGCCGTCGACGAAGACCTCGACCTCGGCGCCGGGCTCGCCGGTGCCGGTGACCGTCGGGGTGTTGTCGTCGGTGACCGAGTCGGCCTCCGGCGACGTGATCACCGGCGCCTCCGGGGCGGCCGTGTCGATGGTCAGGATCACCGAGTTGCTCTCGGGCGAGACGTTGCCGAGGTCGTCGGTGGCGGTCGCGGTGAAGGTGTACGTCCCGTCCGCGAGCTCGGGGGCGTCCATCGTCCAGCTGCCCGTGTCGTCGACCCGCGCGGTGCCGATCACGTCGTCGTTCTGGTCGTAGACCGTGATCAGCGTGCCGGGCGTACCCGTGCCGCTGATGGTCGGTGTGTTGTCGTCGGTCGTGGTGCCGCTCTCCGGGCCCGTGATGACCGGCGCATCCTCGGAGGCGTCGACCGTGAACGTGCTGGTCGTGGCCGGCGACTCGTTGTCCGCGGCATCGACCTGCACCGCGGTCGCGGTGTGCTCACCCTCGGTGAACGGCGTGCCGGTGTCGATCGTCCAGGCGCCGTCGGCGTTGGCCTGGGTCTCGTAGTCCTGGCCGTCGACCCTCACCCGCACGGTCGCGTTGGGCTCGGCGGTGCCGGTCACTGTCTGTACGTCCGGCCCGATCGTCGAGCCGTCGGCCGGCCCGGTGATCGTCGGCGCATCGGGCGCGCTCGAGTCGATGGTGAAGGTGTTGGAGTCGGCCGGGGACACGTTGCCCGCCGCATCCGTCTGCACCGCCGAGACCGTGTGCTCACCGTCCGCGAGCGCGTCGGTGGTCGGCAACGACCAGCTGCCGTCGGCATCGACGGTGGCCGTACCGATCACGGCCCCGTCCATGCTCACCTCGACCGTGGCACCGGGCTCACCGGTGCCCGTGATCGCGGGGGTGCTGTCGCTGATCGTCGAGCCGTCCGCGGGCGACTCGATCACCGGCGCCTCCGGCGCGGCGGTGTCGATGGTGAAGGTGTTGGAGTCCGCCGGGGACACGTTCCCGGCCTCATCGGTCTGGATCGCCGAGACCGTGTGCTCCCCGTCGGCCAGGGCGTCGGTCGTCGGCAACGACCAGCTGCCGTCGGCATCGACCGTGGCCGTACCGATCACGGCCCCGTCCATGCTCACCTCGACCGTGGCGCCCGGCTCGCCGGTGCCCGTGATCGTCGGGGTGCTGTCGTTGATCGAGGACCCGTCCGCGGGCGACTCGATCACCGGCGCCTCCGGCGCGGTGCCGTCCTGATCGACGTTGGGGCCGACCGTGGACGTGGCCAGGTCAAGCCGGGCACCGGCGTCGTCGAGGAGGGTGACCTGCACGGCCGTGACGCTGTACGGCCCGGGGCCCGTTCCACCGACGTCGTTCTGTACGTTGACGTTGACCGCGACGACATCGGTCAGACCCTCGAGCACCGGGGCAAGGGTGTTCGTCGCCTGGGTCACCACCTCGTCGATCGCCTGTCCGGCCGTCGCCAGCGCGGTGTTGAGCGCAGTGTCGACCGCACCTCCGATCGCGGGCACCAGGATGTTCGTGATCGGCCCGAGCAGTGCATCGAGCGGCGCGAGGACGCCGCTGCCGTCGGCGGTGATCGGGGTCGTACCGTCGAGAAGGTCACCGACCGTCCCGGTGTAGCCGATGTTCAGCCCGCCGAGGGTGGTGCCGAAGACCGGGTCCCGCAGCGTGGTGTTCGACGTGATCGTGATGTCGATGTAGTCGTGGGCGTTGGTGATGACGTCGTTCAGGTTGCTCTGCAACTGTCCCAGGAGCGTGGCCACGTCGGCGGAGACCTGCTGCATCACCTCGGGGCTGAGCAACGTCGAGTTGGGCGGAAGGTTGTTGAGGTCGATGCCACCGGCGAGGTTCACGGTGACCTGGCCCGTCAGCGGGTCGATCGTGACCAGGTCGGTCGACAGCGGTGAGCTGAGGACCTGGTTGATCTGCTCGTCGATCCGGGAGTTGACGGTGACGGTCGTGTTCGTGCTCGCGGTGCCGGTGACTCCACCGACCAGGTTGATGATCTGGTTGACACTGCCGTTGACGGCGGTCTCGATGACGTCACTGAGACCGTTGACCTGGGTGTTGAGGTCGGCGATCGCCTGGTTGGTCGTGGTGCCGATGTCACCGACGACGGGCGAGTGCAGATCGAGGGTCGCCTCGGCGATGTTGTAGTCGCGGGTGACGATCCACTCCCCCGGGTTGTCGGGGTCGGGCTCGAGCCGCGCGGATGAGTCCACCGCGCCCAGGTCGAGCGCAGCGGCGTCGAGGGCCTGGGTCTGGCCGAGCAGCGCGGTCAGATCAAGGCTCGCACTCGCCGTGCCCGTGCTGGAGCTGGAGATCGCGTCGTCCTCGGCGGTGGCCTGCTGGGTGACGGCCTCGAGCTCGAGCAGGTCGCCCAGGCTGAGGTCGATGCCCGGAAGGGCGAGCCCGATCGTGCTCAGCGCGGTCACGTCGAGAGCGGCGTTGTCCACGGTCGGAGCGCTCGGGTCCGCACCGTCAGTGTGCTGCGCCTGCGCGCCGGCGATGCCGGCGACCGTGCTCAGGTCGAGCCCGTCGAGCAGCGACCCGCTGAGGAACTGCGCCGAGGACTGCGAGGAGTCCCCCGCGTCCGCGTACGCGGCCGGGCTGGACCCGACCGTCAACCCCACTGCGACGAGAGTCGCGAGTGTCGCTCCCCACGCGCGCGACACTCGCGACCTCGAAACCGACGAACCCATCGACTTGCGCGACGGCATAGCTCCCCCAGGTGAATCGCCATCAACAGCCGTATTTCGGCTGTTATGCCGCCTCCCGAACGTCGGCACCTGTACCTTTCATCAAAACAGTGATTCTTGTCACCCAAATCGATGACAAATCTGGTACCTGTCAAAGAAATGGTCTTTCGACCCTAGTGATGGCACCCGGGCCGCGTGCCCGCCGACGGTGCCCAGACAGACTGAGATGCTTGAGTCGATGTCCACCACAACGCAACCCCAGCGACGGGGGCGCCGGTCCGTCTTCTGGGCCGGGATCGCCCTGGTCCTGGCCGGACTGGCGATCCTCGGCTACGTCGCCTGGGAGTTCTACGGCACCACGTACGTCAGCAAGCAGCACCAGCAGGACGCGACCTCGAGGATCGAGAAGGCGTGGGGTTCGGGACAGACCGAGGTCAGCACCGAGTTCGGGTCCGCCCAGGCCCTCATCGAGATCCCGCGCTTCGGCAAGGACTACCGGATCCCGGTCCTCGCCGGGACCTCCGACCGAGCCCTGGGCGCCGGCTTCGGCCACTTCGACGGCACCGCCGCGCCCGGCGAGGTCGGCAACTTCGCGCTCGCGGGCCACCGGATCACCCACGGCGAACCGCTGCGTGACCTCCCGAAGCTCCGGCAAGGGGACAAGATCCGGGTACTGACCAGGGAGAAGACGTACGTCTATGCCCTCATCAGCGACGGCGACGACCTGACCGTGCCGTTCACGTCGATCTGGGTCACCGACCCGCTCCCCGACAACCCGGAGCGAGGCGGGGTCGAACCTGTGCAGCAGAAGGGCCAGCGCCTGATCACGCTCACCACCTGCGCCGAGCTCTTCCACACCGACAACCGGATGATCGCCTTCGGCAAGCTGGTCTCCGAGGAGCCGACGACGTAGGTCGGCAGCAGGTCCACGGGACGCAGCTCACGTGCACGGCTCGGAATGAAAGGGCACCCGACGGGGTACCTCTGGGCATGGCCGTACGCACCCCACAGGAGGTCGGTGACACCGCGTCCTCAGTCGCGGGCACGCACCGCGTCGGCACCGAGCTGAGCGATCGGATCCAGCCTGGTGACGTCGCGGGTGGCCAGGTCGACCATCACCGCGGTGTCGGCGGGCACCGGGGTCCAGCCCGGCTGCCCCAGACCGCTGGAGACGATCTCGAGCCCGTGGTCGCTGCGGCGGTAGTCCATCGCGAAGTACTCCGTGGTGTGACGCGGCGGGATGTCGCCCTCGTCGTCGAAGAGCTCGCGCAGCGCACGCAGCGGCGAGTCGGCACGCGAGTTGATGTGGATCGCGAACATGTGCGTCCGGGTGAGCATCAGCGCGTTCAGGCTGCACCGCGGGAACTTCTGGACCAGCGTGGCCAGCGCCCGGGTGACGCCCTCGGCCTCGTCGCCGTACTTCTCGACGTTCTGGTGCACGAAGTGGAAGTAGCGCTCGCTGTCGGTGTCACCGCGCAGCCGCGAGCGGGACTCCGGAGTCAGCAGGGCCTCGAGATCCGCGATCGGCGAGATATGGCCGTTGTGCGCGAACGCGGCGCCGTCGGTCAGGAACGGGTGGGTGTTCTCCGGACGTACGTCGAGCCCACCGGTCGCCCAGCGAAGGTGCACGAAACCGGCATTGGAGAGCGGGGCCTCGACGAGCCGGCGATAGGCGGGGTCGATGTCGGCAGAACGCGGCGAGCTCGTCGTGCAGGTGCCCTCGGGAGCATGCCAGGCCATTCCCCACCCGTCGGAGTGCACGGAGGTGAGCGAGGTGAACGCCTCCAGTCCCTCCTCCCCGAGCAGGTCGGCCACGGCACACGGCGACTCGGTCACATATCCGAACAGGCGACACATCGTCGAGCAGCTCCTTCCGAAGGCAGGTGCAAGCGTTGAACAGACACTTTTCGAGCAGTACCCATCACCAGCTCAGGACAGTCGGAGTCGAGGAGGAGCTTCTTCTCGTCGACGCCGAGACGGGCGCCCCGCGGTCGGTGGCGAGCGAGGTGCTCCGGGTGGCACGCCGGCACGGCGACACCGAGGCAGAGGCCGGGAAGCCCGGTGGTTCGGTGGGGCCGGAGCTCCAGGAGCAGCAGGTCGAGACCGACACTCCTCCGCAGGAGTATCTCGGGCTCCTGGAGCTGGACCTGCGGCAGTGGCGTGACAAGGCTCGCTCCGCGGCGAAGGAGGCGGGCGCGCTGATCCTGGCCAGCGGTACGCCCCTTCTGCCTGTGCACCCTCGGACCTTCGACGACGAGCGCTATGCGGCGATCACGGAGCAGTTCGGGCTGACCGCCAGCGAACAGCTCACCTGCGGCTGCCATGTACACGTCTCGGTCGACTCCGACGACGAGGCCGTCGGGGCGCTCGACCGGATCCACACCTGGCTGCCGGCGCTGCTCGCGGTGAGCGCCAACTCACCCTTCTGGCAGGGCGACGACTCGGGCTACGCGAGCTATCGTTCCCAGGCGATGACCCGGTGGCCCACCAACGGTCCGACCGAGATCTTCGGCAGCGCCCAGGCGTACGCCGACCACCTGCGCCTGCTCGTCGAGACGGGGGTGCCGATCGATGAGGGCATGGCGTACTTCGACGCCCGTCCGTCCCGCAACTACCCGACGCTCGAGATCCGGGTCGCCGACGTCTGTCTCGACCCTCGCGACGCCGTGCTCGTCGCCGGGATCGCGAGAGCTCTCGTCGAGACCGGCGCCAGGGAGTGGGCCGAGGGCCGGCCGCCCGAGCCCGCTTCGGTGGCCGTGCTCCGCCTCGCCATGTGGCAGGCGGGCCGGCACGGGATCACCGGCGACCTGCTCGACCCGCAGACCCATCGGCCGAGACCGGCTCGTGAGGTGGTCGAACGCCTCCTCGAACACATCGGCCCGGCCCTGCGTGACACCGGAGATCTCGTGCGCGTAGAGAAGGGCCTCGGCCGGGTCTTCACCGGCGGCACCGGCTCCTCGACCCAGCGCCGGATCCACACCGAAGAAGGTCGTCTCGACCGGGCCGTGGTCCGATTGGCCGAGCTCACCTGAGTTTTCCACCCTGAACAGGAGGCACCTGCTGTCATGATCCGATTCGGTCATCTCGACATCGACTTCGACGATCGCGTGCTCACGCCGCGTACCTGGACCGCCCGTCAGTCCGAATGGGCGGCCAAGCTCGCCGCGGAGCTGCCCGACGGGCCGATCCTCGAGCTGTGTTCCGGCGCCGGCCAGATCGGCCTGCTCGCCGCCTCGCTGACCGGCCGTCGCCTGGTCTGCGTCGATGCCGACCCGGCCGCCTGTGCGTTCACCCGTGCCAACGCCGAACGCGCCGGTCTGGCCGACCTGGTGGAGGTACGCCACGGCAGCATGGAGCACGCACTGGACCCGGACGAGCGCTACTGGCTGGTGATCGCGGACCCGCCGTGGGTGCCGACGGCCCAGGTCGAGCGGTATCCCGAGGACCCCCGGTCGGCCATCGACGGCGGGACCGACGGGATGCTGGTCGCCGAGAAGTGCCTGGCGACGACCGCTCGGCACCTCTCCCCCGGCGGCGCGGCCGTCCTCCAGCTCGGCACGTCCGAGCAGGCCGATCGCCTGCTGGACATGGTCGAGGGCAGCGATCTGGGGATCCAGGAGGTCCGGGACTCGCCGGGGGAAGGAGTGCTCGTGCACATCGCCCGGGCACCGCGGCCGAGCATGTCGGACCCGGCGGTCGGGTACCGGAGAGTCTGAGGGAAAGGTAGGCATAGATGCTGCCGAAGTCGCGTGGCACCCTGAGTGCCGCTGTTTTCACCGCGCTGCAGAGCGGCGCCACCGCTGATCTGGAGCCGACTCCGGAGTCAGCAGAGGACGCCCAGATCACTCTGTGGGCGCTCTACGAGCTCCACTACCGGGGCTTCGACGAGGTCGATCCCGATCTCGAGTGGGACGCGGACCTGCTGCGTCTGCGGCGCGGTCTGGAAAGGTCGTTCGAGGCCGAGCTGCGGCAGCGCTGGGCGCACAGCGGCTTCCAGGAGGATCGCGAGCTGGACCTGCCCGGACTGGTCGCCGGGCACGACGGACCGTCGTTGGCCCGGTTCGTGCAGCGCCGGGCCGACCGGGAGCAGGTGCTCGAGATCCTCAAGCACCGCTCGCTCTACCACCTCAAGGAAGCCGACCCGACCAGCTGGATCGTCCCCCGGCTCGACACCCGGCCCAAGGCCGCGCTGATGGAGATCCTCTTCGACGAGTACGGCGACGGTGACCCGAACCGGCTCCACCACCATCTGTTCCGCCGCGGGCTGGAAGCGGCCGGCCTGCGCACCGACCATGCCTGCTACGTCGACGAGGCGCCGCTCGAGATCCTCGAGATGAACAACGCGCTCTCGCTGTTCGGGCTCCATCGTCGACTCCGCGGAGCGGCGCTCGGCCACTTCGCCGCGTTCGAGTCGACCAGCTCGGTGCCGTCGCGGCAGCTCGCCCAGGGGTTGCGCCGGCTGGACTTCCCCGACGAGATGGCGGCCTACTACGACGAGCACGTCGAGGCCGACGCCGTCCACGAGCAGGTGGCCGTGCGCGACGCGTGCGGCTCGTTCGTGGAGGAGAACCCGAGCGAGCGCGACCAGGTGCTCTTCGGCGCGTACACCTGCCTCGACCTGGAGGCGCGGTACGCCCGGACGATGCTCACCGAGTGGGGTGCCTGATGACGGACTTCGAGCACCCCTCGGTCGTGCTGTGCCCGGCCGGGCCGATGCTGCTGCGCGGAAAGCACGAGATCCAGGACCCCGACGGGAAGATCCATCACACGGTTCGCCCGGTCAGCGCGGTGTGCATGTGCGGCGGTTCCGCGATCAAGCCCTGGTGCGACGGTACGCACCGGCTGCTCGCCGCGGCAGCGCGCGAGCGCGACAGCGACGGCGACGGCGACGGCAGGTGAGAGGAGACCCTGGTGGTCCGACTTCGCCGGGTCTCGACGGAGGAGCCGGGGTGGACCCGCCGCCGCGCGGGTCGTGGCTTCGTCTACCTCGACGACTCCGGTGACCGGTTGCCGGACGACGCCACCGAGTGGATCCGTGCCCTGGCCATCCCGCCCGCCTGGGAGGACGTCTGGATCTGCCCCCGAGAGAACGGGCACCTGCAGGCCGTCGGAACCGATGCGGCCGGCCGCCGTCAGTACCTCTACCACCCCGACTGGCGGGCGAAGCGTGACCAGGAGAAGTTCGAACGGGTGCTGGAGCTCGGGGCGGTCCTGCCCCGCGTACGCGAGCGGACGGAGCGCGATCTCACCACCACTGGGATGAGCGATGCGCGGGCATCAGCGCTCGCGGTGCGCCTGCTGGACCTGGGGTGCTTCCGCATCGGCAGCGACGCCTACGCCGACGAGAACGGTGGCTTCGGCCTGACGACGCTGGAGCGTCGCCACGTGCGCAAGCGTGGCGACTCCTACGTCTTCGCCTTCACCGGGAAGTCCGGCGTCGACCACACCATCAGCATCGACGACCCGCTCTCGATGGAGGCGATCGCGCAGCTGCGACGCCGGCGCGATGGTTTCCAGGAGCTCCTCGCCTACCGGCAGGGCCGGCGCTGGCAGCGGCTGACGGCGGCCATGGTCAACGACTACATGCGTGCGGTGAGCGGTCTGGAGGTGTCGGCGAAGGACTTCCGGACCTGGCACGCCACCGTGCTCGCGGCGCTCGCACTGGCCGAGGACCCGCACGCCGCAGGTCGCTCGACCCCGACCGCCAGGTCCCGCCGCAAACAGCAGGTCGCCGCGATCAAGGAGGTCGCGGAGTATCTCGGGAACACGCCGGCGATCGCGCGGAGCTCCTACATCGACCCGCGGGTCCTCGAGCTGCACGAGCAGGGGCGCACGATCCAGGTACGCGAGGCCGTGAGCAAGGACCCCCAGCGGCGCCAGGCCGCGGCCGAGCGGGCGGTCCTGCGTCTGCTGGCGCAGGACGACGCCTGACCGACCCTCAGCCCTCGACCCCGGTGGCCTCGTGCGAGGAGCCGACCGGCTTGCTCTCGGGCGACCCGCGCTGCCTGAGGTAGATCGCGAGGACGGCCATCGAGCCGACCGCCAGGAACTCGGACTGCCAGTTCTGCAGGGTGCGCGCCCAGAAGTCCGCGTTGCCCAGGTAGGAGACCCACGAGATCGGGTCGCACAGCTGCCGCAGCCGGGACTCGTTGTACGTCGCCCACCCGGCCACCGACTGGCCCAGCCAGGACATCAGGAAGATCGAACCCATGACGATCCCGAGGGACCGGGAGTAGAGCGCGGTCCGGAGGCCACCGATCCGGGCCAGCCGGGGAGAGTCGGACCGGGCGTACGCGCCGATCTTCTGCTTCTCGTCGGACTCCTGCCCGGCGTCCTGGAGCGGCTTGGACTCCGGGGAACCTCGTTGCACCAACCAGACGGTCAGCACGACGTAAAGCAGGAACTGGAGGTACTCGCTCTGCCAGTTCTCCGTCACGTCCACGGCGAAGCTCGCCGAGGTGAGGTACGCACCCAGCGAGAGCTGGTGCAGGCCGTCGGCGAACAGCTCGTCGTTGAGCTGGTGCCAGCCGGCGAACGCCTGGCCGATCAGGCTGCCCAGGAAGAGCGCCCCGAAGACGAGGCTGAGCGAGTTCTCCTTGAGGAACCGGCGCATCTCGTGGCTCCTCACCCGTGCCTGAGCGCGAGGGCCAACGTGTAGAGCAGCCCGATGCCGATGACCGCCAGATAGGTGACGTACATGACTCTCATCTCAGCCTCCGTGCAGCGCGCACGCCCGAGCCCAGTCCTGCGCGGTGACCGCCGCCTCGAAGGCGGCGGCCCGCTCCTGAACCGCCTCGTCCTGCCCCGAGCCGCATCCGGTGAGGACCATCGGCAGGAGCAAGACCGACGCCATGGACCACCACCGCATGCGAACCCCTCAGCCGTGGGCGGCCCGTGCCGCCCCAGCCTCCGTGTCCTCGCCGCTGGTCTTCAGCTGACCACCCTGGTCCTCCAGGTGGGCGCGTACGAACCAGTGGAAGAGCTCGAGCTGCTCCACCTGGCCGATCAGGATGTCCTGGGTCACCAGGTCGAGGTCGTCAAGGGTCTTGATGGCCTCCCGGTAGGAGCCGATCACGCCCTGATAGGTGACGTCGAGCGCGGCGAGGTGCTCCTGGGTGGTGGCCCGGCCGATGCTGTAGTCGTTCCACTCCCTCTCCTCGACCAGCGCACCCGGGGTGCCTCGCGGGGCACCACCCAGGGTCGCGATGCGCTCGGCGAGCGCATCGGCCATCGCGCGCACCGCGTCGACCTGCGGGTCGATCATCTGGTGGACCGCGATGAAGTGCGGTCCGACCACGTTCCAGTGCACGTGCTTGAGGGTGAGCTGGAGGTCGTTCGTGGCGTGCAGCCGTGACTGCAGCAGGCCGATCGTCGTACGCGCAGCGCTCTCGTCAAGCCCGGGAATCGTGTAGTGCAACGTGTCTGTCGTCATGTCCGGCCGGTACCCCGCCGCGCTCCGATTCATGCCGTGACCAGGCGGCGAATAAACTTCGCCGCGTGTCCGCACTTCTCAGCTCGCCGTCTCGCCTCTATCGGATCGTCGCCACTGCCGAGGCGGTGACCTGGACCGGGCTGCTCAGCGGCATGTTCCTGAAGTACGTCACCGAGACTACCGAGCTGGGCGTCAGCATCTTCGGGATGCTGCACGGGATCGTGTTCATCACCTATTGCGTGACCACCGTCGCGATCGCGGTCGACCAGCGCTGGTCGTTCGGCCGCCTGGTCGCCGGCCTCGCCTCCTCGATCCCGCCGCTCCTCACCCTCTGGTTCGAGCGCTACGCCGAACGCCGCGGCCTCCTCGCCCCGACGTGGCGCCTGATCGAGGAGTCGCCCACCCGCCCGCTCGAGCGTCCCCTCGCGTGGCTCCTGCGCAACCCGGTCCGTGGCCTGGCCACCGGCCTCGCGAGCGTCGCCGCGCTGACCGTGGTCGCGCTCATCGCCGGGCCGCCTGTCGGCTGACCCACGCCGGACAGCGCAGCCCGGTCACTTCGCGGCTTCTGCGATCTCGACCTCACCGCTGCGTACGACCTCGCCGCAGGCCTTGCAGGCCAGCACGGGGTGAAACTCCGCGCCACAGGAGTGATCGAACCTGACCGGCGGGCCGTCCTCACCGGCCAGGTGACGATCGCCGAACTCGCGCATCGTGGCGATGATCGGCGCGAGCGACCGTCCGAGGTCGGTCAGGTGGTACTCGAACCTCGGCGGGCGCTGCTCGTACTGGACCCGCGTCACCAGTCCGTGCGCCTCGAGCCTGCGTAGGCGATCGGTGAGGATGTCGCGCGGTCCGCCCGTGAACCGGGCGATCTCCTCGAACCGGCGACTTCCGAGAAACAGCTCACGAACGATGAGCAGGGTCCATTTGGAGCCGACGAGCTCGAGCGTCCGCGCGACCGAGCATTCACGTACCTGCGTCATCATGGGTTCGATCCTAATCGAGTTGGAAAACCAAACCAACCCGAGTACGTTGGAAAAACCAACTCAGCGGAGCGGCGTCCCCGCCCTTGACGCAGGAGAACCACATGCCCACTCTCGCGAACGCGGTCGTCCTGGTGACCGGAGCGAACGGCGGCCTCGGCACCCACTTCGTCAGCCAGGCTCTGGAGCGCGGCGCCGCCAAGGTGTACGCCGCCGCACGCAGGCCCCGCGAGTGGAACGACCCGCGCATCGTGCCGCTGAGGCTCGACGTGACCGACCACGACTCGATCGCCGAGGCGGCAGCGGCGGCCGGAGACGTCACGGTCGTCATCAACAACGCCGGCGGTTCCAACGGCGCCAGCGTGACGGGTGACCTGAGCGCCGTCCGCGACCTCTTCGAGACCAACTTCTGGGGAGCGCTCGACGTCACCAACACCTTCCTGCCATCCCTGCGCGCCAGCAAGGGTGTCGTGCTCAACGTGCTCTCGGTCCTGAGCTGGTACGGCATCGGGGACGGCTACAGCGCCACCAAGGCCGCGCTGTGGTCGGCGACCAACACCCAGCGCCTCGCGCTGGCGGGCGATGGCATCCACGTCGCGTCGCTGCACCTGGGATACACCGACACCCCGATGACGGTCGGCATCACCGACCCGAAGAACGATCCGGCCGACGTGGTCCGCAGTGCCTACGACGGCCTCGAGGCCGACGCGTACGAGATCCTCGCCGACCAGGTGAGCGCCGACGTCAAGGCCGGTCTCGCTCAGCCGATCGAGGCCCTCTACCCCCAGCTGAGCCGCTGATGACCCGCGACTTCGAGGCCTTCTACCTACCGACCGGCGACGACGGCGTCTTCGAGTCGACCCCGGCGACGGCCAGCCCCTGGGACCACTCGCTGCAGCACGGCGGCCCTCCCGCTGCCCTGCTGGCCCGGGCGATCGAGTCGGTACGCTCCGACCCGGCCCTGTCCATCGCCCGGTTCACGGCCGACATGCTCGGCGGCATTCCTCAGGGCACCATGCGCGTGGAGGCACACGTGGTTCGGCCGGGCCGCCGCGTCGAGCTCGTCGAGGCCTCGCTGTGGGCCGGCGACCGGCTCGCGGTCAAGGCGAGCGCCTGGCTGATCCGGGCCACGCCGGGGTCGACCCGCGAGCACTGGCGACCGGCGCAGGAGGTTCCCGCCATCCCGCCGGCCTCCTCCGAGCTCTTCTTCGAGGGAGTCAGCCCGGACTGGGGCTACGGCCGCGCCCTCGAGTGGCGGTTCGTCAGCGGGGGCTACGAGCCCGGCCCGGCGACGGTCTGGGCGCGCCTGCGGGTCCCGCTGGTCGCCGGTGAGCAGGCATCCCCGGTGCAGCGCCTGCTCACCCTGGCCGACTCCACCAACGGCCTGTCCGGCTCCCTGCCGATGAGCTCGTGGTACTTCATCCCGCCGACCGTGACCGTCACCATCGAGCGCCCGCCGGTGAGCGAGTGGATGCTGCTCGACGCCCGCAGCACCATCGGACCGGACGGGATCGGCCTGGCACAGGGCGACCTGGCCGACGAGCACGGCACGTTCGCCGTCGTCACGCAGCCGCTGATGGTCGCGCCTCGCTGATCACCCACCCACCGCTCGAACACGAAGGAGAGCCACCATGCCGAACGCCGTGATCCTCGACGCCGTGCGTACGCCCGTAGCCAAGGGCAAGCCCGGCGGCGCCTACTCCGAGATCCATGCCGTCGATCTCCACGCCCACACGCTGGCCGCGCTGGTCGAGCGCACCGGCATCGACCCGGCCGTCGTCGACGACGTGATCAGCGGCGCGGTCGGGCAGGTCGGCGAGCAGTCGGGCAACACCGCACGCTGGGCCCTGCTCGGCGCCGGGTTCCCGGAGTCGGTGCCCGGCGTCACCGTCGACCGGCAGTGCGGCAGCTCCCAGCAGGCGCTCCACTTCGCGGCCCAGGGTGTGATCGCCGGCGCCTACGACGTGGCCATCGCCTCGGGCGTGGAGTCCATGAGCCGCGTTCCGATGGGCTCGCAGTTCCTGGGCAAGGACTTCTACGGCAGCAGGGTGAACGCTCGCTACGACGGCGGCCTGGTCCTCCAGGGCATCTCGGCAGAGCTGATCGCCGACAAGTGGGACCTGTCCCGCACGGAGCTGGACGAGTTCGCGGCAGAGTCGCACCAGCGTGCCGCGGCGGCATGGAAGAACGGACACTTCGACTCGCAGGTCACCTACGTGAACGACCTCCGCGTCGACGAGACGATCCGCCCGGCATCCACGACCGAGTCGCTCGCCGGTCTTCGACCGGCCTTCAAGGACGAGAGCTCCGTGGCCAGGTTCCCCGACCTCGACTGGCGCGTCACGGCCGGCAACAGCTCGCCGATCAACGACGGCTCCGCCGCGCTCCTGGTCGCCTCCGAGGAGGCCGCCGTACGTCTCGGCCTGACCCCCAGGGCGCGGGTCCACTCGTTCGCGGTCGCCGGCGACGACCCGATCTTCATGCTCACCGGGATCATCCCCGCGACCCAGAAGGTGCTCGCCCGCGCCGGCCTCGACATCGACGACATCGATGCCTTCGAGGTCAACGAGGCGTTCTCCTCCGTCGTGCTCGCCTGGCAGCGGGAGACCGGCGCGGACCTCGCCAAGGTCAACATCAACGGCGGCGCCATCGCCATCGGGCACCCGCTGGGTGCTTCCGGCGCCCGCCTGATGACCACGTTGCTCAACAACCTGGAGCAGACCGGCGGCCGCTACGGCCTCCAGGTCATGTGCGAGGCCGGCGGCCTGGCGAACGCCACGATCATCGAGCGGATCTGACGCGCGCGGCACACCCGGACCATCAGCGACCCGAAGGACATCCATGCCCCAGAACACGACATCCGAGCAGGCCGCAGCGGTGCGCGAACGCACCTACACATGGGCCGACCCACAGCTCTTCGCCACCGCCGCCCGAGAGCTCGACGGGATCGACTTCTTCGAGCATCTGGGAGACGGGGAGCTCGCGCCGCCGCCGATCAACTCGACCCTGGGCATGACCCTGGTCGAGGTCGGCGACGGGCGGGCCGTCTTCGAGCTCACGCCCGAGGAGTGGCACTACAACCCCATCGGCACCGTGCACGGCGGCATCCTGGCGACCCTCGCGGACTCGGCCCTGGGGTGCGCGGTCCACACCAAGCTGAAGGCGGGCACGGGCTACACCTCGCTCGACCTGACCATCAAGTTCACCCGAGCAGCCACGCTGGAGAGTGGCACCCTGACCTGCGAGGGTCGCGTCGTGACGATCGGACGCCGCACCGCGACCGCCGAAGCGGAGATCACCGACAAGACGGGCCGCGTGATCGGTCACGCCGTCGCGACCTGTCTCATCATGGCGGGGAGCTGACCGCCTCCCGTCGCGGTGCGTCACTTTTCGGCGTGCTGATCCAGCTCGCGGCGTAGGGCCTGCTTGTCCTTGTCGCCGACAGGGATGTCCGCGTTGGCGGCCTGGCGGCGCATCTCGTCACGGGTGATGTCCTGGGGCATCTCGCCGAGGTGCTCCTGCCTGCTCTTCAGGAAGGCCCGACCCAGCTCGGCACGACGTGCGTCGTCGAGCCTGTCGCGGATGCCCGGGAGCACGGTCTTCTCCTCCTCCTCGACATGGTGACTGACCGCGTCGACGACCTCCCGCAGCTTGTCGGCGTACGCCGTCGAGTAGGGGTCGCACTCGTTGAGCTCGGCGAGGAGGCGGTCTGCCAGCAGGTGCTCCTCCTGGCTGTGCGCGACGTCCTCGGCCTCACCCGCCTCGTCGCGGGCGACCGGGTAGACCTCGGCCTCCTCGGCGCGGCTGTGCGCGGACAGGAGCGTCACCAGGACCGGGGTCAGCCCGGCTCGTACCTCTGGTTCTCGCTCGAGCTTCTCGAACAGGCTCTCCACCTCACGGTGGTCCTGCATGATCAGGTCGGTCACGTCTTCGGACACGGCAGCTCTCCTCCTGTGCTGAAAGGGATCCGGCCCGGCACCGGTACCCGCGAAGGCGCGGTTTCAGGCCTCAGTCAGGGGCTCGTCGACGATGTGTACGGCCGCTTCCTCTGCCGAGGCGCCGGCACCGTCGATACCCTCGTCGTGCCCGATGAGCTTGCCCTCGTCGTCCTCGCGCACACCCTGGTCCGGGCTGGTGAGCCGCCCGGAACGGGCCTCGCCGACCTCGCCGGTCACCGGCCCGTCCAGGATGTCGGCGTCAGCCTCGGCCTCGGCCTCCTCCCAGACCTCCGGCTCCTCCTGAGCGCGCCGTTCGTCGATGGTCTCGCCCTCGATCTCCTCCCGAGGCGTCACACCCTTCGCGTAGACACCCCGCGGCCGTTCGGGCGGCGAGTAGCCCTCGTCCAGGACATCGTCGACACCACGGTCGTCAAGGGTGTCGTCTGGCTGAAGCTGCTCTTCACTCATGACTGGACCGGTAACCGCCGACACGGCTTCCCATGCTCCACGAGTCGGTTGGTCCGTACGTAACCTGGCCCAGGAAGGCCGTGCTGAACCGACAACGCGACGAATCGGGGCGACGTAGCCATGACTGCCGACCTTGCCTATGTGGTGATCGGGGCGAGCCTGTTGCTGGCCATCGTGCTTCCCGACCTCCTCGACCGGTGGGCGATCTCGGCCCCGATGGTGCTCGTCGGAGTCGGGATGCTGATCGGGCTCACGCCGCTCCCCGACGGTCTGCCGCTGGACCCGCAGACCAACCGCGTCGCGATCGAGCACGCCACCGAGCTGGTCATCATCGTCGCGCTGATGGGGGTCGGCCTGGCCCTCGACCGACCACTGGAGCTCCGCGATCCGAGGGCCTGGCGCCGGTGGTCGTCGACCTGGCGATGAGCGTGACGAGCTCCGGTTCACCCTCACTTCGGAGGCAGGTCTGAACGACGGTCTCGCCTTCCCGTTCGTGTACGTCGCGATCCTGCTCGCCACCGAAGGAGCCGTGTCGAACTGGGCTCTGGAATGGGTCGGCTTCTACCTGGTGGGCAAGATCGTGATCGGCGTCCTCGCCGGGCTGGTGGTGGGGAAGATCCTCGCCTACATCGCGTTCCGGTCCAGCAGCCGATCCCTGCGCGTGGCGGAACGGGGCGAGTCGCTGCTCGCGCTCGCCGCACTGATCGGGTCGTACGGCGTCGGCGAGGTCCTCGGTGGCTACGGCTTCCTCTCCGTCTTCGTCTGCGCCATGGCCGTCGCCGAACGGCTCGAACGCCTGCTGACTCTCTTCGTCCTGCTCATCCTGGGCATCGCGCTCACGCGAGGTCTGCTCGAGGCTCTCGACTGGCGTGGGATCGCCATCGGGCTGGCGCTGATCCTGGTGGTGCGGCCGGCGGCGGGGATCCTGGCCCTCGCGCCGTGGCCGGGCCGCGGAGAACCAAGGTCACCTCTCACCCGGCGCCAGCGGTGGGCCACGGCGTTCTTCGGTGTCCGCGGGGTCGGGTCCGTCTACTACCTCGCCTACGCCGCCGGTCAGGACGAAGCGCTGGCTCAGGACTGGCTGTGGTCGACCGTCGCCTTCACCATCGTCGCCTCGGTGCTGGTTCACGGAGTCCTCGCCACCCCGGTCATGGCACGCGTCGATCCTGCCCGGGAATGACGACGAGGTCCGTACGTCAGGCAGGGCCGCCTTCGCCGCTGACGGCGGCGAGCAGGTCCACGTCGACCGTCTCCTGATGGGAGATCTTCTCCGTGACCAGCTCCCTCTGCTCGTAGGTGAGGGTCGCTCCCGGGAGTTACCGCATGGCAGGAGAATGCGCCCGAGGGAACCATCCGCGACGAGCTGGCCCAACCGCTTGCCAGCCAGCAAGGGAGCATGATGCCCGCCGTCCACGTGCTCGCCGGATCCTCCGACGAAGAGTTCATCCGTACGCCCAGCGGCGTGCTCGTCCCCGCCGAGATCGACCCGTTCCACCGGCACCTGCACCACATCGCCCCCAGCGCACTGATCGACGAGACGACGCAGACCACCGGGATGCGCCGCGCCGAGGCGATCAGCGGCAAGACCGTCGGCGCATGCAACCTGTGGATGGGCCAGACCCACGTCCCCGCCTCCACCGCCTCGGCCAACCACCACCACGGCGACTCCGAGACCGCGATCTACATCGTCTCCGGCAACCCGGTCTTCGTCTTCCTCGACACCGACGGCGACGAGCCCGTCGAGAGCCGTCGTCGTCATCGCCCGCACCACCCAGGAGGCCATCGTGGTCAACCTCGACGGACTGGACTGGTCCGAGGTTCACCCGAAGCACCCACGCTGACCCGGGCAGAACCCGACTCAGGGGGCCACCTCAGTCGAGGAACGCCGTGGCCTCGATCTCCACGAAGAACTCGGGTGTGAAGAGCGCCTGGACGCCGATGATCGTGATCGGCGGGGTCGGGCGCGGCCGGCTTGAAGTCCGGCGTGACGCCGGCCTGTCCGGCCAGCAGGACCTGCCGGGATCCGGTGCCGACGGCGACCGCCCCTCCATTGTGTGCGCAGACGCCGGCCCATCGTGTGCTGGTCCGGCCATCCGCCTGTCCGGACGAGGCGCCACCCGCGCATCGCACGCGATCACGCGGGTGGCGCCCTCGAGGCGGTCCGTCACAGGCGGCGGGAATCCCGGACTCGCATGCCTACTCAGCCACCCACGAGCTCACGGTAGGCGCGGTCCCACTTCTCGTAGTTGTCGAGCATCTCGTCCTCGGGGACCGGGATCGTCTCGACGCCCTCCAGCGGATCGCCCTCCTGCGGGACCGAGGTCGAGCGGAAGTCCGCGGCGATGAAGGGCTGCCCCTCGCTGAGCAGGAAGTCGGTGAAGAGCAACGCAGCCGCCGGGTGCTTGGCGGTGGCCATCAGACCGACACCGTTGGGGCGAGTGACGACCGGGACCACGTGCTCATCGCCGTTCTTCCACGCCACGGGGGCGTTGTCCTCGCCGGCCAGGCCGTCGATCGTGTGGGAGTAGCTGGACAGCACGACGTGCAGCTTGCCGGCGGCGAGCATGTCTCCCATCGTGCTGTGCCCCTTCTCCACGGAGGCGTTGGCCGCGATGTCCTTCCACATCTCGTCGACCTCGTCCTGGCTCTTTCCCTGATCGAGGTAGTAGTCGGAGACGGCAGCGAACCAGTCGACATCACCGATCTCGAGCGCGACCTTCCCGTCCCACTTCGGGTCGGCGAAGTCCGCGATCTCCTCCGGGATCTCCGAGGAGTCGACCTTCTCTGTGTTCCAGCCGACGACGAAGGCGTTGAACCGGTCGGCGGTCCACCCGTCGAGCTGCCCCTCCGGACGTACGGCGTCGCGGTACTCGCTCTTGTAGTCGTACAGGAAGCCCTCCTGCGCCAAGATGTTGAGCTCGCCGGAGTTGGTCTCGACGAGGTCGGTGCTCACGTTCCCCGAGTTGCCTTCCGTCGTCAGTCGCTGCAGCACCGTCTCGGAGTTGCCACGGGTGGGCGCGACCTCGATGTCGTACTTCTTCTCGAAGGCCTCGACCAGCGAGTCCATATCGGTGTTGGACGTGTAGAGGACGAGCTTGCCCTCCTTCTCGGCCATCTCGACGAGCTTGTCGGTGCGCTCCTGCCCCGAGAGTGCGTTGATCTCGTCGTACACCTCCTGGGCATGGGCGTCCACCTCCGGGCCGCCTGCGCTCGCGGTCGGCGACCCGCCACACGCCGTCAGCACCATCGCGGCCGCCAGTGCGGAGGCAGCCAGTGGGGTCTTCGTCTTCATCTCATCTCCTGGGGGAACGTGCGACGAACCTTTTGGATTGATGGTATAACCATTAAAGTGATTGCTATCACATTTAGCCCGACGCCGGAAGAGGAGTGAGTGTGCCCGACCAAGACATCGACACGAACGAGACGGTGTGGCGCGAGCCGACCGAGAACCACAGGGCCGGGTTCGGGGACTTCCAGAAGCAGCCGACCCCGTACGACACGTTCATGGAGTCCGAGGGCATACCGATCTTCCGCGGGCTCGGAGTGCGGACGGTCCTGGACCTGCCCAGGCAGGACTGGGAGCGCAAGGGCGGCCGCGGCAGCTACATCCAGACCTACGGCACCGAGACCAAGTGGGGTCACTTCGTCGTCGAGGTGCCCGCCGGCGGCGCCCTGAACCCCGAGAAGCACATGTTCGAGGAGATCTACCTCGCCGTCGAGGGCCGCGGGACCTGCGAGGTCTGGCAGGAGGGAGACGTGAACAAGCACGTCTTCGAGTGGCAGCGGGGGTCGATGTTCTCGATCCCGATGAACGCCTGGTTCCGTATCGTCAACGCCACCTCGAGGCCTGCCGTCCTGATGGCCGGCAACACCGCGCCCAACGTGCTCAACCAGCTCAACAACGTCGAGGCGGTCTGGAACAACCCGTTCGTCTTCCGCGACCGGTTCAGCGGGGCCGACGACTTCTTCACCTACCGCGAGGACGTCGAGCCCGACCCCGTACGCGGCCTCGCGATGCGGCGCACCAACTTCATCCCCGACGTCATCGACTGCGACCTGCCCCTCGACAACCGCCGCTCCCCCGGCTACCGGCGGGTCGAGCCGTACATGACCGATAACCAGTTCTACTACTGGATCGGCCAGCACGAGAACGGCCGCTACTCGAAGGCGCACGCCCACACCTCGGCGGCGATCCTGGTCTGCCTCAAGGGCCACGGCTACACCTACACCTGGCCCGAGCACCTCGGCCCGACGCCGTGGGCGGACGGCAACGAGGACCAGGTCCAGCGCCTCGACTACGAGCGGTTCGGGTTCATCACCGCGGCGCCCGGCGGCCAGCGGTGGTACCACCAGCACTTCAGCGCCTCCAAGGAGCCGTTCCGCCTCAGCGCCTGGTTCGGCCCGCACAACCCGGGCCGCGACCCGGGCGCCCCGGGGACCAAGCACACCGACTACACCGCCCGTGAGCTGCACGAGGGCGGCACCTCGATCGCGTACTGGATGGAGGACCCGCACATCCGCAGCGAGTACGAGGCGACGCTGGAGAAGAACGGGGTCGAGCTCCGGATGGACCCGTCGTGGTACGAGAAGCCGGCCGATGTCGAGTGGGACCCGACGACGCGACGGATGGCCGATGGCATTCAGTGAGCCCGCGGCGCCGACGCCGATCGACCACGGCGGTGGCCGGATCTTCACCAGTGGCGGGCGCAGCCTGGTGCTGGCGGACGACGAGATCCGGCTCGTCAGCGTCGGCGTCGACATCGGCTCGTCCACGACCCACATGGTGCTGTCCCGGATCGTGCTCGAGCGCCGGGACAACCGCTACCTGGTGACCCAGCGGGAGGTGACGCACGAGTCGGAGGTCCTTCTCACCCCCTACCGCACCGGCGACACCGCCGACGACACCCTCGACGGCGACGCCCTGCGCGACTTCTTCGACAAGCAGTACGCCCTCGCCGGCGTGCGGCCGGACGAGATCGACACCGGCGCCCTGATCATGACCGGCGTCGCGGTGCGGCGGCGCAACTCGCGCATCATCGCCGAGGTGTTCTCGCAGGTCGCCGGCCGGTTCGTGGCGGTCAGCGCGGGCGACGCGCTGGAGACGCGGCTGGCTGCGTTCGGGTCCGGCGCGGTGGCGCGCTCCGAGCGTCACCGCCAGCGCACGATCAACATCGACGTCGGCGGCGGTACGTCCAAGATCGCCGTGTGCCAGGACGGCGAGGTGCGGGCGCTGACCGCGATCGATGTCGGCGCACGCATCCTCGCCTTCGACACCGCGGGCCGCGTCACCCGCATCGAGGAAGCGGCCCGCCGGCTCGCAGGCGAGGCCGGTCTCGAGGTGGCGATCGGCCAGGTGCCCGATCCCGCGGGTCTGGCCCGGCTGGTCGAGCTGATGGCCGACCATCTCTTCGCCGCCATGCAGGCCGGCCCGCCGCCCGACGCGACTGCGGGGCTGCTGCGCCTGGAGCCGCTCCCGGCAGGCCCGGTGCCGGACGCGGTCTCGTTCTCCGGCGGCGTGGCCGAGTACGTCTACGGGCGCGACGCTCGCGACCACGGCGATCTCGGACGACGCCTGGCGCACGCCGTCCGGCAGCGGGTGGAGGGCTGGGGTCCCGAGCTCCAGGTGGCCGAGCAGGGCATCCGGGCCACCGTCGTCGGCGCCTCGCAGTACACCGTGCAGGTCAGCGGCACCACGATCTTCGTGGAGCCCGCCTCGCTGCTGCCGCTGCGCAACATACCCGTGCTCACGCCGCGGCTGCCGCTGAGCAGCGAGCGGCTCGACGCCGACGAGATCGCGCAGGCCGTACGCGAGGCGCTGCGGCAGTTCGACACGATGACGCCGGACCAGCCCGTCGCACTGTGCTACCGCTGGGAGGGCTCGGCCACGTTCAGCCGGCTCGACGCGTTCTGCCGCGGCGTCGTCGCGGGCATGGCCGAGCACACCGCCGACGGGCTCCCGCTGGTGCTGGCCGGCGAGGGCGACGTCGGCGGGCTGGTCGGCATCCACATCGACGAGGAGCTGGACCTGTCCCTACCGGTGGTCTCCATCGACGGCCTCACTCTCCAGGCCTTCGACTTCATCGACATCGGCGAGCTGCTGGCCGCCTCGGGTGCCGTGCCGGTCGTGATCAAGTCACTGGTCTTCCCGGCCACGGCGGCGCTGGGTCGCGACGGGGTCTCCCCCGCCTGAGCGTCACTCGCTGACCGGCACCTGCACGCTCACGCGGAGCTTGGCGGCGAACGCGGTGAGCGCGGCCCGCAGGTCGAGCTCGCGGTGGCGGCGTACGCGGACCTCGCCCGGCTGGATCATCAGGGGGCTGGCAGCGTCCTGGGTGTAGAGCTGGTTCATGGTTTCCTCCGCTTTCCGGCCCGGATCTCAGGCACACGAAAACGGTAACCCCGCAATGGTCTTACCAATAGATCAGCGGCGACGTGTGCTTGCTCACGTCGCCGAACTCAGTCGAGCATCCGGTCACCGAAGACCAGCGACTTGATGGTCACCGGGACGGTGCCCGACGGCTGACGGACGCGACCCAGGTCGACGTAGTCGAAGTCGCGCAGCTGCAGCCCGTCCAGGACGAGCAGACCGCCGGTGACACCGAGCTCGTCGCGCAGGATCCGGCCGAGGGTGAGACCGATGTCGGCGTCGAGGACCAGGTAGCTCGCGCAGCCGTGCTCGAGCCGGGCCTCCAGACCGTCGCGAACCCCTTCGGCGAGGGCGCGCAGCCGAGGGTACGCCGGAGCGCCGTGCCAGGTCAGGGCCAGCGCGATGTCGTCGTCGAGCCCGACTCCGAAGGCTGCCAGGTGATCGCGGATCGCGGCCGCGATCGTGGCGGCGTCGACCGGTGCCATCGAGTCCTCGGCCAGCGGGTAGGACGGGGCGACGACCTGGAGGTTGCGCCGCGGCAGCAGGGTCTCGGCATCCTCGCGGTGGGTGCTGATGCCACTGAGCTGGACGGTGTACTCCGAGGCCCCGAGGACGGTCGCCCGGATCCGCTCGGCGGCCGGCAGCAGGCGTACGCCGGTGGCGTCGACCCGCTCGCGCAGGAATGTGCCGAGGCGCCGGCCGAGGTCGCCGAAGTCGCGGGTCTCGGTGCCGTAGACGTACTCCCCCACGCCGCCGGAGAAGACCAGCCCGTCCACCGTGGCCAGGTCGACGGGGAGCGGGTCGGTGAGCCACAGGTCGGGGTCGCCCGCACCGTCGAGCAGCGCGAGCACGGCGTCAGCCATCTCCTCGGCCACCGCGGTCAGACCGGCCTCGTCCACCTGGCCACCCGGCTCCAGGCGGATCCCGGCGGCGGCGCCGTGGCGCCGGCCGGCCGGCTCCAGGCGGGTGATCCGGCCGGCGTCGTGGGCGAGCAGCCGCCCGCCCACGTGCAGCGCAGCGGTGGCCAGGACCCGGCCGTCCTCGACCAGGCTCAGCTTGGTGGTGCCACCACCGATGTCGACGTTGAGCAGCCGGGTGCCGAGGTCGTGGGAGGTCCGCACCGCCCCCGAGCCGTACGCCGCGAGCATCGCCTCCATGTGGTGGCCGGCCGTGGCACAGACCAGGTCTCCGGCCCGCTCGGCGACCACCGTCCCGATCGCCTCGGAGTTCTCCCGGCGCAGCGCCTCGCCGGTCAGGATCACCACCCCGGTGTCGATCTCCTCGGGGTTCAGCCCCGCCTGCCCGTACGCCTTGTCGAGCAGCTCGCCGAGCTCGGCGGCGTCGATGGTGAGGTCGGCGGCGTACGGGGTGAGATAGAGCTCGGACTGGTAGAGCGTGTCCCGCTCGACCACGATGTAGCGGCTGGTCAGGTCCTCGCCCTTGCGCCGCAGGACCAGGCGGGAGAAGGCCACCTGGGTCCCGGCGGACCCGATGTCCACCCCCACGCTGAGCATCTCGACGTTGTCGCGCTGCCAGATCGGGTTGTCCGCGAAGGCAGCGGCCAGATCGCGGGCGTCGAGCTCGTGGTCGTGTCCATGACCATGTCCGTGGCCGTGCTCATGACCGTGCTCGTGATCGTGCTCGTGGTGATGCTCAGCGTGAGGGTGGTTCATCGGGTTGCTCTCACTCCCCCTGCTTCGGTGGGAGGTCGGCGAGCTCGGCCTCGTACGCCGCGTCCATCTGCGGGGTCAGCCCGTTCTCGGCCAGGGCCTTGGAGAAGGTGTCGCGCACGAGCGGCGACTCGTCGGCGTAGTCGATCTGGTCGCCGCCGATGCGCCGGCTGATCCAGGCCTTCGGGACACCCTGGGCGTTGCGGATGGAGACCACCTCGTGCTTGAACGCGAGGTAGCGGGCCGGCTCGGAGCCGGTGTTGAAGTGCTGGTGGTACCACATGTTCGGCGGCACGATCATCGAGCCGGCCTTCCACTCGTAGCGCTTCGGCTCCTCGCCCTCGGGCCACATCAGCGAGTAGCCCTCCCCCGAGAGGATGATGACGTGGGCGCCCGGTCCGTGCCGGTGGCCCTTCTTGTACGTCGCGGGCGGGAACTGCGAGATGTGGCTGTTCATCGAGCCGCGCGCCATCGAGAACCGGATGTGGCCGCCGCCGGCGCCACGCTCCTTGGCGTGGATCAGCGGGAGGCTGACCGAGTCCCACACGAAGTTGGTCTTCAGCAGCAGACCGTCCTGCTCGTCCTTGTTGTCGAAGTAGTCCGGCTCGCCGTTGAACCGCGACGGGAAGTCGTAGGAGGTGTTGAAGACGAACTCGGGGTCGTCGTACATGTTGATGATCGGCGGGGCGTTGGTCGAGGAGACGAACCGGGCCACCTCGGTGCCGGAGCCGTTGAAGTGCTGGTGGACCGTGTTCAGGGGGATCGCGAAGATCGAGCCGGGGCCCCACTCGAAGGTCACCTTGCTGCCCGCGTCGTTCCACACCGAGGTCGAGCCGTGGCCCGAGAGCACCAGGATCATCTCCTCGAAGAGCTGACGCTGGGGCTCGAGCGCGCCGCCGGCCGGAATCTCGGCGACGTAGCAGTCGTTGGAGGTCCGGGAGGCCTCGTGGTTGATGAAGACACCACGGCCCCCACGGCGGGCCCACGGCTTGAGCTCGACGGTCTTGAGGTCCTCGACGTAATGGGCGGCGATGATGTCCAGACCCTCGTCAGCGACCCACCGGACGTACGGGCTGTCCTTCTCGGTCTTGAACTTCTTCGCCAGATCGTCGGAGACGATTGCGTCCTTGGCCACTGTCATTCCTCTTTCACTTCGGTGGATGGATCAAGCGTTGGGTGGATCAGGCCTGTTGGGGTTCGGGGGTCTTCGCCCCCGCGTACTCACGGACGACGTTGGCGCGCGGTAAGAAGCCCAGGGCGTACGCGGCAGTCAGGACCCCGCCCGCGGTGAGTGCCGTGGCCGGGCCGAGCGAGGCGGCGACCTTGCCCATCAGCGCGTCCCCGAGAGCGGGACCACCGCGTGAGGCCATCTGGTAGATCGAGCTGACCCGGCCACGCACCTCGTCGGGCGTCTCCAGCTGGACGGCCGCGTGCCGGATGGTGGTCGTGACCGCGTCGAAGGCGCCGAGCAGCAAGCAGGCCGGTAGCGCGACCCAGAACAGCCCGGCATGCGCGAGCAGGATCGCCGCTCCGCCGTACATCACGGTCGCCGCCAGCAGGATCCGGCCGAGCCGGTCGCTCCTGGAGACGAGCTTGAAGATCGTGTACGAGGCCAGCAACGCACCGGCCGAGGGAGCCGCCGCCAGGATGCCGTAGCCGGACGGGCCCACGTGCAGGATCTCGGTGGCCACCGCCGGCAGCAGCACCCGATAGGCGCTGAACAGCGTCGCGGACAGGTCCAGCGACATCAGCATCCAGATGATGGTGCGGCCCTTGATGTAGGCCACGCCCTCCTTCATCTGATGAAGGATCGACTCGTGCTTCGGCGAGCCCGGCAGGCGGGGGACCTTGATGAACGCCAGCACGATCACCATCGCGCAGTAGGACAGTGCGTCGAAGCCGTACATCAGCGCCGGGCCACCCAGCGCGATGAGCAGGCCGCCCAGGCCCGGACCGACCAGGACCGCCAGCTCTCGGGAGGGGTTGAGCAGGGCGAACGCCTGCGGCAGCTGCTCGCGCGGCACCATCGCCGGGATGAGCGCCTGCCGGGTCGGTGAGTCGAAGGTCGCCGCAGCGGTCAACAGGATGACCGCCAGGTAGATGAGCCAGACGCTCACCGTGCCGGTGGCGGTCAGGATCGTCAGCCCCACCGCGACCACCATGGCGAGCGCCTGCGCGGCCTGCAGCAGCCTGCGGCGGTCCAGCCGGTCGGCGTAGACACCGCCGACCGGCGAGAGCACCAGCAGTGCGACCGCCTGGGCGGCCCCCACGAGACCGGTCTGCGCGTAGGACCCCGTCAGCTGGTAGACGTGGTACAGGACGGCAGCGATGGTCCCGCGGGTGCCGATCTCCGAGAGGATGACCCCACCCCAATAGAGGTTGAAGCCGCGGTGCCGGAGGACGTCAGGAAGCGCCAAGACAGCGATCTCAGTCGACCGGGACGAGGGAGATCTTGTCCGCCTCCAGATGGAGGTACACCTCGGTGCCCGGCGCCACCGAGACCGAGGGCACCGTACGCGCCCGGATCTCGGTCTTGCCGATCCCGACGACATGGTCGACCGCGTCGCCCAGGAACGCGCGCGTGGCGACCTTGCCCCGCCAGACGTTCTCCGCGAGCGCCGGACGCTCGATCGAGATCCCGACCGCCTCCGGCCGGATCGAGGCGACGACCCGGGTGCCGGTGGGCACCGAGGCGGTGCTGGCCAGGTTGAGGCTGCCCTCGTTGGTCTCGACGGTGTACGCCTCGCCGGCGCGGTGGGAGACGGTCGCCTCGATGAAGTTCGAGGTGCCGATGAACTCCGCGACGAACTGGCTGTTCGGGTTCTCGTAGATCTCGCGCGGCTTGCCCAGCTGCATCACCTCGCCGGCCTTCATGACCGCGATGTTGCTGGAGAGCGAGAGCGCCTCCACCTGGTCGTGGGTGACGTAGATCGAGGTGATGCCGAGATCGCGCTGGAGCCGCTTGAGCTCGAAGCGCAGCGACTCGCGCAGCTTGGCGTCCAGGTTGGACAACGGCTCGTCGAGGAGCAGCAGCTCGGGCTCGATGATGATGCCGCGGCCCAGCGCCAGGCGCTGCTGCTGTCCGCCGGACAGCTTGGTCGCCTGACGGTCGGCGTACTGCCGCAGCTCGAGCGTCTCGAGCACCCGGTTGACCCGGTTCTCGATCTCCTTCTTGCTGGGACGCTTGCTGCGCGGCATGACCTGCAGCGGGAACGCGACGTTGTCGAAGACGGTCATGTGCGGCCAGATCGCGTACGACTGGAAGACCATCCCGAGGCCGCGCTGGTTGGCCGGCACGTTGACGGTCTTGGCACCGGCGCCGGCGGCGAAGAAGGTCTTGCCGCCGACGGTGATCCTGCCGCTGTCCGGCTTCTCGAGGCCGGCGATCGAGCGCAGGGTCGTGGTCTTGCCGCAGCCCGAGGGACCGAGCAGGGTGAACATCTCCCCCTGCTTGACCTCGAAGCTGACGTCGTTGATGGCGAAGACGCTGTTCGCCGTCTTCTCCTTGGTCTTCTCGCCGGGGAAGCTCTTGACGAGGCTGGTGATTTCCAACATGAGTGTGTTTTCCTCTCAGAACCGGTCGGGTCAGTCCTGCTGGAGGCCGACCTTGGCCCCGAGCTTGTAGGCGATGGATACGAGGGCGACCAGCGTCGCCACCATGAGCACACCGATCGCGGAGACGACTGCCATGGAGCCGTTCTCCCACTCCTCCCAGATCACGATGCCCAGCACCTCGCTGCCCGAGGTGTAGAGCAGGATCGAGCTGGAGAGCTCGCGGAAGGAGACGACCAGGATGTAGATCCAGCCCGAGAGCAGGCCCGGCATCAGCAGTGGGAGCAGGACCCTGCGGAACGTCTGCCACCAGGTGGCACCGCTCATGTAGGCGGACTCCTCCAGCTCCGCACCGATCTGGTGCTGGGACGTGGCCGCGTAGCGCATGCCGTACGGCATGTAGCGGGTGAAGTAGGCGATGCCCAGCAGCCACAGCGTGCCGTACACCCCGATCGGGAAGTTCAGGTACGTGACCAGGAGGGCCACGCCCATGATCAGACCGGGGATGGTCAGCGGAACGAACGTGAACGCGTCGATCAGCTGCCGCCCGGGGATCCTGGTCCGCACCGTGATCCACGAGGCGACGGCCATGAACGCCATCACCACCGTCGCCGAGCCGACACCGAGGATCAGGGAGTTCTTCAGCGCCCGCAGCACCGTCGGGTTCTCGAGCACGTCGCGGAAGTTGTCGAGCGTGAACGTCCGGAACGCCTCCATCGACGGCAGCTGGTAGTAGGGCTGGAAGGAGCAGTACAGCAGGACCAGCAGCGGCAGCACCACGGCGATCAGGAAGTAGGCGATCACGACGGCGCCGGCGATCGGACGGTACTTCCCCAGCTCGATCGGACGCGGCCGGAAGGCCTTGCCGGTCACGGTCTGGTAGCTCTTGGAGCCCCGGCCGATCAGGTTGGAGAAGGTGACCCCGATCAGTGCCAGCGCCAGCAGTCCGACCGCGAGCGCGCCGGCCGTGTCGTACCCGATCGGCCAGCCGCGCAGCTCGAAGTAGATCTGGCTGGTGAAGACGTAGATGTTGGCCGGTACGCCCAGCAGAGCCGGGACCTCGAAGCTCTCCAGGCTGCGGACCGTCATGATCAGCATCGCGCCGACGATCGCGGGCAGGATCAGCGGGAGGGTGATCCGGCGGATGATGGTGGTCCGGGAGGCGCCCGACATCAACGCGGACTCCTCGAGCGAGGGGTCCATCGCCCGGAACGCCGCGACCATCAGCAGGAAGACGATCGGCGAGAGGTGCAGCCCCTCGACCCAGATCATCCCCCACACGCTCTCGATGTTGAAGAAGCCCTCACCGATGAACGGCAGCTTCTCCAGGTAGCGGTTGAGCAGGCCGATGTCGGTGTCGGCGAGCAGGATCCAGGAGACCGTGTAGAGGATCCCGGGAATGACCAGCGGGATGATCGAAGACGCGAAGAACAGCGACTTGAACGGCACGTCGGTCCGCACGATCAGGTACGCCAGGCCGGTGCCCACGATCAGGGACAGGATCGCCGAGCCGAAGGCGAACCACAAGGACGTTCCGACGAGCGAGAACAGCTTGGAGTCGCCGTAGGCCTCCTGGAACGCACCGAGGGTGAACTGTCCGGTGTCGGGGTCGAGGAAGGTGACCTGCAGCAGGTACCACAGGGGCACCACACCGAACCAGAAGATCACCGCGGCGACCAGCACCAGGATCAGGGTCTTCGGGGTCAGGATCCGCTTCAGCAGGGAGGGGGTTCCGCTGTCGGCGCCGGGGTCCTCCGGCTTCCGCAGGGGTTTCGGCACCACCTCGTCGGCGGGAGCCGTGGTCGTCATGCGCCAGCACCTCCGGCGCCGCGGAGCAGGTCGTCGTACGCCTTGGTCCACTTCTCGTTCTGGTTGACCATCTCATCGGTGTCCACGGGGATCACCTCGACTCCTTCCATCGGGTCGTCCGAGCCCTCGGGCACGATCGCGGGCGTGAGGCCCAGGTCGACGAGGATCTTCTGACCCTCCTCGAGCATCCAGTCGGCGAAGAGCATCGCGGCCGCGGGGTGCGAGGCGTTGCGGACCAGGCCGAAGCCGTTGGGGCGCGCGATCGCCGGCTCCGCGATCGGCTCATAGGCCAGCGGAGCACCCGAGTTGATCTTCTGCTGGACGATGTAGGTGTAGTTCGTCGCCGCCACGTCGAACTTCCCCGAGACGTGCAGGTCGGCCATGGTCGTGTGACCCTTCTGGACCTCGGCACCGTCGACCATGTCGGCGAAGATCTTGTCGATCTCCTCGTCCGACTTGCCGTGCTCCTGCCAGTAGCCGTAGAGGGTCAGGTACCAGTCGTAGTCCGAGAGCTCCATCGCCAGCCGGCCGTCCCACTTCGGGTCGGCCAGGTCCTCCCAGCTCTTGGGGGCCCCCTCGGCGCTGACGGCGGTGGTGTTCCAGCTCGGCGCGAAGATGTTGTAGCGGGTGGCGGTCCAGTTCTCGAACTGGCCCTCCTTGCCCACCATGTCCCGGCGCGCACCCGAATACTCGGCCAGGGCTCCTTCGCCGTTGAGCGCAAACAGCTCCAGCGCGTTGGTCTCGACGATGTCCGCGCCCGCGTAGTTGGAGCTGTACTCCTTGAGCACCTTCGTGAGCACGGTGGTGGACTCGGCGCGAGTCAGGTCGACCGCGACGTCGAAGTCGGCCTCGAACTGCTTCTCCAACAGGAGCGCGATGTCGTCGGTCATCGAGGTGTAGATGGTGAGCTCACCCTCCTTCTCGGCGGCCTCGACCAGCTTGTCGCGACGCTCCTGGCCGTCGAGGGCGGCCATCTCCTCGAACACGGTTTCCGCTTCGGTGGGTTCACCGGACTTCTGTCCCCCACTGACAGGGGAACCGCAAGCCGTGGCAAACATCAAAGTCGCTGCAGTCACAGCGGCGACACAGGCGAGTCTGGGTCTCAATTGGGGCGCTCCTTGATTCGTCGCCTGACCCTCTTACGGGATGATGGTCAGACCATTAGCACTATGTGTAACACACCACAGCGCCGGTGTGAAGCCCGTCACGGACTCTTAACCCAGCCAGCTCGGACCATGGTCGGCGTCTCTTATTGCCGGAGCAACCGATTCTTTTGCTGGACGGAAGCGGCGCCCCAGGTGTCGAGGTGTACTGTGAACCTACAGACCATTGGCCCAATCGCGTCTCGGGAACTCCGCGACGAGCCCACAGGAGGGATCCCCCTTGCCAACCTCGAGTTCAGGCACAGCCGGCGTCGAGATGTTCGCCCCGGTCAGCGTCGACCGGGTCTCGCAGGTGATCGTCGACCAGATCAAGCTGCTCATCCGTGACGGCCGGCTCACCCCCGGAGACCGCCTGCCCAGCGAGCGTGACCTGTGCCAGCGCTTCGGCGTCAGCCGGGTGACCGTGCGCGAGGCGCTCCGCGTCCTGGAGGCCAGCGGCCTCGTCGAGATCCGAGTCGGCGCCCGCGGTGGGGCGTTCGTCACCGCGCCGTCCACCGAGCGTCTCAGCGCAGGTCTCGCGGACCTGCTCTCGCTCGCCCCGCTGACCGGCTCCAACGTCACCGAGGCCCGCAAGGTCGTCGAGATCGGCATCCTGCCGCTGGTCGTGGAGCGTGCCACCGAGGAGGACGTCACCGATCTCCTCGCGATCATCGACGAGGCCGAGGCCGCGCTCGCCGCGGGCGAGTACACCATGGGGCTCTCGGCCGCCTTCCACGTCCGGGTCGCCGGCTGCACCCATAACCCGGCGATCGAGATGCTCGTGCACAGCTTCCACGGCCCGATCCTGATGTCGCTGCGCCAGGCACAGATGGCGGCGCCCACGATGGGCCACAAGGGCACCGAGGAGCACCGAGCGCTCGTCGAGGCGATCAAGGCGCACGACGTCGACGCGGCCGTCGCGGTGATGAGCACGCACCTCGAACGCACCGCGGAGCGCACGGCTGAGGACGCTCAGGACTGAGCGGAGGCGGCCGGGTCGGGCGACTGCGCCGGCCCGGCACGGAGTCGGCGCAGCGTCGGCGCGACCAGCGTCGCCGCGCAGATGGCGGTCACCGACGCGACCGCCATCCCGGCGCGCGCTCCCCACTGGTCGCAGATCCAGCCGATCAACGGCATGCCCAGCGGGGTGGTGCCGAGGAACACGAAGCCGTGCAGGGCCATCACGCGCCCGTGCATGCTCGGCTCCGTCCCCAGCTGGAGCAGGGTCTTGGACAGGGTGTTGAACGCCAGGTTGGCGATCCCCATCACCAGAACGGCGCACATCGCGACCCATAGCCAGGGCGAGACCGCCACCAGCGCGTTCGCGACCCCGAACGCGAAACCGGCCAGCAGCAGCCGCCAGCTGCTGACCCGTTCGGTGGCCGCGGTGCCGAGCGCGCCGATCACAGCCCCGATGCCGAGTGCCGAGGTCAGCCAGCCGTAGGTCTGCGAGTCGCCGTGGAAGGTCTCCTTGGCGAGCACGGGCAGCACGGCCCGGAAGTTCTGCCCGAACAGTGCGATGGCGGCGACCAGGATCATGCATGCCCGCAGCTCGGCATGGGAGAAGACGTACGCAAGGCCGTCGCGTACGCGGCCGGGCCGTCGTTCCGCGCGCTCGGTGGCCGAGCTGCGGGTGTCGATGAGGAGCAGCCCCCAGATCACCGGGACGAAGGAGGCGGCGTTGATGGCGAACGCCCAGCCCGCCCCGGCGACGGCGATCAGCGTCCCGGCGACAGCGGGACCGACCAGTCGGCCGAGGTTGTGCACCGTCGAGGCGAGCGCCTGGGCGTTGACGTAGTCCTGCGGCCGGGTCACCTCCGCGACGAAGGCGTGCCGGGCCGGGTTGTCGAAGACGGTCACGAAGCCGAGTGCGAGCGAGAGCCCGAAGACCATCCACAGCTCGACGGCGCCGGTGAGCACGACCGCCGCCAGTGCGACCGCGAGCACCAGGCTGGCCGCCTGGGTGCAGATGATGACCTTGCGGCGGTCCCAGCGGTCGACGACGGCACCGCCCCACAGCCCGAAGAGCAGGACCGGCAGGAACTGCAGCGCCGCGGCGACCCCGACGTCGACCGCGTCCCCGGTCAGGTCGAGGACCAGCCAGTCCTGCGCGACCCGCTGCATCCAGGTGCCGATCGTGCTGACCGAGTGGCCGGTGATGAAGAGCCGATAGTTGCGGTGCCCGAGCGAGCGCAGCGCCCATGGCCAGCGCCCGCTCCGCGACTCCGACTCACTCACGGATCGCCTGCCTCTCGTGGTCGGACGCGGAGAGCGCCCCACGCAACCGGGTGACGGTCAGCGCCGGTGCGGTCACCAGGAGGCCGGCCACGCCGATCGCGGCCGACAGCGGTATCGCGAGCACCAGGCCGGCGACCCCGAACGGCGCCACGAAGAGCGCGGCCGCCCGGAAGGTACCGGCCACGGCGATCGCCTCACCACGCTCCTCGGGATGGACCGAGTCCGACGCGATCGCCGGACCCAGCGTCTGCAGCGTTCCCGAAGCCAGCCCGGAGACACCGAGCGCCACCCCGGCCAGCCAGGCGTTGCCGGCGAGGAAGCCGACCACCCCCAGGCTCACTCCCGTGACGACGGTGCACACGGCGAACGCCCGGGACAGCGCCGCGCGGGACGTCCTCCCGGCGATCGCGGAGCCGCCGACAGAGGTCGCGTTGGCGACCGCGACCAGGGCACCGACCACGGTCGAGGTGTGCCCCGCATGGGTCAGCACCACAGGGACGTAGGAGCCGACCAGGCCGCGCCAGGCGCCGGCGGTGACACCCGCCCAGCAGCCCGCCGCCACACCGGGGCGACGCCACAGCTGTCCCCCGCCGGCATCCTTGACCCGGCGGAACGGACGCAACCGGTCCATGAAGACGGTCGGCACCAGGGCGAGCGCCGACATCGCGGCACCCCACCCCAAGGCGTACGCCGGGCTGCGGGCGGCCAGCACGCCGGCCAGCAGCGGGCCCAGGAGCAGCCCCACGTTCGAGACGAAGTTGACCGCCGCCAGCGACTTCACCGAGGAGCCCTCGCGGCGGACGGCGTGGGTCTGGCTGCCCGTCCAGAAGCAGGCGCGCGCGACGCCCTGCAGCAGCTGGGCCACGACGAACGGCACCACCGCGGCACTCACCGCGACCATGGCGTTCGAGGCGGCCAGGACGACGGTCGCGCCGGCGACGAGGGTCCAGTCCGGCAGGACGCGCATCACCACGCCCAGCCCGAGGCGCGAGACCATCTGCGCGATCGCCGAGACCGCGGTGAGGACGCCGATCTGAACCGCGTCGTAGCCGGCCTCGATCGCCAGCAGCGGGAGCGCGACCGAGGCGAGGCCGAGGGCACAGGAGAAGAGGGCGGCGCCCCCCGCTGCGGCGAGTGTGTCGCGCGTCGGGAGGCGCCGGGGGTACCGGTGGGTCGTCACCGGGGCCGGTCAGGCCTGGCTCTCGGCGAGCTCACGGTCGCCGGCGTACTCGGGGGCATCCTCGAAGAAGTGGATGTTGTCGTACCCGAGCGAGCGGAAGAGCCGGTTCTGCGACTGGAAGAGGCGCACCTCCTCGCCGTCACCGGCGAAGATCTGCACCACGTGGTTCTGCGGCACGTAGATGGTGTCGCCCTCGACGAAGTCGTAGCGCTTGGGCTCGAGCGCGATGCGCGCGTAGTACTTCTCGGCGATCTCGGCCTCGACCTCCCACATCAGGAAGTGGCCGCTGCCCTTGAGCACGTAGAAGACCTCGTCGGCCATCTTCCAGTACTTGCCCGAGCGGCTGCCCGGGGTGATGGCGAGCTCGTAGGAGTCGGTGCTGTGGATGCGGCCGTCGGTCTTCTCCGGCGCGGCGATGATGCGCTGGTTGCCGAGCGGGGTGACCTCCCAGATGGTGTCCTCGGGACCGACGACCTTCTTGCGGTCGAGCACACCCGGGGTCCAGACCCGGCCCCACTCCTCGCGCGGGCCGAACTCCTCGGGACGGTCGATGGGGCCGCTGCGGCCCTGCTGGATCAGACCCATGAACATCCAGGTGCTCTTCGCCTTGACGACGAGGGCCCGGGCCGTCTCGTCGTAGGGGTTGTAGTGGCGGTGCACCGAGTCGGTGTGGACGTAGACGAGGTCGTCCTTCTTCCAGTCGTAGCGCTGGTCGTCGTGGATCTCGTAGCCCTTGCCCTCGAGGATGTAGAAGGCGGCCTCGTTCTGATGGCCGTGGCCGTGGTTCGCCGACCGCGGCGGCAGCTCCACGAAGTGCACGTGGATGGTCTGGGTGAGGAACTCCTCGTCGCCGGGCCCGATGCGCCACCAGGTCTTGGACTCGGCACTGTCGCCGGAGTGACCGACCTTCGCGTCGTCGGTGACGTACTCGTCGTTGCGGACGCGGTCGTAGGAGAGCTGCTTCTGTCGGAACTCGTTGAGCCCGTAGGTCGCGGAGTCGAGTCCGCGAACGAAAGTACGCAGCTTCTTGGCCATGCATTTCCTCCTGCCGTCGGTGCCATGACAGACGTCAGGTCGTCGGTCGACCTGATGCGCACTGCAATGCATAATGGACTGACCATTAATCTATGCGTGATCGGCGCCACTGTCCACCCCATCGCCAGAAGGATGCGGTTCCATGCCCTGGTTCACCTCCCCCACCCATCTCGCCGAAGAGCTCGGCTCGGCGGGCTACCTCGCCGACGCGGCGACCACGACCACCGCCTACCTCGCCGGCGCGCTCGAGAAGCCGCTGCTGCTGGAGGGGCCCGCCGGCGTGGGCAAGACCGAGCTGGCGAAGGCGGTCGCCCGCGCCGCCGGGGCCGACCTGATCCGGCTGCAGTGCTACGAAGGCGTCGACGAGGCCCGCGCGCTCTACGAGTGGAACTACAAGAAGCAGCTGCTCGCGATCCAGGCCTCCGACCGGACCCAGACCTGGGAGGAGACCCACGACGAGATCTTCACCGAGGAGTTCCTGCTACCCCGGCCGCTGCTGGACGCGATCCGGCGCGACCGGCGCACGGTGCTGCTCATCGACGAGGTCGACAAGACCGACGTCGAGGTCGAGGGCCTGCTGCTGGAGGTGCTGAGCGAGTTCCAGGTCACGATCCCCGAGCTGGGCACCGTCACCGCGACCAGGCGCCCCTACGTCGTGCTCACCTCGAACGCGAGCAGGGAGCTGTCCGAGGCGGTCAAGCGGCGGTGTCTCTATCTGTACCTCGACTACCCCGACGCCCGGCGCGAGCTCGAGATCGTACGCAGCCATGTGCCCGGCCTGGACGAGCGGATCGCCGCCCGGATCGTGCGAACGGTCGGGCGGCTGCGCGAGCTGTCACTGAAGAAGGCGCCGTCCATCACCGAGACCGTCGACTGGGCGCGGACGCTGGTCGCGCTGGAGCTGCGCACGCTCGACGAGGCGGCGATCATCGCCACGTTGGGCGCGGTGCTCAAGCACCGGTCCGACCAGGAACGAGCCCTCGAGGTACTCACCGGCGGAGCGCCCGGGTGAGCCGGGACGCGGCCGGTTCGGGGGTGCTGGCACGGCACCTGGAGCTCGTCCGCGCGCTCCGCGCCGCCGGGCTGCCGGTCTCGCTCTCCGAGGACCTGGACGCGGTGACCGCGCTGGGCCGGGTCGCCTGGGGCGACCGGGCGACGGTTCGCGATGCGTACGCGGCCACGCTGGTCAAGAAGCACTCCCAGCGACCCACGTTCGACGCCCTCTTCGACGCCTACTTCCCGGCCATGGTCGGCGACGGCACCGGCACCGGCGTTGCCTTCGCCGCCGACCGGCCGCAGGAGAAGCCCGTCGGCGACAACCTCGACGTGCTCGAGACGATGCGGCGCCGGATCCGGCGGGCCCTGCGTGAGTCCGATCTCGACGACCAGCTGCTGCGACAGCTGGCTGCCGAGTCGGTCGGCCGGTTCGGCACCGACCCCGGGCGCGCGAACGGGGCCTCGCCGTGGTCGGCGTACGAGACGCTGCAGCGTCTCGACGTCCAGCAGCTCGTCGACCAGCTGGTCGCCGGGCTGGTCGGAGACGGTGTCGAGCGGGAGGAGGCCGACGCCTTCGCCCAGCGCCGGCTGAGCGAGTTCGTCTCCGCCGTGCACGCCGACATCGACCGGCGCACCACCGAGCGCGAGGGTCCCGACCGCCGGGCCGCCGAACAGGTGCGCCCGACGATCGAGAAGCTGGCCTTCACCCAGGCGCGGTACGCCGACCTGGCCTCGATGCGCCGCGAGGTCTACCCGCTGGCGCGTCGGCTGGCGACCCGGATGGCCAAGGAGCGGCGCAGCCTCGGCGGCGGTCCGGTCGACTTCCGCCGGACGATCCGGGCCTCGATGGCCACCGGCGGGGTGCCTCTGACCACCCACCACCGACCGAAGCGGCCGCACCGTACCGACCTCGTCGTGCTGTGCGACGTCAGTGGGTCGGTGGCCCACTTCGCCCGCTTCACGCTGATGTTCGTGTACGCCCTGCGCGAGGCATTCCGGGGCATGCGCGCGTACACGTTCGTCGACGACATCCAGGAGGTCACCGAGCTGCTGCGCCCGGAGGCGGACCCGGCGGAGGTGATCGCCGGGCTCGCGGGCAGCACCCGCGAGGCGGTGCTGGCGGGACGTACCCACTACGGCCGGGTCTTCGAGCGCTTCGCGGCCGAGCACGGCCAGGTGCTGGGGCCGCGGACGACGCTGCTGATCCTCGGGGACGCGCGCTCGAACTACTCCACGCTCGGCGACGCGACCCTGCGAGAGCTCGCCGCAGCCGCGAAACGCACGATCTGGCTCAACCCCGAGCCCCGACGGACCTGGGGCGTCGGAGACTCCGCGGCGACCGTCTATGCGGACATCGTCGAGATGGCCGAGTGCCGCGACCTCGAGCAGCTCGCGGCCTTCGTCCACGACCTTCTCTGAGGATCCACTGCGGCCCATCCACTACCGCTCCCCCACCGCCCGATGCTATGGTCTAACCAATTGACCATTAGGAGGCGGATATGAGCGGCACGCTGATCATCGGGGCCAGCCAGGCGGGGCTACAGGTCGCCACCACGCTGCGCGAGCTGGGCGACGGCTCGCCCATCACCCTCATCGGCAGCGAGACCCACCTGCCCTATCAGCGCCCACCGCTCTCCAAGGCGTACCTGGCCGGCAAGGTCGGCCCCGAGGGACTGAGCTTCCGCGGGGCGGAGTGGTATCGCGAGAACGCGATCGACCTGGTGCTCGGCGAGAAGGTCACCGGGGCCAGGCTCCCCGCCGAGGACCGACCGGGCGTCGCGGTCACCTCCACAGGGCAACGCCTCGAGTTCGACCGGCTCGCCCTCACCGTCGGCGGCCGTGCCCGCCGGATCCGGGTGCCCGGCCACGACCTGGACGGCGTCTGCTACCTGCGCCACCTCGACGACGCCGGCGAGCTGCGCCGCCGGCTGGGCTCCGCCCAGGACGTCGTGGTGATCGGCGGCGGCTTCATCGGCCTCGAGGCAGCAGCAGCAGCCCGTGCGGCGGGCAAACGTGTCACCGTCGTCGACATCGCCGACCGGCTGCTGGCCCGCGCGGTCGCCCCCGTCGTCTCCGACTTCTATCTCGACGCCCACCGTCGGCGGGGCACCCACGTGATGCTCGGCGCCGGCGTCGAGGAGATCCTCGGCTCCTGCGGCCGGGTCGCCGGCGTCAGGCTTGCCTCCGGTCAGTACCTGCCCGCCGACCTGGTGCTCGTCGGTGTCGGCCTGCAGCCACGTACGGAGCTCGCCGAACAGCTGGGCCTGGCCGTCGACGGGGGCATCGTGGTCGGCACAGACGCGCGTACGTCCCACCCCGCTGTGGTTGCCGCCGGCGACTGCACGGTCACCACCCACCCCGCCCGCGGCTCCCTGCGACTCGAGTCGGTGCAGAACGCCGTCGCCCAGGCGAAGGTCGCCGCGGCCACCCTCGTCGGCGTCGCCCCGCCCGACACCGGCATCCCGTGGTTCTGGTCCGACCAGGCAGACCTGAAGCTGCAGGTCGCCGGGTTGAACAGCGGCTACGACCAGGTCGTGGTGCGCGGCGAACCCAGCAGCGAGTCCTTCTCCGCGCTCTACTACCGGGCCGGTCAGCTCATCTCGACAGACTCCGTCAACGCACCTCGTGACTACATGGCCGTCCGCAAGATCCTCGAGCGCGGCGGCAACGTGTCTCCGGCCGCCGCCGCGGACCGCGACGTAGCGCTCAAGGCGCACTTGAAGGCCATCGCCTGAGTGACGAGGGATCCAATCATCGGCGCCGCGAGGCACTGATCACCGTCGACGACTTCGCCAACGACCCGGACCGCACCGAGAGAGAGAGGCCCCCGTGGACCGACCGACACAACCAATCACCTCCTACGATCCCGCCCGCACCGCCCTCGTCGTCTTCGACATGCTCGAGGCCTACCGCCCGGCGATCGAAGAAGCCGGATCACACCTGACCACCGCCAAGCTGATCGCGGCCTGTCGCTCGGTCGGGACACCGATCTTCTACGCCCGCGCCGACCACCGAATCGATGGCGCCGACTTCGCCAGGACGATCGCCGACACCGACTCCGCCTTCGTCCCGTGGGGTCCGGACAACCCGATCAAGCACCACCCGCCCCACGACAGCGGTTCCCCCCAGTATCAGGTCCTCGCCGAGCTCGCGCCGCAGCCCGGGGACTACGACGTGCCCAAGCATCGTTGGTCCGCCTTCCACGGCACCCACCTGGAGGTGTCGCTTCGCAGCCGCGGGATCGAACGGATCCTGCTCGTCGGCGGGTCCGTCCACGTCGGCATCGCCGCCACGGCGTACGACGCCCGCGACATGGACTTCCAGGTCACCGTCGTCGAGGACTGCTGCAACGGCTTCCTCGAGCAGCGCGAGTTCTTCATGCGCAAGGTCTTCCCGCGCATGGTCAACGTACGCACGCTCGACCAGGTCATCGACGCGCTCGGTGCCTGATCCCTGCAGATCTGAACCAGAGAGGAACGCGTTCCGATGAAAGCGTGGATGGAGAACGCACCCGAGCAGGAGCTCGCCGGACTTCGAAGCGGACAGCTCGACCTCGGCCAGAAGTCGGCGCTGATCGTCGTCGATGTCACCTACGGCTTCACGGGATCGGAAGGCCTGACCCTCGATGAGGCCAGGAAGGAGTACGCCACGGCGTCCGGTCCGGTCGCATGGGAGGCGATGCCACGGATCGCCCGCCTGATCGAGCTCGCCCGCGGCCAGAACGTGCCGGTCGTCTATACGCGCACGAGCATGAAGGACCAACAGTTCGTGGGGCGCGCGACGAAGAAGGTCAGGCGCGACGACCCGGACCAGACCGGATTCGGCGACATCCCGGATGCCATCGCCCCCGAGGAAGGCGACTGGGTCATCGAGAAGGCCAAGGCGAGCGCGTTCTTCCAGACGCCCCTGTCGGTCTTCCTCACCCGGGAGAAGGTGGACTCCGTCATCGTCTGCGGCGTATCGACATCGGGATGCGTCCGGGCCACCGTCGTCGACTCCTGCTCGTACGGCTTCAGCACATTCGTCATCGATGACGCGTGCTTCGACAGGTCTTGGTTCGCACATTGCAACAACCTCTTCGACATGGGCACCAAGTACGCCGACGTGCTCTCCGTCGATGAGATCGAGAAAAGGTGGCACGCCTGAGGGCGCGCTTCGATCACGAGGAGGCGACATGAAGAAGCACGTTCAGATGACAGGAATCGGTACCATCGCGACCGCGATGCTCCTGACCGCCTGCGGCGGCAGCCCGATCGCCAACAGCGCACCGGAGGCGAACGAGGATGCCACCGCGGTCTACGACAAGATCAACGCCCTCACCGGCCAGGAGCGCACCGATCAGCTGGTCGAGCTCGCCGAGAAGGAGGGCAAGCTGACTGTCTACACCTCGAACACCGACATGGAGACGATCATCGAGGCCTTCGAGTCGGAGTACGACATCGACGTCGAGCTCACCCGGGGAAATTCCGAGACGGTGCTGCAGAAGCTGCTCACCGAAGGCAGCGCCGGCAAGCTCGAGGTCGACTTCGTCGACAACAACGCCAACGAGCTGAACATCATGGCCGACCAGGGCTTCCTCTACGACTACGAGAGCCCGTACCGCGACGCCGTACGTCCCGACGGCCAGATGGACGGCTGGACCTCCCACTACTTCAACGCGTTCGTCGTCGGCTGGAACACCGACAAGGTCAAGTCCGCAGACCTGCCGAAGGAGATCAAGGACTTCGCCGACCCGAAGTGGAAGGGGCTGATCTCGCTCGAGCTCAGTGACATCGACTGGTACGCCGCCGTCTCCACCTACTACCTCGACCGGGGCATGAGCCAGGCCGAGGTGGACACGATGTGGAAGGGCATCGCGGCCAACGCCTCTGTCGAGAAGGGCCACAGCACGATGGGAGACATGCTCGCGGCCGGCAAGCTGGACATCGCCCTCTCGATCTACCAGCACACGGTGGACGGAGCCGCTGACGACCACGGCGCCCCGGTGGCGTGGAACCCGAACGACCAGCACGTCGAACCCGTCGTCGTCCGCCCGAACGGGGCCGGCCTCATGACCGCCGCCGAGCACCCCGCAGCCGCCATGCTGTTCATGGACTACGTGCTCAGCGAGGGGCAGCAGACGATCGCCGACGTCCACCGGATCCCGACCGTGGAGGGAGTCCCCTCACCCATCGACCAGGTCGACACGATCGGCGTGCCCGACGAGGAGATGACCGGCGACAGGTACGAGTACTGGGACGACAAGTACCGCGCCCTCGTCGGCGGTTGATGCGGTGAAGACGGTCCCGGGACAGCAGCAATTCGGCGAGGTCTGAAGACGGATGAAAGGGGTGTCGTGGCTCGTCCCCCGGGCCACGACACCCCTGCTGCCGGGACCGCTCACCCGCCGACGAGTGCGCGGTACTTATCGTCCCAGAACTCGTAGTCCTCCGTGGCGATCTCCAGCGGCATCGGGACCGTCTCCACGCCCGCGATCGGACTGTCCTCACGCGGCACGGATCCCACCCGGAAGTTCTCGGCCATGAGCTCCTGACCCTCCTCCCCGAGCATGAAGTCGAGGAACAGCATGGCCGCCGCCGGATGGGGTGCTGACCTGACGACGCCGGCGCCGGTCGGGCTGATCACGACAGGACCGACGTGATGGCCCTCGGAGTTCCACTCCACCGGGGCGCCGGTCTCCGCGGCGGCCCCGTCGACCGTGTGCTGGTAGATCGACAGCGCGACCTGCAGCTTGCCCGCCGAGAGCATGTCTCCCATCGTGCTGTGGCCCTTCTCGACCGAGGCGTGGGCGGCGATCGCCGCCCACATCTCGTCTACCTCCTGCTCACTCATGCCCTGCCCCAGGTAGTACTGCGACACTGCCGCGTACCAGTCGACGTCACCGATCTCGAGGGAGACGCGTCCTTTCCACTTCGGGTCCGCGAAGTCCTTGATCTCCTCGGGGATCTCCTCCGCGTCGACCGCGTCGCTGTTCCAGCCCACGACGAACACATTGAAGTAGTTCGCTGTCCAGCCCTCCAACCGGGCCTCCTCGACGACGGCGTCACGGTACTCACTCTCGTAGTCGTAGAACACGCCCTGCTGTTCGGCGAAGATGTTCTCCTTGTACGGGTTCTCGATGACGTCGACGTCGAAGTTGCCGGACTCGGCCTCGGTCATGACCTTCTGCAGTACCGTCTCCGACTGCGCTCGGGTCGGGGCGACGTCGATGTCGTAGGCCTTCTCGAACGCCTCGATGAGCGCATCCAGGTCGGTGTTCGAGTGGTAGATGGTGAGCTCGCCCTCGGCCTCGGCCAGCTCGACGAGCCGGTCGGTACGCTCCTGTCCGCTGAGCCCGTTGATCTCGTCGTAGACCTTGGCGGCATCGGAGTCCGTCTCGGAGCCGCCCGCGGTGCCGCCGCAGCCGGCCAGCGCCAGGGCAAGGGTCGCGGTAGCGGCCGCCCCGACGAGAACGCGCCAGTTCATATCGTCTCCCTGTCGATCGGTTTCAAGGTGGTGCCCGGCGTGATCAGCTCAGGCCGATCAGTGCCGCCGGATTCGTGGCCGCGGCCTGCCGGATCGCCTCCTCGGAGAGGCCGGCGTCATGGACGGCCCCGAGCAGCATCCGCATCAGTGCCGACGGCGAGGGGTTGCTCCCACCGAAGTAGTCACTGGTGAAGACCGCCCGGGAAGCGCCAATCTCACCGACCAGCGCGACCACCTCGGCAGGGTCGTGGCGCCCGGGCGCTACCGTGGGCCAGCAGAACTCGACGTACGCCCCGAGCTCAGCCGCCTTGCGGACCGCCTCGTGCGGCGCACCGACCGAGCCCGACAGCGGGTGCCCGCACAGCACCTTCTCGAACCCGATCGCGTTCGCCTCCTCAGCGATCGCGAGCGATTCCCGCCAGGACAGGTGCCCGGTGCTGAGCATCATGTCGTTCGCAGCGACCAAACGGATCACCTCGCGAGCGTCGTTGGTGAGCTCGTGGTCCTCGCCGAGCACGCTCAGGGTCCCCATCCGCTGATGGTCGAAGTGCTCGAAGGCCTCGCTGAGACGTCTGCCGAAGCCACCTCGGGCAGCATCGTTGACCGAGCTCCATGTGGGCATGAAGACCGCCCGCGCTCCCAGGTGTGCGGCGACTTCGACCGCCCAGGGGTCCAGGCCGCCGGTATGGGTGTTCAGCGTGATGCTGCCGAAGACCTCGACCGGTCCCTCGTACAGCTTCTCGAGGTAGGGGACGACCGACATGGTCGGCCACAGGTGGGACTTGAGCACGACGGCACGGGTGCCAGCCTCTTCCGCCTCCGGCAGCCACTCCCACTCGGAGGCCGCCTTGCGGAAGAGGGTCTGGGAGAACTCGACATCGACGTGACAGTGCAGGTCGACCGTGTCGCGGACGAGCCTGTCGTAGACGGTTTCCATCGATGGCCTCAGTGCATGCAAGCGCCACCGTCGACCACAAGGGTCTGACCGGTGACGAAGTCGCTGTCAGGTGAGATGAAGAATGAGACAGCGCCAGCCAGGTCCTCCGGCATCTGGACGCGCCCGAGGGCGCGGTCCCCGACACGGGACTTGCGGTACTCCACCGTCCTCTCGTCCGGGTTCTCCTCGCTCAGTGTGCTTCCCGGTGCAACGCAGTTGACGCGGATCCCGTCCGCTCCGACCTCACGGGCCAGGGTCTTGGTGAAGCCCAGGATCCCGGCCTTCGAAGTCACGTAGTGGATGCGCCCGGCCGAGCCCTTGATGGCGGTGCCGGAACTGACGTTGACGATCTTGCCGTAGCCGTTCCTGGCCATGTGTGGGGTGACGGCCTTGCACATCTGCCAGGTGCCGCGCAGGTTGACCCGCATCATCAGGTCCCACTCGTCGAGCTCGATCTCCGCGAACGTCCCGCGCGACATCGGTACGACCGAGAAGACCGCGGCGTTGTTGACCAGGCCGGTGACCGTGCCGAACTCCGCCACAGTGCCCGTTATCAGGGCCGCGACGTCGGCCTCGACAGAGATGTCGGTCCTGAGGGCCAGTGCCTTGCCACCGGCCGCGGCGACGTCCTTGGCCTTCGCCTGAGCCCCGGCCTCGTCGAGGTCGGCGATCACGACGGCGTAGCCGTCCGCGGAAAGCCGGTCGACGTACGCCGAACCGATGCCGTGCGCGCCGCCGGTGATGATGACCGCGCCCGGGGTCGTCTGGTTGGTGCTCATCGAGATCTCCTTCGTAGGTGCAGGTCAGAGGGTGATGGTCACGGACTTCTCGCGGCCATAGCTGAGCAGCTCGTCGAGCGAGCTCTCCTTGCCTAGGCCACTGCTCTTGAAGCCTCCGAACGGAGACCCGGTCGGCCGCTTGCCGGTGCCGTTGACCGAGATGTATCCGGAGTCGATCCGTCGGGCCGTACGAAGCGCCTGGGAGATGTCGTTGGTCCAGACGTTGCCGGTCAGGCCGAACTCGACGTCGTTGGCCTGGGCGATCATCGTCTCGTAGTCATCCCAGTCCAGCACGGAGACGACCGGGCCGAAGATCTCCTCCTTGGCGATCCTCATGTCCACCGTGACATCGGTGAATGCGGTGGGCTCGATGAAGAACCCGGCGTCGAGACCCTCGGGCCGCTTGCCGCCGTAGGTGAGCGTGGCGCCCTCGTCGATGCCGACCCGGACGTAGGAGCAGACCTTCTCGTAGTGCTCGCGGAAGGCGATAGGGCCCATGTCGGTGTCGTCACGCATGGGGTCGCCGACCTTCAGCTCGGAGAGCCGCTTGACCAGCGCGTTGACGAACAGTTCCTTGACCTCGCGGTGCACGAACACCCGCGACGAGGAGCCGCACGACTGCCCCATGGACCGGGCGAAGTTCATCGCGGCCGCGGAGGCGACGGCGGCCCGTTCGGCGTCGGCGTCCGGGAAGACGATCATCGGGTTCTTCCCGCCGAGCTCGAGGCTGACGTGCTTGATCGTCGGGGCACCCGCCTGCATGATCCGGGCGCCGGTCGGAACCGACCCCGTGAACGCCACCCGGGGTACGTCCGGGTGACCGGAGAGGGCCGCGCCCGTGGTGGCGCCGGAGCCGGTGACGATGTTGAGCACGCCCGCGGGGAACAGGTCCTTGACCAGCTCGGCCAGCCGGAGCGCGGACAGTGACGACTGCTCCCCCGGCTTGGCGACCACCGGAGCGCCTGCGGCCAGAGCCGCAGCGACCTTGCCGGAGATGAACTTGACGGGGTGGTTGAACGGAACGATCCGGGCAACGACCGGATAGGGGACGAACTCGGTGTAGGTGAGCTGGTCGGGTCCGCTGGGGATCGTCTGTCCCTTCGTCTCGCCGGCCAGTCCGGCGAAGTAGCGAATCTCGTTCGCCGCGCTGGTCACGTCGGCCCGCATGCTCGCGACCGGAAGCCCCGCGTCGAGCGCGTCCAGCTCGGCCAACTCGTCGCGGTGCTCGTCGAGCAGATCGGCGTAGTCACGCAGCATGCGGGCTCGTTGCGTCCACGGCGTACCGCTCCATTCGGGGGACACCCGTCGCGCAGCGCCGACGGCCCTGTCCACGTCCGCGGTGCTCGCGTCCGGGAGGTCGCCGAGGACCTGCTCGGTCGTCGGGTTCACGGCGGGAAGCGTCGCGCCGTTCGAGGCGCCGACGAGCTCGCCGTCGATGAGCATCTTGGGGGAGGGAATCCTGGTCACATCGTTCTCCGTCACTGTCGAGGTCGCTATCGAGGTCGCTATCGAGTCGATGGGTAGCTGTGCGCCGGCCGCATGGGAAGTCCCCGTCACATGAACTTCTCCTGGTAGAGGTCCGCCCACTCGTTGGTCTGCTTGAGCACCTGGTCCGGCTCGGTGAACTGCGCCTCGAAGCCACCAGGACCGGGCTTGAGCTTCGGGTCGACCGCGTCGACCTCCGGATGGGCGGGAATGCCACGCCCCTGCCGGATGATCTCCTGGCCCTCCTTGCTGAGCATGAAGTCGAGAAACAGCATCGCCATGTGTGGATGGGGCGGGTTCTCGAGCAACGAGATCCGGGAGTACTGCGCCGTGACCGGCTCCAGCGGGACCCAGGCGACAGGCGCACCGTCGTGCGCGGCATCCTCGACCTGGTCGTTGAAGATCTGGACCCCGAGATCCACCTGCCCGTTCACCACCCGGTCCAGCACCGATCGGCCGGACGAGTCGACGTTGGCGATCTTCTGCTCGGCTAGCCGGTCAATGTATGGCATCGCCCGGTCCTCGCCCCAGGCCTCGATGAGGTTCCCCAAGAACAACGGACCGCCCGAGGTCGGGCTCGTGCTCCAGGACATCTTCCCCCTCCATCGGGGGTCCAGGAGGTCCTCGTACGTCCTGGGCGCCTCGCCTGCGTCCACCTTGTCCGTGTTGTAGGCGACCGCCATGAAGTAGAGCAGCTGCGGGCCCCAGTAGCCGTCCGGGTCCTTCGCCTCGGCAGGATAGGCATCGAGCTCGGGCGATGTGAACGGCTGGATGATGCCGGCGTCCTCGAGCATGGTGGCGGTCCCGGTCCCGTCGACCACGTCGACGTCATGGCTCCCGGCCCGGTACTCCTCCATCGCCTTCGAGGCGACGTCGGTCGAGTTCGCTCGGTAGAACTCGACCGACGCGAAGGGGTACTTCTTCTCGAACCCGGCAGCGAGCGGCTCGGCCAGTTGGTCCGGGATCGTGGTGGTGTACCAGAGAAGATCCTTCTCCTTCTTGGCGCCCGCAAGCAGCATCTCCTGCCGGTCCGGGCCCGTGTACATCGCGATGTCCGAGGTGTCCTCCGCCGGGACTGAGCCTGAACCGCAAGCCGTGACGACCGACAGGGCCATGAGTACGACCGCTGCTGTCGTAAGTGTTCTCCGACGCATCACACTCCCTTTCTCGCCCGCCTCGGCGAAGCGCGCTTCACAGCACGGAGGGGACGACCTTTAAATCCATATGACCATTAGTCCAAACCACGAGATATGGGTAGGCGCCCACTCGGCACCGAGGGAACGAACGGCCTCTCCGACCGTCCGGCCTCGCGCCTCGAGGGTGCATGGAATTCAGCGCATGTCCGGATCGACGTCCGCGATAACGGGGAGTCGATCCTCAGTAGATTGTTCGACTGTAGCGATCGTACCGATTCGACCACAAGTGTTTTGTAGATAAATGTCGGGACGATGTCAGTGCTGTTCGAGGGTCTCCTGGGCCCAGGACCTCGCGATCAGCGGGACGACGGCATCCACGATCGGGTTGTGCGGGGCGGACCGGTAGGCCAGGACCTGTTCCAGCGTTCCCGCGTCAGGGATCTCCCGGAAGACGACGCCTTCCTGCGGCAACGCACGCACGCCCTCGGGCACGACGGTCACCCCCAGGCCCGCGGCGACCAGACCGAGCAGGACCGACGTCGTCAGCCCAGCGTGCTGCCTGCGTGGCGAGAATCCGGCCTCGAGGCAGACGCGGTTCACGGCCTCGTTCAGCGGTGAGTGCTGGCTGCTGTAGGCGACCCAGGGATCGTCACGAAGGTCGACGATAGAGATGTCTGCCTGGTCGGCGAGCCGGTGTGTCGCCGGGATCGCGAGCAGCAACGACTCCCTGATGAAGGGGACCGTCGTGAGCCCATCTCCCACCACCGGCGGTCGCAGGATACCGAGCTCGAGCGTGCCCGCACGCAGCGCGTCGCACTGGTCCGGGGTAAGCATGTCGCCCTGCACAGACAACGCGACGTCGGGCAGTTCCTCCCTCAGGACGCGAGCGATGCGTGGCAGATAGGCGTAGGTCGCGGTGCCCGTCATCCCGATCCGAAGCAGGCCTGCCTGTCCGGCGGAAAGCCTGGCGACACCTGAGGCCGCCTCGTCGATCCGGCTGAAGATCTGCTCTGCCTCTGACTGGAGGAACGCGCCGGCAGCCGTCAAGGTCACCAGCCGAGTCGTGCGGTCGAGGAGAGTGACACCGAGCTCGGTCTCCAACGCGCGGATCGCTTGCGAGATCGTCGATTGGGAGACCTGCAGCCGCTCGGAGGCCTGCCCGAAGTGGCAGGTCTCCGCCACCACGGCGAAGTAGCGCAGCTGCCGCAGGTCCATGCGAGAAATTCTCCCCATCTCCGAGCGGTCGCGGACGACCCGAGTCGGAACGATTGTCTCGCTGCACCTTAGCCGCCCTTCACGAGCAGCCGCTCGCTGACGGCGGGGCGGGTGCCCGGGTCCTCCACCCGCCCCGTCACGCGAGCCCTACTTCTGTCCGGTCACCTCCGCGTACATGTCCTGGTAGGTGTCGAACTCGTCCTTGAGCTTCTCGACGTCGACGGAGACGATCTCGGTGCCGTCGGCGAGGCCGGCCCCGGCGTCCTTCTTCAGCGCGGAGGTCAGTCCCGCCTCCCGGAGGACCTGCTGGCCGTCGGTCAGGATCCACACGTAGAAGAGGTAGGCGGCGGCCGGGTGCGGGGCGCTGTTCATCAGGGCGACGCCGTTGGGGCGCTGCACGATGGGCTGGACCACGGGCTCGTACGACAGCGGCGCACCGGTCTTGGCCACGCCGGCGGTCTGGTAGTCGTAGGTCGACATCGCGACGGCGTACTTGCCGGCGGCGAGCTGGCTCATCTGGGCGGCGTGACCGTCGACCATCGCGGAGTTCGCGGCGATGGCCTTGAAGAGGTCGGTGACCTGCTGCTCGCTCATCCCCTTCTGGTCCATGTAGTAGCCGCGCAGCGCCATGAACCAGTCGACCTCGTTGATCTCCATGGACAGCTTCCCCCGGTACTTCGGGTCGGCGAAGTCCTCGATCCGCGTCGGCCAGTCCGCGTCGGGGAGCTTCTGCGTGTTGCGGGCGACGACGAACCGGTTGAGCCGGTCGGCCGTCCAGCCGTCCTTCTGCCCCTCCTCGACGATGAGGTCGCGCTCGGGACCGGTGAACTCGCCGAAGTGCCCCTCGCCGGCCAGCGCGGTCAGCTCGAAGCCGTTCAGCTCCAGCACGTCGGCACCGTTGTCGTTACCGCCCGCCTGCTCGGTGTCGACCTTGGTGATGACGTCCTCCGACGACATCCGTGGCATGTCGACCTCGATGTCGTACGCAGCCTCGAACGCCTTCTCCACGACCGGGGCGGACTCGGGAGTCAGGGTCGAGTAGACCGAGAGCCTGCCCTCCTTCTCGGCGGCCTCGACCAGCTGCGTCATCCGCTCCTCGCCCTCGAGGCTGTTGAACCTCTCGTAGACGTCGGCGGCCTTCTCGATGTTCTCCTGGTTGCCGACAGCGGCGACGCTGCCCGCTCCGCCACCGCAGCCGGTGAGCACGAGCGAGGCGGCGGCCGCAGCGACCAGTCCGGTGCGGATTCTCATGGCTGCTCTCTCTCCGCGTCGGGGTCGAGGTCCTGGATCAGCAGGGTGTTGATCCGGTCGGGGGTGATGCCTGCCATCTGCTCGTACGCCTGGTCGGTCATCGGCATCGGGTAGCCGATCGGCTCGGCCATCCTGCGGGCGTTGTCGATGTCCTTCTTCCACCAGGTGAAGCGCATCTCCTGGATCTCGTGCAGCGTCGTGCTGTTCGCCGGGCTGTCGTAGAGCGCCACGCGCAGCCTGGACGGGTCCACGCCGAGTCGGCGACCCAGCAGCATCGCCTCGTGGATGCCGGCGATCTGGATCCAGTGGCACAGGTTGTTGACCGTCTTGCCGACCTGGCCCGACCCGAGCGGGCCGAGGTGGTGGACGGCCTTGGTCCACGGCTCGAGGCAGGGGCGGATGCCGTCGAGCACGGCCTCCTCGCCACCGACGAGCAGGTTGATCTCACCGTTCTCGGCACCGCGTACGCCACCGGTCAGCGCGGCGTCGAGGACCGAGACGCCGTGCGGCGCTCCCACCTTCGCGATCTCCTCGCACGTCTCGGGGGTGACCGAGGCGCTGATCACGATCACCGAGCCCGGCCTGGGCGCGGACAGCAGCCCGTCCTCACCGAGACAGACGGTGCGTACGTCCGCGTCGGAGGGGACCACGACCAGGATCACGTCGTTGTCCGCGATCTCCGTCAGCGTCTCCGCGGCCTTCGCGCCACGGTCGACGACCTGCTGCCGTACCTCGGTGTCCACGTCGAGCACCGAGGTCGGCACCCCCGCGTCCACCAGATGCTCGGCCATCGGGCGACCCATCGCGCCCAGGCCGATGACTCCCACACTCTGCGTCATCTCGTTGTGTTCCTTTCCTCGAACCAGTTGGTGATGCGTCAGCGGCTGCCGTGGAAGAAGCCGCCGTCGACCAGCAGGTCGGCGGCGGTCACGAAGCCGGCGTCCTCGGAGGCCATGAACGCCACGGCGGCGGCGATGTCCTCGGGCCGGCCGCCGCGGCCGAGCAGGTTCTCCCGCTTGCGGCCCTCGGGCTCGACCTCCTCGCCGACGGGCGAGCCGACCTTGTTGGGGATGACGGTGTTGACCCGGATCCCGTGGCCGCCGAGTTGGTTGGCCATCGAGCGCGACATGTTGAGCACGCCGGACTTGGCGACGCCGTAGACCAGCGCGTTGGGACGGCCGTGGAAACCGGAGGTCGAGCCGATGTTGATGATCGCGCCCTGCCGATCGGTGGCGACCATGTGCCGCCCGACGTACTTGCTGCAGAGGAAGACGCTGTCGAGCGTCACCTTCAGGACGCGGTGCCAGACCTCCTCCTCGAGGTCCAGCACGGTGGCGCCGCGGTCGGTGATCGCGACGTTGTTGACCAGCACGTCGATGCCGCCGAGCTGCTCGACCACGCTGGCGACCAGCGCCTGCACGTCGGCGCTCTCGGAGACGTCGCAGGTGAAGAACCGGGCAGCGCCCGGGTGGGTCTCCTCGATCTCGGCGACGGTGCGCTGACCGCGGTCGGCGTCGAGGTCGACCACAGCGACCGTGACCCCCTCGTCGGCGAACCGCTTGGCCACCGCCGCGCCGACGTTGCGGCCGGCCCCGGTGACGAGGGCGACCTTGTTCTCGAATCTCATCTGTCTCTCCTGGGTTCTCGGCAGGTTCTCGGGGTGGTCACACCGCAGCGCGAAGCCGCGCGGTCTCGGGTTCGTCGACGCGACAGCCCGCGCCGTCGGGCGCCAGCGCGACGCCGTAGTCGCGCCGCGCCCCTTCGACGCTCACGTAGCCGTCGAGGACATCGGCGACGACCTCGTCCACGGGACGGGTCCGCGGGTCGCCGTAGCCGCCGGCACCGGTCATCTCGCGGCGCAGGACGTCACCGGCATGCAGTCGATACGTGCCGTCCGCGGACACGATGACGTGCTCGTGCGGCGTACCCGGGTTGACGACGGTCGCTCCGGGAGACCCCGGCAGGCCGCCCTCGCGCCCGTCCGGCGCCGAGAGCATCTGGCCCACGCGGCTGCTGAACTGGCCCTCGCCGTGCATGCGGTACTCACGGACGTACGCCAGACCGCCGCGGTGGCGTCCCGGCCCACCGGAGTCGGGGACCAGCTCGAAGCGGACCAGCTCGACGGGGAACTCCGACTCGATGATCTCGATCGGGGTGATGGTGCCGTTGGCGACGTGCGCCTTGGAGGCCGAGACGCCGTCTCCGTCGGCGCGGGCGCCGATCGCACCGGCCGGCAGCTCGTACTGCACCCTCGGGAACCGGCCGCCCTCGTCGAGGTGGGCCAGGGTGCCGCTGATCCCGCGGCTGCTCTCCGCCATCCGAGCCAGCGGCAGGATCTCGGCGAACGCGTCGAAGACGGCCTCGGCGGCCACGTTGGCGATCGGCATGTAGGTGTTGACCGGTGCCGGGATGTGCGGTTCGAGGCAGGAGCCTGGACGGGTGCGGCTCTCCACGGCGAGGGTGAGCCCCTCGTTGGAGGGCAGGTCCGGGTCGACGAGGCACTTGAGGGCATAGCTGCACACCGCCCGCACCAGCGGCGGCCGGATGTTGTACGGCCCGACGACCTGGTCGTCGGAGGCGGTCCAGTCGAAGCTCGCTCGGTCCCCCGCGATGGTCACCGAGACCCGTACGACGATGGGCTCGCCACCCTCCAGACCGTCGCTGTGCACCTTGGCGCTGCCGGTGTAGACGCCGTCGGGCCACTCCGCGAGCGCGGCGCGGACACGGTTCTCGGTCAGCAGGTAGAGCCGCTCTCCGGCTGCCGCGACGACGTCGGCACCGTGCTTCGCGCACAGGTCTGCGACCCGCGCGGCGCCCAGCCCGGTCGCACCGACCTGACCGCTGAGATCGCCCAGGACCAGCTCGGGCGTACGGCTGTTGGCGGCCAGGATCGTCTCGACCTCCTGCACCACGGTGCCGGCGGCCATGAACCGCACCGGCGGCAGCATCAGGCCCTCGTGGAAGATCTCCCGGGCCTGACCCGAGCTGCTGCCTGGGACCATGCCGCCGATGTCGCTCTTGTGCGCGATGGAGGCGCTGAAGCCGAACAGCCTCCCGTCCAGCACGATCGGCGAGATCAGCGCCATGTCGGGCGCGTGCGGGCTGCCGCCGTAGTAGGGGTGGTTGACGACGAAGGCGTCGCCGGCCGCCAGGGTCTCGGCGGGATAGCGCTCGAGCAGCGCCTCGACGCAGGCCGGGAAGGCACCCAGGTGCAGGGGCAGCACGGTGAACTGCGACAGCACCCGCCCCGAGGGGTCGAGGATGGCACAGCTCGCGTCGCGCGACTCGCGGACGATGGTCGAGTAGCCAGTGCAGAACAGGGCGTTCTGCATCTCCTGGACGATGCCGCCCAGGCTCTGGCTGATCACCTCGACGGTGATCGCGTCGACGGTCTTGTCGGAGGTGGTGGTCATCAGCTGTTCTCCACGATCAGGTTGCCGAGCGGGTCGACGGTGACGTGCTGCCCGGGGCAGACGACGGTCGTCGAGTCGTACTGGTCGATCAGGGCGGGCCCGTCGAAGGTGTGGCCGGCGCGGAGCTTCTCGCGCTGGTAGACGCTCACCGGGAACGGCGTCTGCGAGACCTCGGAGAAGTACGCCTCGCGCATCGCGACCACCGCGTCGGTCGCCGGCCCGGTGGCCTCCTCGACGGCGGCCAGCTCGACCGAGGGCACCCGGCCGTACGCCTCGACGCGGTAGTTGACGACCTCGACCGGCTGACCCGGGGCGTTGTGCCCGTGGCACTGCTCGTGGATCACGTCGAAGTCGGCGCGGATCTCGGCGACGTCCTGCGGGGTCCGCGGGAGACCGGAGAGCGGGACCGGGTTCTCATAGCCCTGCCCCGCGTAGCGCAGGTCGGCGTAGTAGCGGAACGCCATCTCGTGCGCGGCGAAGCCCTCGGCGCGGAGCTGCTCCTCGCCCTGCCGGCGCAGGTCCTCGAAGAGCGCGGTCATCTCGGCCGGGTCGACGGCGGCGATGTCGGAGAGCCGGCTGCGCAGGTAGTCGTGCTTCACGTCGGACATGAGCAGGCCCAGGGCCGAGAAGGCACCCGGATACAGCGGGATCACGACCTTCGCCAGACCGAGGTCTCGCGCGATGCGGCAGGCGTGCAGCGGCCCGGCCCCGCCGAAGGGCACCAGCGCGAACTCGCGCAGGTCGAAGCCGCGCTCGGTCGAGATCGACTTGACCGCCTCGCCCATCTGGACGTCGATGATCTTCACGTGGCCCTCGGCGGCCCTGAGCAGGTCCATGCCGAGCGGGTCGGCGAGACCGGTCCGTACGGCCTCCTCGGCCAGCGACCTGTCGATCGTCATCGCCCCGCCGAGCAGAGCGCCGGAGTCGAGGTAGCCGAGGACGACGTTGCAGTCGGTCGTCGTCGGCTCGGTGCCACCGCGCAGGTAGCAGGCGGGACCCGGCACCGCACCGGCCGAGGCCGGTCCGACGTGCAGCGCGCCGTGCCTGTCGACCCGGGAGATCGTCCCGCCGCCCGCGGCCACCGTGGTGATGTCGAGCATCGGGATCGCGATGTCGCGGCCGTCGATCTTGGAGCGGTCGGTGATGACCGGCTCGCCGTCCTGGATCAGGGCGACGTCGGTGCTGGTGCCGCCCATGTCGAAGGTGATGATGTTCGGTGCGCCGGTGTCGCGGCTCAGCGCGCTGCCCGCGGTCACTCCCCCGGCCGGGCCGGAGAGGATGGTGCCGACCGCGCGGCCTGCCGTGGAGGCGAACGGGGCCGAGCCTCCGTTGGACTGCATCGTGAAGCGGGCCTCCGGGGCGACCTTGAGCTCGTCGAGCTCACCCTCGAGCTTTCGCACGTAGCGGCCCAGGATCGGGGAGACGTACGCGTTGATGACGACGGTGCTGAGCCGGAAGTACTCCCGGATCTGCGGCAACAGCTCCGAGGAGGTCGAGACCCACCACTCCGGGTGCGCCTCGAGCAGCATCTCCTTGACGCGGCGCTCGTGGGCGTCGTTCATGAAGGCGAAGAGCAGGCAGACCGCGACGGCCTCCACGCCCTGCTCCTCGAAGCGGGTGATCAGCCGCTCGACCGAGTCCTCGTCGAGAGCAGCCCGGACCGTGCCGTCGGCGGCGATGCGCTCGGCAGCCTCCCCGGTCCGGCGCCCGGGAGCGAGCAGCGCCGGCTTCTGGTAGCCGAGGTCGAAGACCGCAGGACCGTACGGCCTGCTCTGCTCCATCGTCTCGTAGATGCCGGTGAACCCCTCGGTCACGACCAGTCCGACGTTCGCGCCCTTCTCCTCCAGCAGCGCGTTCGTCGCCACGGTCGTGCCGTGGGAGAAGAAGACGATGTCGCGCGCGGCGATCCCCTCGGACTCGAGGACGTCGAGGCCGTCGAGCACCGCTCGGCCGGGATCGTCCGGCGTGGACGGGACCTTGAGGATCCGGTGCCGGCCGGTGTCCTCGTCGAGCAGCACGAAGTCGGAGAACGTTCCTCCGGTGTCGACGGTCAGACGATATCTCGGCACGGGCAACCTCCAGCAATGGACTAATGTTCTTTGGTCAGTCCATATGACGCCCGTCACACCCGTCAATGACCGGTGGCAGGTCCGTGCGCAATTGCCCTCGATCCAGAACGAAACGTTCTGAGTCGCTCAGAGCACCCCGGCGGCGGACAGCAGCGGGACCACTGCCTCGACGAGCGGGTTGGCCGCTCCGGCGCGGTAGCCCAGCACCAGGTCCAGCGTCCCCGCCTCGGGAAGGTCCCGAAAGACGACGCCCTGCAACGGGTGCGAGCGCACACCCTCGGGCACGATCGCCACCCCCAGCCCGGCGGCGACGAGCGCCAGGAGCACCGATCCCCCGGCCGCCTCGTGCTCGCGACGTGGGGCATATCCCGCTCCGGCACACAGCCGGGTGACCCGCTCGTTGAGCGCCGAGTGCGGGCTGCTGTAGCCGACCCAGGACTCCTCACGCAGGTCGGTCAGCGAGACCCGCGCCGCCCGCACCAGCCGGTGCGCCGCCGGGAGCGCCAGCACCAGGGACTCCGAGATGAACGGCGCGGTGAGCAGATCCCGACCCAGCACGGGCGGCCGCAGGATGCCGATCTCGAGAGTCCCGTCGCGCAGCCGCTCGCACTGCGCAGGGGTCAGCATGTCGGCGTGGATCCCGAGCGCGACGTTCGGCAGGGCGCGCTTCACGGTCCGGGCGATCCGCGGGAGATGGGAGAAGGCGGTGGTGCCGTTCATCCCGATCCGGAGCAGGCCGGCCTGCCCGGCCGACAACCGGCGTACGCCGGCGATCGTGTCGTCCAGGCGCCCGAAGAGCTGGTCCGTCTCGGCCTTGAGGAACTCCCCCGCGGTCGTCAACGTCACCTGCCGCGTCGTCCGCCTGAAGAGCGTCACCCCGAGCTCCTCCTCGAGCTGACGCACCTTCAGCGAGAGCGCGGGCTGGGCGACCTGGAGCCGCTCCGCCGCGCGACCGAAATGGCAGGTCTCCGCGACGGCCGCGAAGTAGCGGAGATGGCGCAGATCCATCGACCTCTCCCCTTCCCCGGCCGCAGAGGCAGGCCGGACTCAGATCACGAACGACTCCGTCGCCTCCGGGGCGAAGAGCTCCTCGGGCGTACGCCGGGCCGAGGAGAGCCCCTGCTCGTGGTGGTAGCGGCAGAAGACGTCGAGGACGTGCCGGTTCGCGTCCAGGCCGTAGGACCAGTAGTCCGGTCCGAGCAGGGCGCGCGCCTCCTCGAGGTGGGGCATCAGCCAGGGCTCCATGAACCGCAGCGCGGAGGCGTCGTAGATCCGCTCGTACGCCTGGTTCCTGGCGATGGTGAGCGCCTTGGTCAGCGACTGGGCGACCCACGGGTGCTGCTCGTAGACCTCGCGCCGGATCGCGACCACATGCATGATCGGGAAGATCCCGGTGCTGGCGTAGTAGTCCTTCTCCGCGGCCACCATGTCCGGGAAGAGCCGGCGCACGCGGCCGTCGCCGCGCCCGAACGAGCTCGGGATCCGGGGACCGTAGAACGCATCGATCTCACCGGCGTGGAGCATCTCGTTGAGCGTCCGGTCGGGCGGGATCGGCGTGACCTCGAAGCGGGTGCTGATCGCGCCCTTCTCGATCCGGCCGGGCGCCTCCTGCCCGCCGGTGAGATAGGTGACCGAGTCCAGCGGCACGTCGTGCTCGTCGGCCAGGATGCCGCGGATCCACACGTTCGCGGTCAGCTGGAACTCGGCGTTGCCGACCCTCTTGCCGCGCAGGTCCGAGGGCTTCTCGATGCCGGCGTCGGCGTTGACGAAGATGCCGCCGTGACGGAACTGCCGCGAGGTGAAGACCGGCAGCGCCACGAACGGGGCCGGGTCGCGGTCCAGCGTCGCCAGGTAGGTCGACAGCGACATCTCGGCGACGTCGAACTCCTGGTGGCGCGCCATCCGGAAGAAGGTCTCCTCCACCGGCAGCCGCAGGTACGTCAGGTCGACCCCGTCGGCGCGGACCGAGCCGTCTTCCAAGGCGCGGGTGCGGTCGTAGTCGCCACAGGCGAAGGACAGTCGCAGGTCCGCCATCAGCGGCCCATCGCGGTCAGTCGCTGGTCCAACCGCGGGTAGACGCGGCGTGCGTTCGCCTCGTACACCTGGCGGAGGTCGGGGCCGGACAGCCCGGAGGCCTCGACATAGCTGAGCGTGTCGTCCCACTCCAGGCCGGTCTCCGGGTCGGCGCCGCGGACGGCACCGAGCATCTCGGAGGCGAACAGGATGTTCTCCGCCGGGATGACCCGGGTCAGCAGGTCGATGCCGGGCTGGTGGTAGACGGCGGTGTCGAAGAAGACGTTGTCGAGCAGCTTCGCCGGGTCCTGCCAGCCGTAGCGCATCGCCAGGCCGCGGAAGCGACCCCAGTGGTAGGGCACCGCGCCGCCACCGTGCGGGATCACGAACCGGAGTCCCGGGAACCGCTCGAACAGGTCCGAGCCGAGCAGCTGCACGAAGACGCTGGTGTCGGCGTTGAGGTAGTGGGCACCGAGGGTGTGGAAGTTGAGGTTGCAGGCGGTCGAGACATGGACCATCGCGGGGACCTCGAGCTCCTCGAGCGCCTCGTAGACCGGGAACCAGTACGGGTCGGTCATCGGGACGCCGGACCAGGTGCCGGACGGGTCCGGGTTGAGGTTCACCCCGACGAAGCCGAGCTCGGTGACCACCCGCCGGATCTCCTTGACGACCCGGCCGAGCGAGCCGTCCGGGGTCTGCGGCAGCTGCGCGACCGGGGCGAAGCTGTCCGGGAAGAGCTCCGTGACGCGATGGACCAGGTCGTTGCAGGTCCGCGCCCAGTGGACCGCGACGTCCCGGTCGGGGACGTGGTGCTCCATGCCGGAGGCCTTCGGCGAGAACAGCATGAAGTCGGCGCCGCGCTCACGCAGGATCTTGAGCTGGTTGTGCTCGATGCTCTCCCGGATCTGGTCGTCGCTGATAGACGCGGGGAAGGGCACCGGCGCCGAGGGGTCAGCGAGCCTGGCGAGCAGGGCGTCGCGGAAGTCCTGGTGCTCTCGCGGGGTGGTCGTGTAGTGACCGTGGACGTCGATGATCATGCCTGCTGCTCCTTGACCCAGTCCTCGTAGTCGACATAGCGGGCCCCCGCCCTCTCGACCAGGGGACGCATGTTGTTGACGTCGAGCGCGATCTCGCCGGCCTGGTAGCGGGCCCGTGCCTTCGCCTCCTTCTCCTCGCGCGCCTTCGAGGCGGCGAGCGCGTCCGCGGCACGCAGCCGCGGTACGACGACGACCCCGTCGTCGTCGGCGACGATCACGTCGCCGGGACGGACGATGCGGCCGGCGATGCTGATGGGTACGTTGACGTCACCGAGGTTGCCCTTGGCGGTGCCCTCGGCGGAGATCGTCTTGGCCCAGACGGGGAAGCCCATCTCGTTGAGGTCCGCGACGTCGCGTACGCCCGCCTCGATCACCAGGCCGCGTACGCCACGAGCCTGGAGCGAGGTGGCGAGCAGGTCGCCGAAGTAGCCCATGTCGCACGGCGCGGTCGGCGCCACCACGAGGACGTCGCCCTCGCCGCACTGCTCGACCGCGACCCCGATCGTGGTGTTGTCGCCGGGGGCGACGGTGACGGTGACGGCGTTCCCGGCGATGCGTACGCCCTGCTGGACCGGGTTGAGGTGGGACCCGAGCAGGCCTGCGCGGCCCTGGGCCTCGTGCACCGTCGCGACGCCGTACGCGGCCAGTGCATCCACGGTCGCACGGTCGGCGCGCGGCGGGTCGGTGACGATGATCGGCATCAGCGCACCGCCCCGCCGGCCTGGCCGATCATGTCGGGCATCATCGAGACGTGGATCGCGTCCTCGTCGGTCTCGCCGGCGAGGACCCGGATGGCGTGGTCGACCTGGTCGATGCCGTAGCGGTGGGTGGCCAGCTTCTCCAGCGGGTAGCGGTGCGAGGCGAGCTGGGCGACCGCGAGCTCGCAGGCGTTGAACGAGTGGCCGCGCGCGGACTTGATCGTGATCGACTTCTCGGTCACCTTCTTGACCGGGAAGTCGGGGAAGGCGGCGAGCTCACCCTGGATCAGCATCGTGCCCTCGCGGCGCTTGAGCACGTCGACGCCCAGCAGCACCGGCGCGGTGCCGGCGCGGGAGGTGCAGTCGAGGACGAAGTCGACACCGCGCCCGCCGGTCAGGTCCATCACCTTCTCGCGCGGGTCCTCGGTGAGGACGTCGATCGTCGCGTCGGCACCGAGCTCCTCGGCGAGCTCGAAGCGCTTCGTGTCGCGAGTGGTGCCGGAGACGATCACCTGGGCGGCACCGGCGGTCTTGGCGGCGACCAGCTGGGCGAGCCCCTGCTGGCCCGGGCCCTGGATCAGGACGGTGTCGTGGTAGCCGACCCCGGCGGTGAGCAGCGCCCACTCGATGCCGTTGGAGAGCGGCATCACCAGGCCGGCCTCCTCGGCGCTGATCGAGTCGGGGATCTTGTGCATCACCGAGTTCCAGGGCAGGTACATGTACTCCGAGAAGCCGCCCCACAGGGTGCCCTCGAAGCCGGTGGAGGTGTAGCCGAAGCGACGGGCGTCGGGGTTGGTGCGCCAGTCGGTCGCCTCGCAGTGGCGGTACTCGCCGATCCGGCACCACTCGCAGCTGAAGCAGGCGACGTAGTGCTCCAGGAAGATGCGGTCGCCGACCTCGACGCCGTGGCGGCGCAGGAAGTTCTCGCCGGCCTCGGCGATGACCCCGACGTTCTCGTGGCCCATGATCACCTCGCCCTTGGTGGCAGGGGTGGTCGGCGGGCTGGAGTAGAGCTTCACGTCGGTGCCGCAGATGCCGGCGACCTCGACCCGGAGCAGGGCCGAGTCAGCATCGATCTCGGGCCTGTCGAACTCGCGCATCTCGGTCGTGCCGGGTGCGGTGCGGACTGCCGCGAGCACCTTGTCGGTCATGGACTCTCCCTCGTGAACGGACATTGGCAGAATGGTATGACCAACACTATCATTCAAAAGTGAGAGGGGTCACCCGATGCTCCTCTCCCCCGCCTCACGTCAGGAGAGCCGATGCCGGAGCTGAAGACCCTCACCCGCGCCCAGGGCGCGAACCAGGCACTGATCTCGCACGAGGTCGAACCGGACGGCTGGACGCTGTCCTTCGCCGACGAGCCCGTCCTGGTCAAGGGCTTCCGCAAGATGGTGCGAGACGACGAGTACGACGTCGCCGAGCTCGCCGTGACGACCTACCTGACCGCCAAGGAGCACGGGGCGAGGTTCACCGCGCTGCCGATCTTCATCGTCCGCGACTTCCATCACGGCAAGACCCAGATGCTCGCGGACGGGCCGATCAGGACGGCCGCCGATCTGGCCGGCAAGCGCGTCGGCGTGAACCGCGGCTACACCGTCACGGCGGGCGTCTGGGCCCGGGCGGCCCTTGCCGACGCGGGCCTCGACCTGTCCTCGGTCACCTGGGTCCTCTCCGGAGACGAGCACGTGGCGACGTACGTTCCCCCGGCCAACGTCGAGCCCGCACCCGAGGGCCGCACCCTGGAGGAGCTGCTGCTCGCCGGCGAGCTCGACGCGGTCGTCAACGCGGGCATCGAGAACGACGCCGTCGTCTCCCTCCTCCCGGAGAGCGCCGCCTGGGACTCACTGAAGGAGACCGGCTTCATCCCCGTGAACCATCTCGTCGTGGTCCGTGACGAGCTGCTCCAGGCGAACCCCGGCCTGGCGACCGCGCTCTTTCAGGCCTTCGCCGAGGCGAAGCGCCGCTATCTCGCACGGCTCCACGACGGGCTCACGGAGACGAAGCAGGACCGCAGCTTCGCCAGATTCACCGAGATCACCGGCCAGGTCGACCCACTGCCCTACGGGGTCGAGCCCAACCGCGCCGTCTTGGAGAAGCTCATGAAGAACGCGATCGCGCAAGGGATCCTGACCAGGCCGCTCGCTCTCGAGGACGTCTTCGCCGCCGAGACCCTCGGACTGGAGGGATGACCCCGCGCCGGCTGGCGCTCGCCGCCGACCACAACGGCGTCAGGCTCAAGGCCCTCGTCGTCGAGCGCCTCTCGGCGGCCGGGCACCGGCTGACCGACCACGGCACCGACGCGGCGGCCGGCGAGGTGCACTACCCGCCGCTGTGCGCCGCCGTGTGCGACGACGTCCTCATGGGCCGCGCCGACGGCGGGATCATCATCGGCGGCAGCGGCTCCGGGGAGTCGATCGCCTGCAACCGGCGTCCCGGCATCCGCGCAGGCATCGCCTGGTCCCGTTGGGCCACCGAGATCTCCCGCGGCAACAACGACGCCAACGTCATGATCATCCCGGCCAAGGCGCTCGACGACGCCACTGCGCTCGAGCTGGTCGAGATCTGGCTGCGCACGCCCTTCAAAGGCGGCGTGCACGCCGCGCGGCTGGCTCAGATCGAGGCGTACGACACCGGGCGCTGAGCGATCACGACGGGCTGCCCGGTGGGGACCTCCAGGGCGCAGGCCTGCTCGTCGGTCAGCCCCTCGACCAGTCGCCGCAGCATCCGGATGGTGTTGCCGTGCGAGACGACGAGCACGGCGCGGCCCGCGGTCACCTGCGGCAGCAGGATGCTGACCACGTACGGCTCCAGCCGGGCGCGTACGTCGGCGAGGCTCTCGCCCCGGCCCTCGGCGTCGCGCGGCGGCCGGGCGTCGATGCCGCGCCGCCAGCGGGCGACCGGCCCGGCGCCGTAGCGCGCGACCGCGTCGGTGCGGCGCATCCCCTGCAGCGCCCCGTAGTGCCGCTCGTTGAGCAGCTCGGTCCGCAGGGCGCCCACGTCCCGACCGCCGCAGCTCTCCAGCACGAGGTCGGCGGTGTCGACCGCGCGAGTCAGCCGGGAGGTGTGCACCACGTCCGGGACCAGGCCGCCGGCGAGCAGCAGCCGGCCGGCCGCGCGCGCCTCGTCGCGCCCGGTCGCGGTGAGCCCGATATCGGCCCAGCCCGCGAACCGGTCGGCGGCGTTCCACTCGCTCTCGCCATGGCGCAGCACGACGAGGTTCAATGCCGGTCCGACCCGTGCTCGTCCGAACTGTGCTTGTCCAAGAAGGCAAGGATCCGCGCCGGGGCGGTCTGCGGGGTCTGCTCCGCGACCGGGACGTCCCAGTACTCGTGCACCGGCAGGCACTCCTCCAGGTAGCGCGCCGCGGACGGCGCGTGCGAGGTGTCCTGCCCGGGCACGATCAGCGCGGGTACGTCGAGGGTCATCAGGTCCTCCGCCTCGACCCCGGGCACGGTATCGCGGTCGAAGAGCCCGCGCACCGCCCCGGTCACGACCAGGTCGTAGCGCGCCGGGTCGATGGCGGCGTACGCCTTGGCGAAGGTCTCGTCGCTACGCAGCGGCGCGGCCCAGGGGCCCACGCGCGGGTCCTTGCTGAACCCGGCCGTGGTGGAACGGGCGAGGTCGACGACGGCCTCCAAGCCGTGCTCGGCGGCGTAGGCGAGGTGCTGGACGAACCGGCGGTGCTGGGCCTGCCGGTAGCGGGGGCCGCCGGCCGGGGAGAACAGCACCATGCTGCGCACCCGATCGGGTGCCGCGACCGCGAGCGCGGCCGCCGTCGAGCAGCCCACGCAGCCGCCCATCGTGTGCGCCCGCTCGATCCCGAGGTGATCGAGGAGGCCGAGCGCCTGGGTCACGTACTCGGGCCAGTCCAGCCGCTCCACGCGCCCACCCGACTGCCCGGACTCGCGGCGGTCGAAGACGACGCAGGTGTAGCGGGCCTTGAACGCCTCGACGAACCCGAGATCGCGATAGCGCCCGAAGTGGGTCCAGTTGTCGAGGCTCGAGTCGAACCCACCCGGGCTGAACATCAGGATCGGCGGGCCGTCCCCGACCGTCTCGTACCTGGTCCTGATGCCGTCGATGTCGACGTGGGGCATGCTCTGCTCCTGGTTCTCAGCTGGGCGGCGGCACGGGGACGCCGCCGCGGATCTGGCGGGCAGCACGGACATCGGCGGCGTACGCGCTCAGGGAGTCGTACGCCGTCTTGGCGACGTTGGCGTAGGTGTCCGGCTCGGAGTCGAGCCACTTGGCGTGGTAGCCGATCGCCGCCGTCGCCATCCTGATCCGGCCGTCCAGCCACGGACCACCGCCGAAGCCGCCGAGCACCGGCACGCCGACGGCGGCGACCACGGCCGGCCCGACCTCGGGCCCGGAGTTGGTGAAGTTCAGCAGCGAGGCACCGGCCCGTTCGAGCCGCTTGGCGTCGACGATCATCTCGGCGCGCATCTCCTCGGAGACCGCGTCCGCGGCCGTCGCCGCCCCGGTGTACGCAACGCCGTACCGCAACGCGGTCTGCGGGGTGATGCCGAACTGGGCGAAGACCGGGATCCCGGCACGTACGACCGCCTCGACGGCCTCGGGATAGTCGGCCGCACCGTCGAGCTTGACCATGTCGACGCCGGTCTCCTTGACCAGCCTGATGGCTGCCCGGACCGCGGCAGCGGTGCCCTCCTGGAGCGGACCGTAGGGGAAGTCGACGCTCACCAGGGCCCGCGTGACACCGCGACGGACCGCCTTGGCGACGACGATCATCTCCTCCATGGTGACCTCGAGCGGGTTGTCGTGGCCCCAGAGATTGACCCCGACCGTGTCACCGACGGAGACGATGTCGACGCCGGCACGGTCGGCGATCCGGGCCATCTGGTAGTCCCAGGCGACGACGCAGACGCTCTTCTCGCCGGTCTGCTTCATCTCCCGCAGTCGTTGCAGGGTGACCTTCTCGGTGCTCATGCGCGCGTCGCTCTCAACAGCTCGACCAGGTCGTCCTCGTCGGCGGGTACCAGCAGGATCCGGGCGTACGGCCGCAGCGTGAGGAGGGCCCCGCTGCTCAGCTGCCCGGGGGTGACGACCAGGCCGGCCGTCATGATGCCGCGCACCTTGCAGGCCGCGCCGATGGTCGCGGCCGCCTCCGCGCTCTCGCCCGTGGTCGACACCATCACGACCGTGTTGCTGTGCTCGAGCTCGCCGGCGAGCGGGACGGTCTCACCGTCCATGGTGACCAGGTCGTGTCCCGGGTCGTGCGCCACGTAGAACCGGGCCTGATCCCAGTCCTGTGCCGCGGCCGTACGAACGATCGTCTCGGCAGCGGCGTCGAGGGCGACCACGCGGGTGTTGCGGGCCGCTGCGAGCGGGTAGTCGATGCGGAACCGCGCCTCCTCCGTGGTCGTCGCTCGGGCGCAGCTGCTGATCTGGGTGGGTGTTGACACAGGCTCCTCCTCAGACCGTGGTCTGCGGGACGCCCGGCCTGGCGACCATCGCCTCGCCGATGCCCTCGACGAAGGGCTGGTCCTTGGGGAGCACGGCGGCGACCGAGCGCACCCTCTGGTCCTGGGCGCGGTTACCGACGGGCTCGACGCCCTCGGCCAGGGCCAGCGCGGCCTTGCGGAGCTTCTGGCGGGCCTTGATGATGCCGGCGTCGGTGGCCACGAGGCGCTCCTTGGTGCGGTCGACCACCGGGCCCATCGACTCCTGCAGCGAGGAGTCCTGCAGCGCGATGCCGTGGATGCCGGAGTACGTCTCGCCCCGCTTCTGGGCCTCGCGGTCCATCAGGTAGTCGTTGTCCTTGTTGGCCAACGGACGGTAGGCCTCGTCGTTGGCACTGTGGACGCCCTTGCCGGCGCGCATCGCCTCGACCTCGGCGTCGGTGAGCTCGCGGGTGGGGTGGTAGTCGAAGCTCCACGCCCAGCAGTTGTCGTCATCGATCGGGACCCAGAAGTGTCCGTGCATCGGGTGGTCCGCGCGCGGCGGGACCATGGTGAAGTTGGGCAGCACCCAGGGAGTCACGCGCCAGTAGTAGTGGCCCTCCTCGGCGTTGCGGCGGGCACCGATGAGCAGGCCGCCCTCGTAGTCGACGACCTCGAAGAACGGCTTGAGGTCACCGGCGTTGTACTCGTTGCCCTTGGATCCCTTGAACAGCGGGTCGGTGTTGAGGTTGCCCGAGTGCAGGAAGGTGACGTGGCTGGAGTCGATGCCACCCTCGAGCGCCTGCAGCCAGTTGCACTCCTGCAGCCGCTTGGACGTGAAGTTCTGCTTCTCGGGGACGGTGTAGGCCTCCCACTCGGGCAGCGGCGGCTGGTGGGCGGGGTCACCCATGTAGGTCCACAGCACGTCGCCGAGCTTGACCAGCGGGTAGCCCTTCAGCTTGACGTTCTCGCAGAAGTTGCTGGTGGCGGGCTCGCTGGGAACCTCGATCGCCTGGCCGGTGTAGTCGTACTTCCAGCCGTGGTAGGGGCAGCGCAGGCCACCCTCCTCGTTGCGGCCGAACCAGAGACTCACCCCGCGATGGGCGCAGAACTCGTCCATCAGGCCGTAGTTGCCCTCGCTGTCGCGGATCGCGATCAGCCGCTCGGAGAGGATCTTCACCCGGACCGGCGGGCAGTCGTTGTCGGGCAGCTCCTCGGCGAGAAGCACCGGCTGCCAGTAACGACGGAACAGCTCGCCCATCTTCGTTCCCGGACCGGTCTGCGTGAGCAGATCGTTGATCTCTTTCCTGAGCACTGCATCGTCCTTTCGCTTGTGGCCCCTGCCACACACTACGTGATAATTATCAGACCATTAAACCAATGGGCAAGGGCTACGCCTGCTCCGGCGGCACGTCGACCACCAATCCGTCCAGCTCGGCGGTCACCACGATCTGGCATCCCAGGCGGCTTCCCGGCCGGCGATCCTCAACGCCGAGGTCCAGAAGGTCGTCCTCCAGGTCGCCGGGACCGCCGACCAGATCGGCGAACTCGTCGCGGACCCAGACATGGCAGGTCGCGCACGAGTTGTTGCCGCCGCACTCGCCGACGATCCCGGCAACCCCGTTCCGCACAGCGGAGGCCATGACGTTGTCGCCGAGCGCAGCATCCACAACACGCTCGACACCGGTCGCATCGACATAGACAACCTTGGGCACTTCGACTCCTCTGCGTGAACAACTAATGGCCAGACCAATATACCATCGCGACCGACAGGCGTCACCCGGTCTTGCACAGGAGACCTTGCGCCGGCGACGACTCCCTCGCGGGCGGGAGCCACGGCACCGTCCCCACCGCCAACCCGGGAGCCGCTCGGCCCGCCCTTGTTCGGCCGCCCCTGGTCGACCAAGTGGGCGACCACCTCGCACCGGGCGACCCGGACGGGGAATCGGGCAGGCTGCCAGGGCAAATCAATGGAGTCACCATTGACAAGAATGGAGTGACTGGGATTACATCTAGAAAACATTTCTGTTCTACGAAAAAGTGAAGTTGATATGGGTGAAGCATTACTAAGCGGGTTGGCCCAGGTGCTGACCCTCGAGTCGCTCCTGATGATGGTCATCGGAGTCGCGCTCGGGTTCGTCGTCGGCATCCTGCCGGGGCTGGGCGGCGCGGTGACGCTGGCGTTGCTGCTGCCGTTCACGTTCGGCATGGACCCGGTGCCCGCCTTTGCGTTGCTTCTCGGGATGTATGTGGTTGCTGCTACCGCAGGTGACATCACCTCGGTCCTGTTCGGCGTGCCCGGCGAGGCCTCGTCGGCCGCGGTGGTGCTCGATGGCTACCCGATGACGAGGCGTGGTCAGGCCGGCCGTGCTCTCGGTGCGGTGCTGACCAGCTCGGGGCTCGGCGCGCTGTGCGGCGGGGTGGTGCTGATCGCGCTGATCCCGGTCGTACGTCCGCTGATCCTGCAGCTCGGGCCGCCGGAGTTCTTCGCCCTCGCCATGCTCGGTCTGGCCTTCGTCATCACGCTGTCGTCGGGCAACGTGCTCAAGGGCGCGATCATCTGCCTGCTCGGTGTCCTCGTCTCGCTCGTGGGACTGGATCCGGCCACCGGCGCGCCGCGCTACTCCTTCGGCATGATCGAGCTGTGGGACGGCATCAGCATCGTCCCTGTCGTCATCGGCCTCTTCGGCGGCGCCGAGGTGCTGCAGCTGATGATGGCGAAGGGCAGCGTCGCCTCCGGCGAGGTGCAGGCCACCTCGGTCACCGGCGTCGGTGCCGGTGTTCGTGACGCGTTCAGTCGTTGGTGGCTCGCGATCCGGTCGGGCGCTATCGGCACCGGCCTCGCCATGGTGCCGGGCATGGGCGGGTCGGTCGCCCAGTTCGTCGCGTACGGCCAGGCCAAGGCGACCTCGAAGAAGCCCGAGGAGTTCGGCAAGGGTTCCGTCGAGGGCGTCATCGCGGCCGGCGCGACCGGTGTCGCCAAGGACTGCGGCTCACTCATCCCGACGGTCGCGTTCGGTATCCCCGGCTCCGCTTCGAGCGCGGTGCTGCTGGGCGCCTTCCTCATCCTGGGCCTCGACCCGGGCAAGGAGATGCTGACCGATGAGCTCGACGTCACCTTCTCGCTGGTGTGGATCTCCTTGCTGGCCACGGTGATCGCGATCGGCGTGGCGCTGGTGCTGGTGCGCCCGCTCGCCAAGCTCACCCGCATCTCGGGACCGGTGCTGATCCCGTTCCTGCTGCTCCTCCTCTCGATCGGCGCTTTCGCCGAGCGCGGCAGCTGGGCCGATGTCGTCCTGATGCTGCTCTTCACCCTGGTCGGGGTGCTCTGCATCCGCTGGGACTGGCCCCGAGTGCCCCTCCTGCTCGGGTTCATCCTCGGCGCGGTGCTGGAACGCAACATCTTCCTGTCCAACGAGATCTTCGGAACCGGCTGGCTGGCCCGCCCGATCGTGCTGGGCATCGGCGCCGTGATGGCGCTCGTCCTGGCGATGCACTTCATCCGTGAGCGCCGCGCCAACCAGCTCGAGCCGGGCTCGGCCGGGGCCCCGGCCGGGGTCGACGGAGGTTCCGACGAGCAGAAGGTGGATGCGTGATGACTGTGGATTCCAAGACCCCCTCCCCCGAGACCGCTGGGCCCGCTCGGCCCGCTGCCCGACGCAAGGTCGATCGCGCCGGTCTGATCGGTGGCCTCCTCCTGCTGGTGATCATGGTGGCGGGCTACCTGCTCACCCGTGGCTGGGACCACAGCGCTGCCGTGTTCCCGCGTGGCATCACGCTGGCCGGCGCGGTGCTGTCGGGCCTCCTGGTCCTCCGCTCGGTGATCGCACCGAGCCCGAAGAAGGAGACGACCGAGGATGAGCTGGAGGACGACCTCGACTACGTCTTCCACACCGCCGATCTGCCCACCTGGGTGGTCACGCTCGCCTGGTTCACGGGCTTCTTCGTCGCTCTGTACGTCATCGGCCTGTTCGCCACGGCGCTGGTCTTCACGGTGCTGTACCTGCGATCGCAGGACAACCGCTCATGGCTGTTCTCGGGAACGTACGCCGCGGTGCTGACCGGCGTGCTGGTGCTCGTGTTCAACGTGGTCCTGACCCAACCGGTCCCGGCAGGGCTGATCGGCCCCGAACAGCGGCAGTCGGGGAGCTTCGAGGGCGAGACCATCGAGCTGGTCGTGCCTTTCGATCCGGGCGGCGGCTACGACCAGTACGCCCGTCAGCTGGCCCCGGCGCTCGCCGAGGAGCTCGGCGCGAAGACGGTCAAGGTCGTCAACGAGCCTGGCGCCGGCGGACTGGTCGCGCTGAACGGCCTGGTATCGGCCACCCCGGACGGCACCACCATCCAGCTGTTGAACATGACCGGCACGCTCGGCGGTGCGCTCGCAGAGGCGCGCGGAGTCGAGTACGAGCCGGAGAAGTTCAGCTACGTCGGCCAGATCACGACCGAGCCCGACGTCGCGATCACCGCCCAGACAGGGCCGATCGACACGTACGCGGAGCTGGTCGCCGCCGCCGAGAAGGGTGGCCTCCGGTCTGCCGCGACAGGGCCGGGCTCGAACGAGTACATCGACCCGCTGGTCCTCGACCAGGTGCTCGGGATCGACAACGAGATCGTGACCGGCTTCGGCGGCTCCGACGAGGCGGCCCTGTCTCTTCTGCAGGGCAATGTCGATGTCTACTCCCGCTCACTGAGCAGCCAGCTCTCGACGCTGGAGAGCGAGGACGGGACGCCCGTCCTCGTCCTGGGCAGCGAGCGGCTCGAGCAGTACCCGAACGTCCCGACGATCCTCGAGGTCGCTCAGGGAGAGGAGGCGAAGAAGCTCGCTCAGCACCACGTGGACATCCTCGAATCCGGCCGCACCATCGCGGCCCCGCCGGACATGGACCCCGAGCGCCTGGAGATCCTGCGTGAGGCGTTCGAGAAGGTGGCCACCGACCCCGAGTTCCAAGAGGCCGGGGCCGAGGCGGGTCGTCCGATCGTGTTCAAGGACGGTGCCTCCGTCCAGACCGAGGTCGCCGAGCTCATGAACGCTCCGGCGGAGTACGTCGACATCCTGAAGGCCGCGTTCGACGGGGTCTGACCTGCTCAGCGACAGCTGAGCACAAACACCAGGGCGGTTGTCCGGGCTCGGGCCCGGACAACCGCCCATCGTGATCTACAGCGGGTCGCGCCACTCTCAGGCGTGGCCGAGGGCGGCCCCGAGCTCCGCGGCCGCGCTCGACAGGACGCCGACGATCTCGTCCTGTCGGCTGGGGGACATCCGGTTCTGCGGGGCCGAGGCGTTGATCGCGCCGACCGTGAGCCCGCGCGGGTTCGCGACGGCCACGGCAACCGAGACCACCCCGTCGTCGCGGTAGTTGACCGCGTGCCCGGTTGCCCGGACCTCGGCGAGCTGCCCGGCCAGCTCGTCGCGCTCCGCCACGGACAGCTGGCTGTCGCCGGCCACGAGGACCTCGTCGAGCTGGGCAGGCTCGAGGCCGGCCAGGATCGCCTTCCCGGTCGCGGTCTGGTGAGCAGGGAAGAGCTGCCCGGTGCGGTCGGCGACGCGCAGCGGACGGCTCGACTCGGCGCCGGCGATGTAGCGGATGTGGCCGGCCTCGAGCTGGGCCAGGTGCACGGTCTCGTCGAGGGTGCGGGCCAGCTGGGCGAGGATCGGCTCGGCGACGCTGCGCAGGTCGAGGCTGCGTACGGCGCCGTAGCCGATGTCGAGCAGCGCGGGGCCGGCGCTGTAGACGCCGTGCCCGGTGTCCTGGTGGACGAAGTCGTAATGCACCAGCATCGCCAGCAGCCGGTGTGCCGTCGAGGGGGAAACCCCCAGCGAGCTCGAGACGTCGGAGAGACGCAGCTGCTTCTGGTCACGGAACATCAGCAGCAGGCGGAGCGCGTTGTCGACCGAGGAGATCGCGTAGGCAGGTTTCGTACGTTTCGACTTCGGTGAATCGGGCTGCTCACCTGGCCGCTGTTCAGTCAACGGAAAAGCTTTCTGTCTTGCGGTTTATGTTCATCATAGGCGGCGGCAGGGCCGAAAAGGCCGAACCAGGGCCCGGTACGTCGTACCGGGCCCTGGTCTGGAGGGGGATGTCAGAGGAAGATCGAGAGGTTCTTCGCAGTCAGTACCGTCTGGTCGAGCAGCAGCTTGCGACGCACGAGCTTCCAGTCCTCGCCGTCTTGGCGGACGACGTCGTAACGGCGACCGACCAGGATGTCGGTCTCGTCCGAGACCCGGTTGCGATAGACCAGGAAGCGGCTGGAGAGCTCGACCTCGGGCAGCGAGACCTTGGTCAGGCGCAGGTTGGTGACCAGGTGAGAGACGCGCGAGACCGGCTCCTCGGCCCAGTGCACGCCCGTCATCAGCTGGGTGACGCGCATCTCCTGGGTCGACTTGGGCTCGTCGAACCAGGCCAGCTCGCCACCGCTCTCGCCGGTCTTGGTCTGCTCGTTGGCGGCCACGTCGGAGAACGGCACGTTCATCCGCAGCGGAACCGAGTAGCGGTAGTCCTCGGCCATCATCTCGAGCCACTCCGGGTAGCGACGCTCGTCGAGCAGGTCGGCCTCGCGGTAGAAGAAGTCGCTGATGTCCGCGAGCAGGTCCCGGAGCTCCGGCTTGGTGAGGGCGGAGTCGTTGACGAACTGCGGGGCGCCCTCGTTCTCGGTCAGCGTGCTCACGCGTTCTCCTCCTTCGCTGCAGCGGCGGCGGCTTCGCGCGCCTCGATCTCTGCGATCCGCTCCTCGGTCTTGGCGGCCTCGGCCAGCTCGGCCTGGGAGTGGTTGTCGACGTACTCGGTCCAGCGGCGGTAGAAGCCACGGGCGTTGACCTCGCCGGCGATGGCGTGGTCGGAGTGGACGGCGCGGTCGAGCTCGCTCAGGTTCTCCCGGCCGATGCCCTGCTGGTAGTTGTACGGGTAGCGACGGGCGACCACGCCGAGACTCGCCTGCGTCGCGTAGTCCCAGTTCTCCATGTCGTCCTGCTCGGTCATGCCCGCGGGGCCGCCGTAGCGCATGTAGTACTGGCGCAGCCACTCGCGTACGAACTCCGGAGCGCCCTTGTCCACCAGGAACCAGCGCCACACCTCGGTCTCGGTGGAGCTGATCGGGTGCGCGACCAGGATCGAGCGCGGGAAGCCGGCAGCCATCGACATGTTCGGGAAGAGCGTGGCCGGGCCGCGACCACCCAGCGGGCGACCCTCCTCGCGGAGCTTCTCGGCACGGGTCTCCCATGCCTTGTCGAAGTACTCGGTCAGCTCGGGCTCGGCGAACTCGGGATAGGGGAGCTCGTACTCGAGGTTGTCCGAGGCGCCGTGGCCGAGGCGGAACGAGGTCTTCATGCGGCCCTTGGAGAAGCCGCCCTGGTTCTGCCGCTCGCCGTGGCGACGCTTGCCCTTGCCGCCCGGGCCGATGCCGACGGCCTCGACCGAGGCGTGCGTGGAGGCGCCGTGGTAGGTGTCGCCGAGGAAGTTCTCCGAGACGAACTTCCAGTTCGACTTGATCCGCCACTTGAGCACACCGTGGAAGACCTCGGTGCCGCCCTCGGTGCCGTCGAAGGCGTCGGCCAGGTTGTCCAGCCACCAGTGGAAGTCGCCCACGTAGTCGAGGAAGTCCGGTGCCTCCTGGTCCCAGCAGGCGAAGACGAGACCCTTGTAGTTGTGGATGCGAGGCGTACGCACCAGGCCCCACTTGGCCTTGTCGAGCTGGCCCTGGTAGGCGGTCTTCATGTGCGGAACGCCGTGCAGGTCACCGGGAACGTCGACCAGCGACCCGTCCATGCTGTACGACCAGGCGTGGTAGGGGCAGGTGAACTGCATCGTGTTGCCCTCGTCGTAGCGGCACACCTTCATGCCGCGGTGGCGGCAGGAGTTGAGCAGGACGTGGATCTCACCCTGGGCGTCGCGGGTCAGCAGGACGGGGTCGGAGCCCATCCAGGAGCTGAAGTAGTCGCCCGGGTTGGGCACCTGCGAGGCATGCCCGACGAAGAGCCACGCGCGCGGGAAGAGGTTCTCCATCTCCTGCTTGAAGATCTGCTCGGACACGAAGATCTCGCGGCTGATCTCACCGTTCTCGACGTCGACCAGGTCGGCGACGCGGCGCTGCATGGGCTGCGCATCCTCGATCGTCATGGTTGTTTCCTTTCGTGATGTGTCTGTGGCCTCAGGCGGAGGCGACGGTGTTCTGGTCGGCGAGCGCGGCGAGCTTCTCGACGACCTCGGCCGCGGTGGCGCCGGCCTCCCAGGCCTGGCGGCAGGTGCCGAGAGCGCGCGGCCAGCCGAAGGTGACCGCGGCAACGAGAGCGCCGTCGTTCTCGTAGACGGCGACCTTCTTCTCGCTGCCCCTGACGCTGAACCGGTGCACCGTCACCGAGGTGGCCTCGGAGGGGCGGCCCACCATCTGGATCTTGAGCCCGAACTGGTCGGACCAGAAGTAGGGCGCCTTGGGCGGCGACGGCGCCATGGTCGGATCCATGATCTGGCGGGCAGCGACGTACGCCTGCTCGGCGGCGTTGGTCCAGTGCTCTACCCGGTAGTCCTTGTTCGTGCGCGGGTCGATCTGGCGAGCCACGTCGCCGACGGCGAAGACGCTCTCGGCATGCGGGCCGAAACCGTCCGGCTGTACTGCGCAACCGGCGTCGGTGAAGACTCCGTCGCCGAGCTTGAGGCCGGAGCCCTCGAGCCATTCGGTGTTGGGGAGCGAACCGATCCCGACGACCACCGTGCCGGCACTCAGGGTCCGGCCGTCGGCCAGGCGGACCAGGGTCCGGTCGCCGTCCTTCTCGATCGTCTCGACGGCTGCCCCGGTGAGGAGCTCGACGCCGTTGTCACGCTGCAGGTCTGCCAGGAAGGCACCTACCTCGTCACCCAGCACGCGCCCGAACGGCGCACCGAGCGCCTCGACCAAGGTGACCTCGGCACCCAGGGCGCGGAAGGAGGAGGCCGCCTCGGCACCGATGAACCCGGCGCCGATGATCACGACCGGGCCGCGGTCGGCCCGCTCACGCAAGGCGCGGGCATCGGCGATCTCGCGGACCGTGAAGACGCTGTCGAGCTCGTGGACCTCCGGCGCGAGCGTACGAGGACGTACGCCGGTGGCGATCACCAACGCGTCGTACTGGAGGTCCTCACCGTCGGAGAGGTGGACCGCCATCGAGTCGATGTCGAGGCTCTCGGCACGCACGCCCAGGCGGGGGGTGACGCCGAGCGCCTCCCAGCCACCCTCGCCGAGCAGCGAGATCTCGGCCTCGGACTGGGTGCCGAGCAGCAGCTGCTTGGACAGCGGCGGCTTGTCGTACGGCTGCTCGTGCTCGGCTCCGACCACCGTGATGTCACCGTCGAAGCCGAGCTTGCGCAGCTCCTGGGCTGTGCGGATGCCACCGACGGAGGCGCCGATGATGACGACGTGATCGCTCACCGCGCGGCCTCGCTGCCGACGCCCTCGAGCCAGATCGCGTCGACCGGGCAGCTGCGGATGGCGGCCTCTACCGAGGTGCGGTCCTCGTCCGCCACGGTCTCTTCGAGAAGGACGACCAGGCCGTCGTCATCGAGGTCGAAGTGCTTCTCATCTGCGGCGATGCAGTTGCCGTAGCCCTGGCACTTGACGACGTCACTCGCGAGTTTCATGTTTCTCCTGTTTGGGTCAATGGAGGTACCATTACCGTATGGCCCCGGAATTGAAGTGTCAACCGTCACGTTTCGAGGGGCTCTACGTGGCCGCCAGCGGCTCGCTGTTCTCCTTCGCGATGGGACTCTCGGCCGTCGCCGTCCCGCTGTTCGCGCTCGAGTCGGGGTTCAGCGGGGCCGAGGTCGGCGTGCTGGTGGCCCTCTCCGCCTGCGCGCAGCTCGGCATCCGCACCGTGATGAGCGCGCTGATGCGGCGCTTTCCCGACAAGCACTTCGTCAGCGCCGCCGGGCTGCTGATGGCGGCGTCGTGCCTGGTGCTGCTGGCCTCGGCAGGATGGTGGGCCTTCGCGCTCTCGCAGCTGGCGCAGGGTGCGGCGCGCGGCTTCGTCTGGACCGCGGCGCAGACGCATGCCGTGCGCACGAGTCCCTCGTCCGTCACCGCTCTCGCCCAGGTCAACCTGAGCTCGGGGGTCGGGCAGATCGTGGGCCCGTTCCTCGCCGGGCCGATCATCGAGCATGTCTCGGTCGCCTGGGCCCTGGCGGCAGGGGCGCTCCCGGCCGCGCTGGTGGTCGTGCCGGCCTCGCTGCTGATGCGGCTCGAGCCGCTGCGTCCGGACCGGAGCAAGGGCGCGAGGCGTGGGCAGCGGCGTGGCACGGGCGTCGGGCTGGCGAGCTGGGCGGGCGCCGCCGCCGGCGCCTGGCGCGCGATGATGAACTCGTTCGTGCCGATCGTGCTCGCCGGAGCCGGGCAGAGCGCATCGGCCATCGGCATGGTCGCGGCGGTGGCCAACACCACCAACATCGCCGGCGGCGCGGCCGCCGGCAGGATCCACGCGGGTCGCCTGACCTCCTTCCTCGTGGCAGGTATCGCGGTCACCGGCATCGGGTTCGCGGGTTTCGCTGCGCTCGCGGGTCATCTCGTGGCCGCCGCGGTCCTGCTCGCAGTGTCGGGCGCAGGCGCCGGGTTGCTGCAGACGGTCGGCCCGGCACTGGCAAGCGAGACGGTCCGGCCCGAGGAGCGGGGCGAAGCCTTGGCCACTGCCGGCACCTACCGAGCAGCAGCGCTGCTGGCCGCGCCGCTGGTGGTCTCGGGACTGGTCACGGTCGTGGCGGCGCCGGTCGCACTGCTCGTGCTGGGCGCGGCGATGACCGCCCCGGCGGCGTTGGCCGTCCGGTCCCGGCGCGATCGACTAGGATCGCAGCACGGCTAGAGGAGTGGTGTGAGCGCAGACATGGACGTGCCCGAGGGTAACGGCTCGATCGTGTTCCAACCGGTTGCCAACGTACGCATCTCTGCGACGATCGTGGACCAGATCCGGGCGCGCATCCGCGCGGGCGAGCTTCCCGTCGGATCCAGGCTTCCCTCGGAGCGGGCGCTGTGCGACCAGTTCCAGGTCAGCCGACGTACGGTCCGCGAGGCCTTTCGCATGCTGGAGGCGACCGGGCACATCGTCATCAAGCTCGGCAAGGAGGGCGGCGCCTTCGTCTCCGCCCCGTCGGTCTCTCTGGTGGGCGAGGGACTCACCGACCTGATCTCCACAGCGGCACTCAGCTCCGCCGAAGTGACCGAGGTCCGCACGATCATGGAGCTCGGCTTCCTGCCGCTGATCGTCGATCGCGCGACCGAGGACGACATCGCGCGGCTGCGGGCGATGTGCGACGAGCACGAGGCGGCGCGGGAGGACGGCACCTACACCGTGGCGATGTCGCTGGAGTTCCACCGTGCGCTGGCCTCGTGCGCCCACAACTCGGCGACGACGCTGCTGCTCGATGCGATGCGCGACTCGATCCTGACGTCGCTGGTCGAGGCGCACCACCGGGGCACCTCCGGGGTCGCCGAGCACCGTCGGGTCGTCGATGCCATCGCCGCTCGCGATCTCGACACCGCCGTCGCAGAGCTGAGCAGGCACCTCGACCGCACCGTTCAGGCCACGACCGACAACTGACCCGCCGTCGCCTCGGCCACGCCGAGCCGACCACATGGCGCCTGCGCTGATGCGCAGGCGCCGTTCGCGCGCCTGCGATCAGCGGCACGCACGCCTGGCGAGACCGTCGGACGAACGAGTTGCCGCATGCTGCACCGCTGTGTAGATTGCCATTTCAGAAAAGATTTCTGTATCGCGGGATGGTGTTGTGCACGTTACTTTTGTAGGACTCGGCCGAATGGGCGCCGCGCTGGCGTCCGCGCTGGTGGACGCCGGCATCCAGGTCGCCGGGTTCGATATCTCGCCGGAGGCGCAGGAGAGGGCCGAACGGCAGGGCATCCGAGTGCTGGAGGACTTCGCAGACGTCGCGCACAACAGCGACGTGGTGCTCACGTCTCTCCCGACGGTGAGCGCGGCGCGCCAGGTCGTCTTCGACCTCGGTGCACAGCTGCCCGAGGGAGCCCTCGTCATCGAGACTTCGACCTGCTCCCCCGCCTTCGCCCGGGACGCTGCTGCTCGGCTCGCCGAGCGAGGCGTACGGTTCGTCGACTGCCCGGTCAGCGGCAAGCCGCCCCACACCTCCATGCTCGTCGGCGGCGACGAGGGCATCTTCGGCGACGCCGCTCCCCTGGTGGGCCAGCTCGCCACCAACGTCAGCTATCTCGGCACCATCGGCGCCGGCTACGGCGTCAAGCTCCTGCAGCAGTACGTGAAGTACGCGCGGTTCCTGGTCGCCGCCGAGGCGCTGAGCTTCGCGGAGCACGAGGGCCTCGACATTCCCGAGACGGTCCGCGCCCTCTCCTCCGGCACCGGAGCACGACCGGGCCTGGCCACCGCCGAGGAGTACTTCCTCCGCGACGTCGATGGAATCGCTTCGCATGCTCCGGTGGCCACCATCGCCAAGGACATCGAGCTGACGCGCACCATGTTCCTCGACGCCGGCTTCGAGAGTCCCTCCTTCAGCGCTCTCGCCGAGTTCTTCCTGACCGTCGACGCCGGCGATCACACCGGCCGCCCCTATCCCGAGGCGATCGACCTCCTCGCGGACTTCCGATTCACGACAGAGAGCCATCGATGACCAGCACCGATCTGAGCCACGACCTTCGACACCAGATCGCCACCGGCTGCCGCATAGCGGGATTCCGCGGACTGTGCGAGGACATCCTCGGCCACATCAGCAGCCGACACGAGGACGGCCTGCTCATCCGTTGCCGCGGCCCCCAGGAGAGCGGCCTCCTCTTCACCGGGCTCGATGACATCCGCGCGGCGGACTATGCCGGCAACCTGCTCGACCCGGACGATGCGTACTCGGTCCCCAACGAGATTCACATCCACACCGAGATCCTCAAGGCCAGGGGCGACGTGGACGTCGTGCTGCACGCGCACCCGCCGGCAGTGGTCGCACTCGACCTCGCCGGCCTGGAGCTTGCGCCAGTCGTCGGGGCCTACAACATCCCCGCCGCGCGGATGGCACGCGATGGCATCCCGGTCTACCCCCGCAGCGTCCTGGTCAACACTCCCGACCTCGGGCGGGACCTCGCAGACGCGCTGGGCGACAAGAGCAGCTGCGTCCTGCGCGGTCACGGAATCGTGACCACTGGCAAGAGCGTCCAGGAGGCGCTGAGCCGCGCCCTGAGCATCGACACGCTCGCCCGGATGATCCTCCGCGCAGCCAACGCCGGCAGCGCCCCTCGACCGATGTCGAACGAGGATGTCGCACAGCTTCCGGACCTCGGTTCGGGGTTCAACGACCAGCTGATCTGGCGGTTCCACTCGACCAGCCTCGCCGCGGCGGGCTTCGCTCTCCCAGCCTGATCCCCCGCCGCATCTCGTCGAGCGCATACGGCGCGGCGCTGAGACCTCGGTGACCTCAGAGCCGTGGACCCGCATCGTCGCGCAGCACGTGCGGCTCTCTGGAGAGAAGAAGTCGCACCCACCACTTGCCCTCGCTCTTTCTTTCTAGCAGAATCATGTTCTGACAGACAGAGGCCGTGGAGGAGTGCAGATGACAGATCAGACGGCGGTAATCGAGGCCGTGCGAGAGGGCATGATTCCCGCGCACGTGTACAACGACCGCGAGATCTTCGAGCTGGAGAGGGACCGAGTGTTCAACCGGTCCTGGATGTTCGTCGCCCATGAGTCCGAGATCCCCAACGTCGGCGACTACGTCGTGCGTCACGTCCTGGACGACTCGTTCATCGTCGCCCGTGACAACTCCGGCCAGGTGCGGGTCATGTTCAACATGTGCCTGCACCGTGGCATGCAGGTATGCCGCGCGGAGATGGGCAACGCGTCCAACTTCCGCTGCCCCTACCACGGTTGGAGCTACCGCAACGACGGTCGCGTCCTGGGCCTGCCCTTCCACCAGGAGGCGTACGGTGGCGAGGAAGGCTTCAAGAAGAAGGGGCAGACCCTGCTCCCGGCGCCGTCGATGGACACGTACAACGGTCTGATCTTCATCAGTCTCGACCCGGACGCCGAACCGCTCGAGGACTTCCTGGGCGACTTCAGGTTCTACCTGGACTACTACACGAGGCAGAGCGGGGACGGCGTCGAGGTGCGCGGTCCTCAGCGGTGGCGGGTGAAGGCGAACTGGAAGATCGGCGCCGAGAACTTCGTCGGCGACATGTACCACACCCCGCAGACGCACACGTCCGTCGTGGAGATCGGTCTCTTCCGCGAGCCGAAGGCGGAGAAGCGCAAGGACGGCAACACCTACTGGGCCACGTCCGGCGGCGGCACCACCTACAAGCTTCCGCCGGGCACCCTCGAGGAGCGGCTGGCGTACGTGGGCTATCCCGAGGAGATGATCGAGAGGATGAAAGAGGTCTGGTCGCCCGATCAGCTCGACGTCATCGGCCGCGACGGCTTCATGATCTCCGCGGCCTCGATCTTCCCCAACCTCTCTCTTGTCCACAACTGGCCCAAGGTCGAGGACAGCGACTCCGACGAGGTGCTCCCCTTCATCTCGCTTCGCCAGTGGCAGCCGATCTCGGAGAACGAGACCGAGGTGCTGTCCTGGTTCATCGTCGACAAGAACGCCCCCGAGGACTTCAAGGCCCTCTCCTACAAGGCCTACCTGATGTGCTTCGGGTCCAGCGGCATGTTCGAGCAGGACGACGTGGAGAACTGGGTCTCGCTGACCAACACCGCGGCCGGCTCGATGGCCCGCCGTCTTCACCTCAACTCCCGGATGGGCATCAAGATGGACGGCTCGAACGTCGTCCCGGCGCTCACCAAGGAGGAGTTCGCGGGCCCGGGCACGGCGTACGTCGGCTATGGCGAATATGGGCAGCGCAACCTGCTCAACAAGTGGGCCGACTACCTCGAGCGCGAGCCGGAGAAGGTCGGCGGCATCAGCCTGGGCGGCGCCATCCGCGGCGAGCAGGGCCACCACAGGAGCAGCGAGGAGCAGACGCGATGACGACCCACTACCCCATCGACGCGAGCCGTTCACAGCTCGGCGGGCACGCCTCGAAGACCACGAAGGTCGGCCGTTCCCTGCCCTTCGACGACCCGCGTCACCTCTCGGCCCACCGCTGGATCGTGGACGAGACCTACATCCTCGACGAGCAGCGCTATCAGGACTGGCTGGCCCTCCTCGCCGACGACATCCACTACTACATGCCGGTCAAGGTGACCACCGCCCTCGGTGCGGGCTACGACACCGCGCCCGGGATGGCGCACTTCGACGAGAACAAGTACTCCCTCTCCCGTCGCGTCGCTCGTTTCGAGACCGAGCACGCCTGGACCGAGGACCCGCCTTCGCGCTTGCGCCACTTCGTGACCAACGTACGAACGTTTGCGACGGACCAGGCCGAGGAGATCGTCGTCGAGTCGGCGACCTTGCTGTTCCGCAGCCGCGGCGACGTCAACGAGCCGGCGATCGTCTCGGCCGGGCGCCGCGACCTGCTCCGCGCGAACGGCGACAGCTGGCTGCTCGCCCGCCGCCACCTGGCCGTCGACGAGTCGGTGCTGCGTACGCAGAACCTGGCCATCTTCCTGTGAGGCCGCGATGACACCCAAGCGACCCCACCTGGAGTGGGAGGGCGAGTCCGCGGACCGGGCCGCTGCGATCTCCGCCGCCGAGCGACGTGCGGAGTTCCTCGACCTGGCCGTCGGCGAGCCCATCGTGATCGCCAACGAGTTCTCCGAGATCCGGGTCCTGCGCGTCAACACTCGCAACGGCGTCCGACTCTTCATCGACTCCCCGAAGTCGGGCCAGTGGATCACTCTCGACCCGCTCGAGCTGGAGGCTCTGACCTGGCAGAACGACGCCACCTTGGCGGCCATGGTCGGCAAGGTCGCGGCACCGTTGATTCCGGACGACCCCGACGATGGTCTCGAGGAGGAGGGCGAATGAGCCAGTGGCTGGAGGGCCGCCGTGCCCTGATCGTCGGCGCCGGTTCCGGCATCGGCCGTGCCGTGGTCGACGCCTTCATCAGCGAGGGCGCCCGGGTCGCGGTGCTCGAGCTGTCCCAGGAGAAGTGTGACGCGATCACCGAGGCCCACCCGGACATGCCGGTCGTCGCCGGTGACGCCACCACGTACGCCTCGAACCAGGAGGCCGTGGCTGCCACGGTGGATGCCTTCGGCGGCCTCGACATCCTGGTCAACTGTGTCGGGATCTTCGACTTCTACCAGGGGATCGACCAGATCGACGCGGACGTGCTGGACTCCGCCTTCGACGAGATGTTCAGCATCAACGTGAAGTCGCATCTGATGTCGGTCAAGGCGGCGCTGCCCGCGCTGGAAACGGCCGGCCGCGATCACGGGGAGGCCTCGGTCATCCTGACCGAGTCGACCTCGGCCTACTATCCAGGTCGCGGCGGGATCCTCTACGTCCCCTCGAAGTTCGCGGTCCGAGGTGCCGTCACCTCGCTGGCCCACGAGCTGGCAGGCAGGAAGATCCGGGTCAACGGCGTCGCCCCCGGCGGAACCCTCAACACCGACCTGCGCGGTCTGGACAGCCTCGGGCTCAACGACAAACGCCTCGACGACACCCCCGGCCGGGAGAAGGAGCTCGCCGGCAGGGTTCCGCTGGGCGTCGCGCTCAGCGGGGAGGACCACGCCTGGAGCTACGTCTTCCTCGCCTCCCGGCGCGCCCGCGGCATCACCGGCGACGTGGTCCACCCCGACGGCGGCATCGCCGTGAAGCGGTGACCGAAGACAGCTCAGCACGAGATTCGAAGGAGCAAACCGATGGCCAGGCTCACTGCCGACTTCGCCGCCTGCCAGGGCTACGCCAACTGCGTCGTGGCCGCCGACGACGTCTACGACATCGACGATGACGGGATCGTGGTCCTCCTGACGGAGACGATCGACGAGTCCGACCGTCCCCGGGTGGAGGAAGCGGCCCGCAGCTGCCCGGTCAACGCACTCCAGGTCGCCGACGAATGAACGTCCCCAGGACCCTGATCGTGGGAGCCTCGGTCGGTGGCGTACGCGTCGCGCAGGCGCTCCGCGCGGAGGGCTACGTCGGCCAGATCGTGCTCATCGACGCCGAGAGCGAGCTCCCCTACGACAAGCCGCCGCTCTCCAAGGGACTGCTGCTGGGCACCACCGACCCGGAGAGGATCCGGCTCCTCACCGAGGAGAAGGCCGCAGAGCTCGATGTCGAGCTGCGGCTCGGGGTCGCAGCCATCGGGCTGGACGCCGTGGCGAGGCAGGTCGCTCTCGCCGACGGATCCACCGAGGCGTACGACACGCTCGTCGTCGCCACCGGCGTGGCTGCCAGCCGGGGACCGTGGGGCGGCCTGCACGGGAGCGGCGTGCATGTGGTGCGCACCCTTGCCGACGCATCGGCCCTGCGGAAGGAGCTGATCGCGGGCGGTCCGGTCGTGGTGATCGGCAGCGGTTTCATCGGAGCCGAAGTGGCCGCGAGCGCACGGTCCCTCGGCCTGGAGACCCACCTGATCGACCCCGTACCGACGCCCATGAGCCGTTCCTTCGAGCCTGGCGTCGGCGCGATCTTCGCCGAGCTGCACCAGGACCGTGGCGTGATCACCCACTTCGGCGTCGGTGTCGAGGATGTCTCGCGCGCTCGCGGCGGCCTCGACGTACGTCTCAGCGACGGCTCCGTCCTTGCTGCCGCCGTGGTGGTCGTCGGGATCGGGGCGCACCCCGTCACCGACTGGCTGCGGGGCTCCGGCGTCACACTCGACGACGGCATCGTCTGCGACGAGCATCTGCGCGCCGAGAGCCCCGGGGAGCCGGGCAGCATCTACGTCGTGGGCGACGTGTGCCGCTGGAGAGATGCAGAGACCGGCGACCTCATCCGCGCCGAGCACTGGACCAATGCCGTCGACCAAGCGTCCTGCGCGGCGCGCAACATCGTGCACCCCGACGAACTGCACGCCTATCGGGCGATCGAGTACGTCTGGACCGATCAGTACGACTGGAAGATCCAGGTCGTCGGCGCTCACCATGGCGCTGCCTCCAGCAGGACCATCGGGAATCCCGAGGGCGGCCGCTTCGTGGTCCTCTACGCGACCGAGGATGGCGCGCTGCGGGGAGCCGCGGTGGCGAACTGGCCCAAGGCGCTGGTCACCACCCGCAAGGCGATGGCTGCCGGCCACTCTCTGGTCGAGGTCGCCGACAAGCTGGCTGCGGGCCCATCGCCGGTTCGTACGGACGGCGAATCCGCGCTCGGATCAGGCGACGGGTCGAGGAGGTGACGGCATAGGGTGCTCTAGTGACCGCGACCTCTGAGGGTTTCCCGCTCGCACCCGAGCACACCGCCTCGCCGCAGTATCCGATCGAGTCGGTCGACAACGCGCTGCGCCTGCTCTGGCTGCTCAGCGAGCGCCGTTCGCTGCGCCTCACCGAGGCGAGCCAGTATCTCGGCGTGGCGTCCTCGACCGCGCACCGGCTGTTGGCGATGCTGCAGTACCGCGGCTTCGTCCGGCAGAACCCGAGCAGCAAGGCGTATGAGTCCGGCCCCTCGCTGGACCGGATCGCGTTCGCGCTGCTGCGGCGCCTCGACATCCGCGATCTCGCTCGGCCGGTGCTGGAGAAGCTCAACGAGACGACCGGTGAGACCGTGCACCTCGGCACCCTCGAGGGGTCGACCGTGCGTTACCTCGATTCGCTGGAGAGCTCGCGGGCCGTGCGGGTCGCCTCCCGTTCGGGCGGGGCGATGCCAGCGCACTGCACGTCGACCGGCAAGGCGATGATCGCCACCCTCGACGATGCTCAGGTGAGCGGCCTCTACCCCGACGAGGCGCTGCCGCAACAGACACCGAAGTCGGTCGCGACCCGCACCGCGCTGCTGAGCGAGCTTTCCGAGGTGCGCGCCCGCGGTTACGCGATCGGTGACGAGGAGAGCGAGGAGGGCGTCTGGTCGGTCGCGGTCGCGGTCGCCGGCGCTCCGGTGCCGACCGCCATCAACATCTCGGTGCCGATCAGCCGGATGAATGCCAAGCGCCGCAAGGAGCTGGCCGCACTCGCCAAGAGCGCCGCCGCTGACCTGGAGGCCGAGCTCAGCTGACCTGCGCCGCCGCCGACGCCGAGGACCCTGCCCACGCACGTGGGCAGGGTCCTTTCACGTAGCAGGCAGGCGCTACCCGAACCGGCAAAGTCTCGCCAGGAACTCTTGACCTGTGATCGTGCTCACTGTAGAACAGAATTGAATTCTTCAGAGAGGAAAACTTTATGAGTGCGATCACCGCGGCGCGGTCTCCGCGTGCACGCCGCCTGGCGCCCTGGGTAGTGGCCGCCGCGCTGGCACTCTCCGGGTGCTCCACGCCGGCAGCCGCAGATGACGGCGTGTACCGGATCGGCCTCATCACCAGCCAGACCGGACCCGGCAGTCAGCTGGGAATCGGCGAGCTGCGCGGTGCCGAGCTGGCCGTCGAGCAGATCAACGCCGACGGCGGCGTCAACGGCGCGACGCTGGAGCTGATCACGGCCGACGACCAGAGCAACCCGTCACAGGCCGTCCTCCAGGCTCGCAAGATGCTGGGCCGCGTCGACGCCTTCGTGGGCCCTTCGACATCGGGTCCGTGCAAGGCGATCGCTCCGCTGGCCGAGAGCGCCAAGGTGATCGACTACTGCCTGTCCCCCGGCCTCAAGCCCGAGCCCGGCGGGTGGCAGTGGTCGGCCAGCGTCGCGACGCACGACCTGACGAGCCGGCTGGTCGACTACTGGAAGAGCGAAGGCATCACCCGGGTCGGCCTGCTGACGCAGACCGACTCCTCCGGCGCCGAGGGCGCGGAGTCCACCAAGGCCGCGATCGACGAGATCGACGGCATGGAGCTCGCCGGGGAAGCGACCTTCAGCCCCGACGCCGTGTCGGTGACCGCGCAGCTGCAACAGATCGCCAAGCACAAGCCGCAGGCACTGGTCGTCTGGGCCACCGGCGCCGGCGCGGGCGTCGCGTTCAAGGGAATGGGCCAGGTCGGCCTGGACATCCCCGTCGCCACCACGGACGGCAACCTCACCTACGCCTTCGTCGACCGGGTCAAGCACTTCCTCCCCGACCCTCTCCTGATCCCCGCGACCCGCGACTTCTGGGACCCCGCGGAGTACCCGAACGACGAGGTTCGGGAGCTCGAGGCGAACTACCACGACGCGTACGTCTCCGCGCACGGCGAGCAGCCAGACTTCGGCCCGGGCGTCGCCTACGACGGCGTCTACCTCGTCGCGGAGGCGCTCGAGCGCGCCGGAGGCGACTCTGCCGAGGCACGGACCGAGCTGGAGAGGATCAAAGACTTCGACGGTGTCGTGGGGACGTACAACTTCTCCGTCGAGGACCACCGCGGCCTGACCGAGAAGGACGTCGCCATCGTGCAGGCGACCGAGGACGGGTTCGAGTTCATCGGAGGAGTCGAATGAGCGACTATCTGCAATCGGTCCTCGGAGGCCTCGCCGACGGATGCGTGTACGCACTGATCGCGCTCGGCATGTCCGTGATCTACTCCATCAGCCGCATCATCAGCCTGGCGCAGGGTGGCTTCGTCGTTCTCGCCGCGCTCACCGCGGTCTCGCTGCAGAGCGCGTTCGGGATCAGCCCGTTGGCCACGCTGCCGATCGTGATCGTCATCTTCTCGGTCGGCATGGTCGGCCTCGCCCGGATCGTCATCCAGCCCGCCGCCAAGCGGGCCACACCTGAGCGGCTCCTGCTCGTGACCGTCGGCGTGCTCCAGGCGGTGGGCGGCCTGCTGCTCATCGGTTGGGGCAACTTGCCCTACACGATGCCTGCCTTCACAGGTGACACCCCGCTCGAGGTGGCCGGGCTGAGCCTGCCGACGCAGTACTTCTGGCTCTTCGGTGGACTGATCGTCTCGATCGTCGGGCTCTGGCTGTTGTTCACCAAGACCGAGATCGGCCTGGCGATGCGTGCGACCGCCTCCAACCCAGGCGCGGCCGCGCTGCAGGGCATCCGAGTCGAGCGGATGCGCCTGATCGCGTTCGGCCTCGCGGGCGCGATGGCCGCCGTCGCCGGCACCACCATCGTCCCGATCACCTTCCTGCAGTTCACCACCGTCACCCCGTACGCCGTTGCCGGCTTCATCGCCGCCGTCGTCGGTGGCTTGGGGAGCAACCTGGGCGCGGTGACCGGCGGCCTGCTGCTCGGCCTGCTCCAAGGAGTCTTCGGTCGCTACTGGAACGCCGACCTGGCTCAGCTGACCGCGATCGCCCTGCTCGTCGCCCTGCTCGTGGTTCGCCCACAGGGAATCTTCGGAACTCCAGAAAGGGTGCGTCGATGAGTGCCACGCAGATTGCTCCTGTGCGCGACAGCGCGCTGTCCGGACGTACGGCCGCTCTGGCGGTCATCGGCATCGCGGTGGCGCTCGCGCTCCCGTATCTGGTCCCGACCCAGATGAGTCTGCTCGTCACGGTCGGCATCTTCTACCTGGCCTGCATCGGTCTCACCCCGCTGATCGGACAGGCCGGCCAGGTCTCGCTCGGCCAGACCATGTTCATGGCGATCGGCGCCTACGGCGCCGGGCTGCTCACCCTGAAGTGGCAGTGGCCGACCGCGGTCGCCGCGATCGTTCTCGCGCTCTTGTGCGGCGGCATGGCGCTGCTCTTCGGTGCCGCCTTCCTCCGGCTGCGCGGCTACTACTTCGCGCTGGCCACGCTCGGTCTGGCGGTTGCCATCGCCTCGCTGAGCACGGCTTGGATCGCGGTCACCGGTGGCCCGTCCGGCATGGTCGACATCCCGAGCCTCAACCTGTTCGGCTATGAGGTGTTCTCCGATCAGGCGAACTTCTACCTGCTCGTCGTGCTCGGCGGGCTGGCGGCCTGGATCACCACCAACCTGCGAAAGTCGCAGACCGGCCGGGCCCTTGCCGCGGTGGGCCACGACTCGATCGCCGCCGGGATGCTCGGTATCAACGGCTCCCGCTACAAGGCGACCGCCTTCGCGATCTCGGCCGTCACCGCCTCGTTGGCCGGCAGCCTGTACGCGTTCTACCTGCGGTTCTTCTCCCCCGAGATCATCACCGTCACGGTCGCCTTCAGCATCGTCATCATGGTGGCGATCGGCGGCTCGCGCAGCGCGTTCGGGCCGCTGATCGGCGCGCTGGTGATCCAGGGCGTGCCACAGATGGGCCAGACCTTCGCCATCTGGGTGCCGTTGTTCGCCGGAGTCGTCCTGATCGTGGTGATGACCTACTTCCCGGCCGGTCTGTGGGGCGCGATCAGCGATGTCGCGGGCGCGCTCCGGAGCACTGCCCCGTCCCCTTCGAAGGAGCAGAGATGAGCGCACTGTTGACCGTACGCGGGCTGAGCCGCAGCTTCGGCGGCCTCGCCGCCGTGCAGAACGTCGACCTGGAGGTGAAGGAGGGAACGATCCGTGCGGTGATCGGGCCGAACGGCGCCGGCAAGACGACCCTGCTCGACCTGGTCACCGGATTCACCAAGCCGGACGGGGGCAGCGTCGACTTCGACGGCCACCAACTGGTCGGCCGCTCGCCCCGGGATCTGCCGGCGCTGGGCCTGATGCGCACCTTCCAGTCGGCCCGGCTGGTGCCGACACTGACCGTCCGCCAGAACATCATGCTCGGGGCGTACCGCTTCACCAGGGCACGCTTCCTCTCGGATGCCCTGCGCCTGCCGCGGACCCGTCGGGAGGAGCGTGAGCTGCAAGCCCGTGCCGACGAGCTGATCGCCTTCCTGGACCTCACCCGCTTCTCGGGAAGCCTGGCGACCGACCTTCCGGCCGGTGCGCAGCGGCTGGTCGAGGTGGCCCGTGGTCTGGCCGCCGCACCGAAGCTGCTGCTTCTCGACGAACCCGCCGCGGGCCTCGATGACAGCGAGACCCGGGAGCTGGCTGACGTGCTGCACGCGGTCCGGGAGGGTGGGGTCTCCATGGTGCTGATCGAGCACAACATGTCTCTCGTCCTGGCGATCAGCGATCAGGTGACCGTGATGGACGCCGGAAAGGTGATCGCGGACGACGTCCCGAGGGTCGTCCGCGAGGACGACGTCGTCCGCAAGGCCTACCTAGGAGTCGCCTCGTGATCGAGCTGAAGAACCTCTCCGCCCGCTACGGCCGGGTCGGCGTCCTGCGTGAGGTGAATCTGCATGTCGAGCCCGGCGAGGTCGTCGCCCTGCTGGGCGCCAACGGTGCGGGCAAGTCCACGTTGCTGCACAGCATCGTCGGCGTACACCGGGCCGTCACCGGACAGGTCACTCTGGACGGAGATGACGTCACCGGCCTCAACGCCTCCGAACGTACGCGTCGCGGGATCTCGCTGGTGCCCGCCGGGCGTCAGATCTTCGCGGAGCTGACCGTAGAGCAGAACCTGCAGGTCGGCCTGCACGGGACCCGCCTCGATGCCGGCGAGCAGGCGAAGCGCTTCGATCAGGTGCTCGCGCTCTTCCCGATCCTGCGTGACTTCGCCTCCCGGCCGGCCGGGCTGCTCTCGGGTGGTCAGCAGCAGATGCTGGCGATCGCGCGAGCACTGGTCCGGCAGCCGGCCTACCTCCTCCTCGACGAGCCGTCGATGGGGCTGGCGCCGCAGATCGTGGAACAGATCCTCGGTGTGCTCTCGACATTGACCGAAACCGGCGTGGGCGTGCTGCTCGCCGAGCAGAACGCCGGAGCGGCGCTGGGCGTCTCACAGCGCGGGGTCATCGTCGAGAACGGCGTCGTGGTCCGGAGCGACACCGCAGAGATGCTGCTCAACGATCCCGAGGTCAGCAACCACTATCTCGGCGTCGAGCAGGAGGCCGTCGAGGTCGCCGACCGCGCGGTGCTCCCGACAAGGATCTTCGACCCGATCAGCTGATCACACCTGGAAATGAGGGGAGCCGCTGACCTTGGCATCGTGCCTGGTCAGCGGCTCTTTCTTGCTCCCCCGGTTGGACTCGAACCAACAACCCTCCGTTTCGGAGGGCCACCAACAGCGCTTGACGCGCGTTGACGAACGGCCGCTCTCACCTGCCCAAACCTCGAAGGGCGGTACTCACCGTCAATCAGTATCATTCGCCCAAAAGCGGGAGATAAGCGGGATACTCCCCAAGTCCCGTCGAATCTCCCCGCAAGGCACTGATGACTGTGAGCCCGTCACATCAACCCAGACCTGTGTCGCCTCCCACACAGATTCTGAGAAGAACGCTTGTTCGACGTCAACGAGCTGCCAGCAGGGCCTGAGCGTCACTGGACTGCGAGGCTCAGGCCCTGCTCCTGGACACCTAAGCGGGAAGGACTGGGTCGGGGGCGATGATGAAGTTGGTGAACCCGCCGTGGCGGTTCGGGATGCCCTCGTCGAGTGCCTGATTGACCTTCTCAAGAGGGAACACGTGGTTCTCGAGAACCGAGAGGTCGAGCGCACCACTGCCGGCGAGGTCGGACATCTCTTGGGCTTCGCCGTTGGTGAACCAGAGGCTGCCAATCACGGAGTTCTGGCTGCACATCATGTGGAACAGGTCGAGCTCTGGGTGTTCCATCATGCCGCCGATGTCGACGAGGCTGCCCCCGCGGGCCAGGCTGGCCAGAGCCTCGAGGAGGGTCTCCTTGGGGGCGCCGGGACCGAGGGTGGAGATGACGGCGTCGACGCCGTGACCGTCGTTGTTCTCGAGAACGAAGTCTCGCAGGCTGCCGTTGCCGACGGCGTGGACTTCGATGCGGTCGGGCGAAAGAGCCTTGACGTCTTGGAGGAGGTCGGCGTTGCGGCCGGTCCCGAAGACCTTGGTGGCTCCCATGGCGAGGGCGTTGAGGACTCCGCCGAGGCCGAGGGTGCCGCTGGCGCCGTCGATCAGGACGGTCTTGCCCGGGCCGACCTGGGCCTTCTTGAGGGCTGAGTAGGACGTGCCGAGATAGCCGAACCGTGCGCCTTGCTCGAAGGTGACCGTGTCGGGGAGTTTGATGAGGTTCTCCTGCGGGGCCGTCATGTACTCGGCGAGCCCGCCGTACGGGTAGGCGTCGAAGAGCCGTTGGCCATCTTTGCCGAAGGAGAAGTAGCCCATGAAGGTATAGAGCTCGCAGTTGGGCGCTTCGCCGCGCTTGCAGGCTCGACATCCGCCGCAGGAGATACCGGGGTTGATGTAGACGCGGTCACCGACGGCCACGTTCGTGACTTGGTCACCGACCTCGGAGACGACGCCCGCCGTGTCGAGACCAAAGATGGCTGGAAGCTTGGGCAGGGGCAGGTAGGGGAACCACTCGGCGTAGGTCGCGAGCACGTTCTTGAGGTTGGGCACGATGTTGCACGCCATGACCTTGACGACGACGTCGGTCGAGCGGGGCGCCGGGCGGGGCACTCGCTCGAGCTGCATCGGTTCGCCGATGGTGTGAAGCCGGGCCGCGAGCATGTCCTGCATTAGTTCTCCTATTGATGGTTGGGTCGATATGGGGCGCTGTCAGTGGGAGTGCGTCAGAGGGCAGCGAGGACCTCATCGGCCGAGGCGACCTCGCCGAGGAGGCCGAATGAGGCGATGGTGGCGTCGTGGGCTTCCGGCGCTGCCGCGGAGCAGGCGTCCTCCACGACGATGACGCGGTAGCCGAGGTCGCCTGCCGAACGGCCGGCGCTCTCGACCGAGATGTTGGTGGCCACGCCGAACAGGACGACCGTGTCGATGCCGGAGGCGCGCAGTCGTTCGTCGAGGTCACTGGAGGCGAACGCGCTCACTTTCGGGTTGGTGACGACCCAGTCGTCAGCCTCCGGCTTGACCTCGTCCACGATCTCCGTGGCGGCAGTATGGTCGAGCAGGCTGCCCTGCTGTGCCACTACGCCCAGCAGTGGGATGTTCGTGACGAGGTCACTGTGCCCCTCCTGGAACGCAACGCGCGTATAGACGACTCGCGCCCCAGCCGACCGGGCACCATCGAGAAGGCGCTTGGCTACCTCCAGAACACCCCGGCGCTCGACCTCGGCGCGGAAGAAGGGGGCGAACGCGCCTTCGGCCCCCACGACATCGTTCTCGAAGTGGCAGGCGAGGAACGCCGTAGTGGACTTGTTCAGCTCCATGGGTGGGCTCCTTGGTAGGACAGGTGAGGTCACAACTGACCTTCTAGTGGTCCAGTGACCATAACCACACTGTGACGCCGCCCACAACCCTGCAGGCGAAGTTTGTGAGTCTCGCTACAAACAGCGACGTTCTTCCTGTGATCCGTGCCCCTCTGGCAGATTGACGCTCAACCAACTAGCATGCTAGTTGTAGTGATGCTGGTCACTCCGGTGCTCAACCCGTCCACTCGCAACGAGGTCCCTCATGAACGACTTGCTTCCGGCTCCGATGTTCGAGCCCTTCCACCGCGATCCGAATGGGTTCGACACCGACGTGATCGTGGTCGGTCTCGGGCCGGCGGGCGGCGTCGCCGCTACCGCGCTTGCGAGCTACGGCGTCCGAGTGCATGCGGTGACAGCGTTCCCCTGGGTTGCCAATAGCCCGCGAGCACACATCACGAACCAGCGTGCGGTTGAGGTGTTACGCGACCTCGGGCTCGAGGATGAGGCTCGCTCCCAGGCCACGCCGTGGGACCAGATGGGTGACACGCTGTTCACCACGAGCCTGGCGGGCGAGGAGATCGTCCGCCTGCAAACCTGGGGAACCGGCGACCTGCGCTTCGGTGACTACCTCAAGGGCAGCCCCTGCACCATGCTCGACCTACCGCAGCCACGGATGGAGCCCATCCTCATCAACGCTGCCGCCTCACGCGGCGCCGTGATCAGCTTCAACACCGAGTACCTCGACCACGTCCAAGACGAGGACGGCGTCACTGTCCGCCTTCGCGACAGCCGCACCGGAGAGGTCTTCACGCAACGGGCTCGCTACCTACTGGGCTTCGATGGCGCCCGGTCGCGCATCGTCGAGCAGCTCGATCTCCCGCTCGAGGGCGAGGTCGCCCGCGCCGGCACCGCCTACATCCGCTTCCGCGCCAACCTGACGCGCTATGTCGAGCACCGGCCGAGCATCCTGTACTGGATCTTCAACTCCAAGGCCGGCTTCGGCGAGATCGGCATGGGCCTGCTGCGCGCGATCCGCCCGTGGGAGGAATGGATCGCAGGCTGGGGCTTCGACATGGCCGCCGGGGAACCCGACCTGTCGGATGAGAAGGTCATCGCCCAGATCCGCACGCTGGTTGGAGACCCGAGCATCGAGCCGGAAGTCATCAGCAAGTCCCTGTGGTACGTCAACCAACAGCACGCTACCCAGTACTCGCAGGGCCGCGTCCTGTGCGGCGGCGACGCCGTCCACCGCCACCCACCCAGCAGCGGCCTGGGCTCGAACACTTCGATGCAGGACGCCTTCAACCTCGCATGGAAGGTCGCGTTCGCAGTCAAGGGGTATGCCGGCCCTGGCCTCCTGGAGTCCTACTCCGAGGAGCGGGTTCCCGTCGGGCAGCAGATCGTCGCGCGTGCCAACCAGTCCCGCAAAGACTATGCCGGCTTGCGCGAGTGGTTCGACCGCAATTCGGAGGACCCGGTGACGGCCGGCCTGGCCGAGCTCAAGGCCGCGACCCCCGAAGGTGTGGCGCTGCGCGAGCGACTCTACGAGGCGTTGGAGCTGAAGAACACCGAATTCAACGCCCACGGGGTCGAGCTCAACCAGCGCTACGCCTCATCTGCCGTTCTGCCCGATGAGAGCGTGGGAGAAGAAGAGTGGCCGCGGCACCGTGAGCTCTACCTTCAGGCCTCCACCCGTCCGGGCGCCAAGCTTCCCCACGCCTGGCTCGTCGGCCCCGATGGACGGCGGATCTCCACCCTTGACGTCACCGGCAAGGGCCAGATGACCCTGCTGACCGGGATCGGCGGTGCTGCATGGAAGCACGCAGCCGACAAGCTCGACCTGCCCTTCCTTCGCACGGTCTTGATCGGCGAGCCCGGGACGATCGACCCGTACGGCTACTGGGAGCGGATCCGGCAGATCCCAGAGGCTGGTGCGCTGCTGGTCCGCCCGGACGGCTACATCGCCTGGCGGCACAACGCCGAGGTCTGGGACACCGACGAAGCTCTGCAGTTCCTCGAGACCGCGCTGTGTCGAGTTCTCGACCGGCCCAACCGTCCCGCCGAGTCCGACTCGGCAGCGGGCCGGCACGAGTACAGCACCCGCTCGGTCGACATCACCGTCCCCATGCACATCCCCGACACCGCCGACGCCTGACCCACGTTGCGCGACAAGACCACCATTACAAGGAGCATTCCATGACCGTCCCCACGACCGCCTCCGCGACCGAGCCCGACCGTCCGTACACCAGCGTGTGGAGCGACCTAGCCCAGGTCGAGTTTGCCCAGGGCTATCTGCAGGCCGGGCCCTACCGCACTCGCTACCTGCACGCCGGTGACGCCTCGAAGCCCTTGCTCCTGCTGCTGCACGGCATCACCGGGCACGCCGAGGCCTACGTCCGCAACCTCGCCGCACACGCCGAGCACTTCAACGTGTACGCCATCGACTTCATCGGCCACGGGTACTCCACCAAGCCCGACCACCCGCTCGAGATCCCGCACTACATCGACCAGATCAACCATGTCCTCGACGCCCTCGGCGGCAAGAAGGCCTATTTCAGTGGCGAGTCTCTCGGCGGCTGGGTCACTGCACGGTTCGCGCAACTCCACCACGAGCGCGTCGAGAAGATCGTGCTCAACACCATGGGTGGCACCATGGCAAACCCCAAGGTGATGGAACGGCTCTACACCCTGTCGATGGAGGCCGCCAAGGACCCGTCCTGGGAACGGGTCAAGGCACGCTTGGAATGGCTGATGGCCGACCCCACCATGGTCACCGACGACCTCATCCGCACCCGCCAGGCCATCTTCCAGCAGCCTGACTGGCTCAAGGCGTGCGAGGCCAACATGGCGCTGCAGGACCTCGAGACCCGAAAGCGCAACATGATCACTGACGACGACCTACGTGCCATCCAGGCCGATGCCCTGGTCATCTGGACCACCAAGGACCCCTCCGGCCCCGTCGACGAAGGCCGCCGCATCGCCTCGCTTATCCCCAGCGGACGGCTCGAGGTCATCGAGAACTGCGGCCACTGGCCCCAGTACGAGGACACCACAACCTTCAACCGGATCCACCTCGACTTCCTCCTCGGACGCAACCAGGAGGCAACGTCATGACTCTGGCACTTCTGGCCACCAGCCACAGCCCACTCCTGGAGTACGCAAACCTCCCCAAGGACGTCTCTGGCGAGCTCGAGAACGCGTTCGCGGAAGCCAAGCAGTTCGTCCACGACTTCGACCCCGACATCGTGGTCAACCTCGGCCCCGACCACTACAACGGGTTCTTCTACCGCCTGATGCCGGCCTTCTGCATCGGCTACGCCGCCACCAGCGTCGGTGACTACGGCTCCCAAGCCGGTCCCCTCGACGTCCCAGAGGCCCTTGCCCGCGACCTTGCCGAGGCGGTCATCGCCGACGGCATCGACCTTGCCGTGTCCCTGGACATGGTAGTCGACCACGGAGCCGTGCAGCCCATGGAAATCGTCTACGGCGACATCACCGCCAAGCCCTTCATCCCCATCTTCATCAACTCCGTCGCCCCTCCGTTCACACCGCTCAACCGAGTTCGACTGCTCGGCGAAGCCATCGGGCGCCACCTAGCCACCCTCGACCAGAAGGTACTGCTCATCTCCTCCGGAGGTTTGTCCCACGACCCGCCGGTCCCGCGGCTGCCGACCGCCACCACCGACCAGCGCCGCATGCTGCTCGGCCAAACCGGGCCGCTCTCCCCCGAGGCCCGCGCATCACGCCAACAACGCGTCATCGATGCCGCCCGCGACTTCGCGGCCGGCGCCTCCACCATCCAAGACCTCGCGCCCGAGTGGGACCAAGAACTCCTGCGCATCCTCGCCTCCGACGACCTCACCCCGCTCGACGCTTGGACCCCTGACGAGATGACCCGCATCGCTGGCAACTCCTCCCACGAGGTCCGCGCGTGGATCGCTGGCTACGCCGCCCTCGGCGCCGCCGGAAAGTACTCGGTCCAGTTCAGCTACTACCGCCCCATCCGCGAACTCATCGCCGGCTTCGCCCTCACCACCGTCACCCTCGACTGACAGTCCGAGCCACCACTTTTCGGAGATCCTGATGACTACCTCCAACCGGGCCACCCCCACCGCCACGTCTCCACTCAAGGTCGCTTCGGCCAGCTTCATCGGCACCACCGTGGAGTACTACGACTTCTTCATCTACGGCACCGCCGCAGCACTGGTCTTCCCAGCGCTGTTCTTCCCCGACTCAAGCCCACTGGTCGGCACCCTGCTGTCCTTCGCGACCTTCGGCGTCGGGTTCCTCGCCCGCCCCGTCGGCGGCGTCGTATTCGGCCATTTCGGCGACAAGGTCGGCCGCAAGAAGATGCTGGTCATCTCCCTGGTCACCATGGGCCTGGCAACCACCCTTATGGGTCTGATGCCAACCCACGCCCAGATCGGCTTGGCAGCGCCGATCCTGCTCACCCTGCTCCGTCTGGTCCAGGGCTTCGCCGTAGGCGGTGAGTGGGGCGGCGCCACCCTGATGGCCGTCGAGCACGCACCTCAGGGCAAGCGCGGCTTCTACGGCGCCTTCCCCCAGATGGGTGCACCCGCCGGTGTCGGCCTTGCCACCATCGCGTTCTTCCTCGCCACCAAGCTCAGCCCCGCCCACTTCGAGAACTGGGGCTGGCGCCTGCCATTCCTGTTCAGCGCACTCCTCGTCATCATCGGCCTCACCATCGCCGAGAGCCCCGAGTTCGAAGCAGTCCGCGAGCGCGCCGAGAGCATCAAACTCCCCGTTGCCGAAGCCTGGCGACGCCACCCCCGAGAGATCCTGCTCGTCGCAGGCACCTACCTCTCCCAAGGCGTGTTCGCCTACATCTGCATGTCCTACCTCGTCTCCTACGCCACCCAGGAAGTCGGCGTCGCCCGCCCTTCGGTGCTCATCGGCGTCTTCATCGCCGCAGTTGTCGCCGTCGTTCTCTACGCCGCGTTCGGCGCTCTCGCTGATCGCTGGGGCCGCAAGACCATCTATCTGCTCGGAGCCGCCCTGATGCTGGTCTCGATCGCGCCGGCCTTCGCGCTCATCAACACCGGCTCCCCGGTCGCCTTCGGTGCCGCGATAGTGATGGTGTTCGGTATCGCCATGGCACCTGCCGGTGGCGTCACCGGCTCCCTGTTCAGCATGGTTTTCGTCCCCGAAGTCCGCTACAGCGGCGCATCGGTTGGCTACACCATCTCCCAGATCTGCGGTGCCGCGTTCGCACCGACGATCGCCACCGCGCTCTACGCGGCCAACGGCACCAGCGGACCGGTTGTCATCTATCTCCTGATCGTTGCCGGCATCTCCGTCGTGTCGGTTCTCCTGCTCCCTGGGCGTGTGGGCCGGCCCGACCCACACGGCACCGTGACTCGGATCTCCGCGGCGTCATCACCGGGCCCTGCCCCGAGCGCCGCATGACCACCAACCCCGCCCCCACGAAGGGTGGCAGCGAACAGAGCGGAGCAGGAGCCGCATCTAGACTCAGATCCTCATCTCGCTCCGAGGAGTCCAACGTGCCCGAACCCGCCTTCAACACCCGCTCTGGACAGCGATTGGGCAAGGTCGTCCTAGACGAGCTGCGCGAGCGCCTTCTCTCTGGTCACTACCAGGTGGGATCCCGCATCTCCATCGAGGAGGTCAGGGCCGAGTTCGGTGTGAGCAAGCAGCCTGTCATGGACGCGATGCGCAGGCTGGAAGCCACGGGCATCGTTGAGATCGTCCCTCAGAGTGGATGCCGCGTCGCGAACTACTCGGTGCAGGAGGTCAGGGATTTCTTCAATCTGTTCGGTCGCTTCGAAGGCGAGATCGCGGCTGCCGCAGCTTCTCGGCGATCAGATGCACAGCTCGCCGAGATGGACGCAGCCTGGCAACGCATGGAGGATCTCGAGCAACTCGCCAACCCTCACGATCGCTCTCACGGATACCGGTTCCAGAACCGAGAGTTCCACTTGGTCATCCATCGGATGGCCCATTCACGTGTGATGGCCGACCTCAGCGAGCGAATGTGGGATCTATCGGACTTCTTCATCAACACCATCGGCGGCGCACGGCCGTTGTCGGCCTCGCTCCACGACCGAAACCACGACCATGACGTGATCCGCACCGCGATCCGGTCGGGCAATGCTGACATCGCACGAGTCGCGATGGAGTCCCACATCGTCAGCACCGTCGCGCTTTTCGAAGCCACCCTTGACGACACCGCCTGACCGTGTCGATATCCGCCTCAGTGATCGTCAAAATATCGCGGCGGGTGTACGTAGTCGCGTGCATCGGCGGCGCGTGGGTGGTTACCGTGGTCGGCGCTAACGGGGCACGCTGGGTAACTCCTGGGGGAGATGACACGAGGTGTGCCGTTGGCCCCGTGGCCTCGGGCACCGACTCGCGGCCGCGGTCGTCGTCGTCGACGAGATCCAGCCAACGGCTAGAAGAAGGGATCCCGCCTCACACCATAATGAGCCCTCAACCGAGAGCCGCAACCCGTACAGAAGCGGCAGGGAACCCGGGGCGCTTCACTACGAGTCGTCGGCACGGCTTTACATCAAGCCCTTAGGAAGCACCTGAACCAGCTATTCGACGTAGCGATCCGTCACGACGCGCTGGCAACGAATCCAGTCGACGCGGTAGCCAAGGTCAACACCAAGAGGTCAGGCGGCCGGAAGGTCAAGGGCATCGAGACTGCGGCTCAGGTTGCCGAGATCCGCGCGATCATCACAGCATGGCAGACGAAGGACCGCCCCGGCCCAAAGGCCACGGACGACCTATTCCTGTTCGTCATGCTGCTAGTGGTCACCGGCCTTCGCCCTGGCGAGCTTCTCGCACTTCGGTGGACGGACGTGAACCTGTTAGCACCGCGCCCGTACCTCGAAGTCACGGGCACCATCAAGCAGGAGAAGGGCCTCGGGGTCTACCGACAGGAGTACCCGAAGTCCGAGTCGTCGGAACGTCCAGTCGAGATCCCCGGGTCGCTCGTCGCCATGCTCCTGGAACGGCAGGTCATCCAGACCGGACCGAACCCCATCGACGCGGTCTTCCCCTCACGCGTCGGCTCCTGGATCCCGTACTCCAACATGCGGCGCCGCTGGGTCTCCGCTGTGGCAGGGACCAAGTACGCCTGGGTCACCTTCAAGACGTTCCGCAAAGCCGTGGCGAAGCTGCTCACCGAGCAGTACGACCTCCGCACGGCTCAGGAGCAGCTCGGCCACGCAAGTCAGACCACGACGGAGACGTTCTACGTCGGACTCAATACGGAAGCACCGAAGGTCGCCGAGACCCTTGAGAAGTTCTTCAAGGAGTCCACTCCGAGCCCCAAAACCGGGTGAATTCCGGGAGAAACGGCCTTGGATCGAAATGACGAGAGCCGCTGACCTTGGCGTTTTGCCTGGTCAGCGGCCCTTTTCTTGCTCCCCCGGTTGGACTCGAACCAACAACCCTCCGGTTAACAGCCGAATGCTCTGCCAATTGAGCTACAGGGGAATTGCACCTTGCGGCGCGGGTGAAACCTTAGCAACCCGGAAGCGGCGATCGGAAATCGGCAGGCCGTCATTCGGCGACCAGGTTGCGCAGGCCGCGGCGGTGCTGTTCGAGGGCCGCGAGCTGGGCGAAAAGACGGTTGTAGCCCTCGGGGTCGGCGGTCGCGTCGGAGCGCTGCAGACGGCTCTTCACGTCGGCGATGCGGCGCTGGTCGAGGAGCTCGAGGAGGCGTACGACATATTGCAGGACGTACGCCGAGTCCGGCTCCTTCGCGGAGGGAATCGGCTCTACGGCGAGCTCGGCGAGGATGCGGCTGACGAGCGGATCGGAGGCGGCCGCGCCGAGCTTCTGGGCCCAGTTGGCGTCGCCGGTGCCGGCGCCGGGGCCACCGAGGCCGGCGATGATCTCCCACAGCGCCCGGTAGAGGGGGTGGGTGAAGGCCTCGGGGGTGATCTCGCCGGTGGTGCGGCCCAGGGCGACCGGGTGCTGCACGAAGAGCTTGAGGGTCTCGCGCTCGACGGTGAAGCGCGGCTCGCGCGGGTGCGGCATGGGCGGCCGCTGCGGCGCGGCGGGGGCCTCGGGAGAGGCGACGGCCTCACGCCGGGGCGGAACGGCCGACGGCGCGGGGCGACCGGCGGCGCGGCGTACCTCCCGGGCGGCCTCGTCGGGATCGACACCGAGGAACCGCGCCAGGTCCCGGGTGAAGCCCATCTTCTTGGACTCGTCGCGCACGGAGGCGACCAGCGGGGCCGCCTCCCGCAGGGCGTCGATCCGACCGTCGGCACGGTCCAGGTCGTACTTCGAGGCGACGTTGCGCAGCACGAACTCGTAGAGCGGGACGCGGTTCGCGAGCAGCTCGCGGACCGCCTCGTCGCCCTTCTTGATGCGCAGGTCGTTGGGGTCGAGACCGTCGGGCTCGACGGCGACATAGGTCTGCGAGGTGAAGTTGCCGTCGCCCTTGAACGCCTTCAGCGCGGCGGCCTGGCCGGCGGCATCGCCGTCGAAGGTGAACACGACCGCGCCGCGCAGCTGCTGGTCGTCGGAGATGAACCGGCGCAGCACCTTCGCGTGGTCGTCACCGAACGCGGTTCCGCAGGTGGCCACGGCGGTGGTGATCCCGGCGAGGTGGCAGGCCATCACGTCGGTGTAGCCCTCCACGATCACCGCTTCGCGGGTGCGGGCCATCTCCTTGCGGGCCAGGTCGATGCCGTAGAGGACGTGCGACTTCTTGTAGATCGGGGTCTCGGAAGTGTTGAGGTACTTCGCCTCGATGCGGTCGTCGTCGAAGAGCCGGCGCGCACCGAAGCCGATGACGTCGCCGCCCGACTCCCGGATCGGCCACATCAGCCGCCCGCGGAACCGGTCGTAGTGCGATCGTCCGTGCGCCACCAGGCCGGCGGTGACGACCTCCTCGTCCGAGAACCCACGCGCGCGCAGGTGGCGGTAGAGGTCGTCTCCCCCGCGCGGCGAGTACCCGACCCCGAAGTGCAGCGCCGCGTCGCGATCGAAGCCCTTCTCGTCGAGGAACTGGCGCGCGACCACGGCGTCGGGGGTCAGCAGCTGCTCGGCGTAGAACTCGGCGGCGACCTTGTGGGCCTCGACCAGCTTGCCGCGCCCGGGGCCGCGCCGTACCGGCGCCTCGTCGCCCTCCTCGCGCTGGACCTGCACGCCGACCTTGTCGCCGAGCCGCTCGACCGCCTCGAAGAAGCTCAGTCCCTCGAGCTTCATGACGAAGTCGATGACATCGCCGCCCTCTTGGCAGCCGAAGCACTTGAAGAAGCCCCGCGACGGGTTCACGTTGAAGGAGGGCGACTTCTCGTCGTGGAACGGGCACAGGCCCTTGTACGTCCCGGGGCCTGCGCGGCGCAGAGTGACGTACTGGGAGACGATGTCGTCCAGACGCGCCTTCTCGCGCACCTCTTGGATGCTCGTCTCCTTGATGCGGCCCGCCACGAGAGTGAATCCTACGGGGCGGCAGCGATGGGGAGCGTACGCCGTGGGCCGAGGTCCGCTCGGCGGTCGGCCCACATCCGCTGCTCGTCCCGAACGCGTGCGACCTCGGCCGGGTCGATCGTGGCGACGACCATGCCCGGAATGGCGTCGTCGAGCCGCTCGACCGGACGGCCGAGCGGGTCGTAGACCGCCGAGCCGCCGATGAAGCCCAGCGGGCCGCCGACGAGACCGGCGAAGGCGACGTACATCGAGTTGTCCAGCGCCCGGGCCGCGTAGTGCAGGTCGCGCCGGTGGCCGCCGCCGGGGAAGTACGCACCGGTGTTGAGGTAGAGGATCGCGCCGTCGGCGGCCGCCGCGGCGGCGTGCTCGGGGAAGTTGGCGTCGTAGCAGACCGACAGCGCCACCCGGAGGCCGTCGATCTCGATCGTCGTGCCGTGCTCGCCGGGCTCGAAACGCTCCACCTCCGGCGGGTAGAGGTGCTGTTTGTCGTACGCCGCGACCGGCTCCTCCCCCGGCGCGATCACCAGGCTGGTGATCGCCCGTCGCCCGGCCAGGTCGAGGGGCGAGTTGAGCACGAGCACCGCGCCCGTCTCGTCGACCGCGGCCTGTGCGGGGGCGAGCCAGTCGGTGTCGTCGAGCGAGGGCAGCGGGCCATCGAAGGTGTCGAGGTCCCACGAGGTCGTGAACGTCTCCGGCAGCGCGACCAGACGCGCGCCCCTCGCCGCCGCCTCGCGGACCCGGTCCGCTGCCGTCGCGACGTTGGCCGCCACCTCGCCCGGCACCGCCGTCTCCTGGACGACCGCCACCCTCAGCATCAGTAGCTGCCCGACATCACGTTGGCCAGCGGCTCGCCGGCGGCGAACCGCTCGAGCTGCTCGCGTACGACCCGGTAGGCGCGGGGCCACATCGCGCTCGACGCACCGCCGACGTGCGGGGTGATGAGCAGGTTGGGCGAGCCCCACAGCGGGCTCTCGGCGGGGAGCGGCTCGGTCTCGGCGACGTCGATCGCCGCGTGGATCCGCTCGGTAGCGAGCTCGGCGACCAGGTCGTCGGTCACGACCACACCACCACGGGCGACGTTCACCAGCAGCGCGCCGTCCTTCATCCGTGCCAGGAACTCGCTGTCGACCAGGCCGCGGGTCTCGTCGGTCAGCGGCGTGACCAGCACGATCACATCGGCCTCGGGGACGAGCGTGTCGAGCTCGTCGAAACCGTGCACGCCCTCGCGCGCGGTCCGCGCGACCCCGACCACCTCGGTCTCGAACGGAACCAGCCGCGCCTCGATGGCCCGCCCGATCGCTCCGTACCCGATGATCAGGACCCGCTTGTCGGCCAGCGACGGGAACCAACCCGGCCGCCAGGCGTGCTCGTCCTGATGACGTACGTGGCCGGGGATCCCCCGCAGCGACGAGAGCACCAGCGTGACGGCGAGCTCGGCGGTCGAGGTGTCGTGGATGCCGCGGCCGTTGCAGAGCGTCACCCCCTCGGGGATGTGGCCGCGGGCGGCGTCGACCCCGGCGGTGAGCAGCTGCACCACCTGGAGCGAGGTCATCTGGCTGACGACGTCGAAGATGCGCGAGCCGAGCATGTAGGGCGGCAGGTAGAAGGCCACCTCGCCCACCGAGTCCGGCACCTCCACCTCGCCGCCTGCGAAGCGGGTGTGGTCGAAGAGCTCGAAGCGGAGGCCCGCGGGCACCTTGCCCAGCTCGGACGGGTCGAAGGGCAGCCAGACGAGTGGATCGCTCACCCGGGTGAGACTACTCAGACCGGCGAGACCGCACAGGCAGCGGCGTACGTCGGCGGGTGCCTCGGTCTGCGCGCACCCGGCTCGCCAGCCTCCCCAACCCCGGGCCGGAGAGCTCGGACAGTGCCACCGCGCGGCCGCAGACCGCCATCAGCAGCGCCTCACCCGGTCCGGTGACCGCCTCGCCGCTCCCGCGGAGACCGGGCGCCGAACTCCTCGAGCCGGCGGGCGTTCATCCGGCCGAACCGGAACCCGGCGCGCAGGAATCCTCCGGCGAACTCGCCGAGCCCGAGCTCCTCATAGCTGATCACGTGCGCGACGACGTCCCGCACCGTCCCCCCGGTTCACGACTGCGCCAGGACTCGGAACCGCTCCAGGTAGATCCCCCAGGCATCCGTGCCCGCGGCCCGGTCACGCCAGCCCTGCCACCCGGCGCCGTGCCGGTCGAGGTGCCGGTGCTCGAGGCGTACGTGGGTCTGCTCGGGCCCCACCGAGGTGAAGGTGAACTCGACCTCGCTGCACCGGGCCGGGTCGGGCTCGACCTGGAAGGCGGGGGTGATGTCCCAGGAGATCACCAGCCGGTGGGGCGGTTCGACGGCGAGGACGCGCGCCCACTGACAGGTGCTGCCGTCGATGCCACGGTCGTAGACCCGACCGCCGACGTGCGGCTCCAGCACCGTCTCGGCGATCTCGACGGGGAGCAGGTTGTGCTCGCGCGGCTTGATCCGGTCGAAGTCCTCGGTGAAGACCTTGAAGGCGTGCTCGACCGGGACGTCGACGGTGATCTCCAGGTCCACGGACGTGGGTTCGCGGGTGCTGCTCATGGCTGCTCCTTCTCGGCCAGGTAGCTGGCCTCGGCCACCTGCTTGAACGAATGCAACGCCTGGGTCCAGTAGGTGTCCAGCTCGGCGCGCAGCTCGGCCAGGCCCTCGACCCGGGCCTGATAGATCCGGCGACGGCCGGCCGGCGTCATCGACACCAGCCCGGCCTCGCGCAGGATCTTGAGGTGCTGGGACACCGCGGCCATGCTCACCGGGAGGGCGTCGGTGATCTCCCCCACCGAGCACGGCCCTGCGGCCACCCGAGCCAGGATCTGGCGGCGGGTGGAGTCGGAGACGGAGTACCAGGCATCGGTCACGACATTTAAGGTAACGCTTAAACGTCGTGCCCGCAACGGGCCTCAGGAACGACGGCAGAGCCGTTCGTGCCACGCCAGCGCGGTGATGTCGGTGAGCGAGGCGACCTGGTCGATCACGACGCGGAGCCGGGCGGCGTCGTCGGCCGCGGCCTGCCAGTCGTCGGCGAACTGCCGGTCGAGATCGTCCGGCCCGGTGGAGACGAGGTGCTCGAGGAGCTCGCCGAGCAGGTTGCGCTGGCGGTCCAGGTTCGCGGCCCGCTCGTCGGTGCGCATCACGTAGTGCGCCGCGATCCCCTTCAGCAGCGCGATCTCCAGGCGGGTCTGCTCCGGCACCACCAGGTCGGCGCCGTAGCGGACGTAGGGACCGCCGCCGGCGGCGTACGTCGCCTCCCGCACGGCCCCGCAGAACCGGCCGATGACGTCAGAGGTCAGGTTCTTGAGCATGGCCCGGGAACGACGAGAGGCGTCGTACGCAGCGCCGTCGGCGATCCAGCAGCCGGCGGCGCCCAGGTCGGCGATGGTCGAGACCGCCAGGGCGCGGTCGAAGCCCGGGACGTACCAGTCGGCCACGGTCGCGGCGACGCCGTCGAGGTCGAGGCGGGCGAGGTCGATCTTGCCGGCGACGATGCCGTCCTCGACGTCATGGACGGAGTAGGCGACGTCGTCGGAGAGGTCCATGATCTGCGCCTCGACGCACTGCCGCTGCCCTGCGTCCGCGGCACGCAGCCAGGTGAAGACGGGCAGGTCGTCCTCGTAGACCCCGAACTTCGAGCCCTTCCGCTCGCCGAAGCCCCACGGATACTTCGTGCACGCGTCCAGCGTCGCGCGGGTCAGGTTGAGCCCGACCGAGCGCCCGTCGGCGTCGAAGGTCTTCGCCTCCAGCCGGGTCAGGATCCGCAGCGTCTGCGCGTTGCCCTCGAACCCACCGATCCCCTTCGCCTGCTCGGCGAGCACGTTCTCCCCGTTGTGACCGAACGGCGGATGCCCGAGGTCGTGCGCGAGAGCCGCGGTCTCGGCGATGTCGGGCTGCGGCGAGTCCGGCCCGTTCAGGGCACGCGACAGGTCGCGCGCGACCTGAGCGACCTCGAGCGAGTGAGTCAGCCGGTTGCGTACGAAATCGTCGGCCTGGGGCCCCACGACCTGGGTCTTCGCCGCCAGCCGCCGGGTCGAGGCGGCATGCACCACGCGGGCGCGGTCGCGCTCGAACTGCGTACGCTCCGGCGCGGCCACCCGCTTGGGCGGCTCGGCGACGATCCGCTCGCGGTCGGCGGCCCCGTATAGCTCCACGCCCCGAGGCTAGCGGGCTACAGCGGGATCGCCGTCGTCAGCACCCCGATGGCCAGCATCGTGAGCGACACCGCGGCCGCACGCCACAGCACCTTCTTGTGGTGATCGGCCAGGGGCACCCGCGCCAAGGTCACCAGCAGCAGGATGGCGGGCACCAGCGGGCTCTGCATGTGGAAGGTCTGACCGGTGATCGAGGCGCGCGCCATCTCCTCCGGGGCGATGCCATAGCTCGATGCCGCCTCGGAGAGCACCGGGAGGACGCCGAAGTAGAAGGCGTCGTTGCTCATGAAGAACGTGAACGGAAGGCTGAGCACGCCGGCGATCACCGCCAGGTGGGGGCCGAGGGCCGGCGGGATGATGTCGATCAGCCAGCGCGCCATCGCCTCGACCATGCCGGTGCCCTGGAAGACGCCGGTCAGCACGGCCGCCGCGAACACCATCGCCACCACGGAGACGATGCTCGAGGCATGCCGGGTGATCGCCTCCTGCTGCTCCTTGACCTGCGGGAAGTTCACGACCAGCGCGATAGCGGCGGCCACCATGAAGAGCACCAGGATCGGCAGGACGTCGAGCACGAGGACGACCAGCAGCGTGGCGGTCAGGAGCGCGTTGAACCGGAACAGCCCCGGTCGCAGCGTCGAGCGCTTCGGGTCGAGCCCCTCCGCGAACCAGTCGGAGCCGTCCTCGTCGTCCCCGCCGTCACTGCGGGCCGCACCGCCGGCTCCGCCGCCAGCTCCTCCGGAGACCGTCGCCGGGGCACCCGCGCCGACCAGTACGCGCTTCTCGGCGGGCACGGCCAGCTCGGTCAGCTCCAGCGAGCCGATCCGGCGGCGCTCCAGGTAGCCCAGGTGGGCCGCGAAGGCCAGCACGACGAGGAGGCCCGCGATCATCGACGGGATCATCGGCACGAACACCTCCGAGGGCGAGACCCCGAGCGAGGCGGCAGCGCGGGCGGTCGGGCCGCCCCACGGGAGGATGTTCATCGCGCCGTTGGCGAGGCCGGCCACGACGGTGAGCACGACCGGACTGACCCCGAGCTTCAGGTAGAGCGGGAGCAGCGCGGAGGTGACGATGATGAACGTGGTCGATCCGTCGCCGTCGAGCGAGACGACCATCGCGAGGACAGCGGTCCCCACGACCAGGCGCATCGGGTCGCGGCCCACCATCCGCAGGATCAGCTTCACCAGCGGGTCGAACAGGCCGACGTCGATCATGATCCCGAAGAAGATGATCGCGAAGAACAGCATCGCCGCGGTGGGCGCGAGCTCCTTCACGGCGTCGACGATCATGTCGCCGATCCCGAGCCCGGCACCCGCGGCGATGCCGAACACCACCGGCACCGCGATGAGGCCGACGACCGGGGTCGCCCGTCTGGACATGATCAGGTACATGAAGAGGGCGACCATCATGAAGCCGAGTGCTACGAGCATTGCCATCCTGGTTCTCTACGCCGTGTGCTGACCGTCACGTGGTGACACCCGAGACTGTGGGTGACCCGCACCACAGGTCAACGTTCGCGAGATAACGGACGTTGTGGACGTTGCGGTCAAGCGCGAAACGGCCCCTCAGGGCAGCAGAGCCGCGTCGTCCTCCGCATTGAAACCGGCCGTCGACATGACGTCCTCGAGCGAGATCCTGTCGAGCTCGTCGAGGACGGCCCGGGCCACCCGGCGGTCGAGGTCGACGAGGACGCCCTGGATGCTGGCGCCCACCGCGCAGGCGGGGTTGGGGCCATGGATGCCGAGGATCTGGTCGTCACCCTGCAGCACCTGCCACACCTGGGCGAGGCTCACGGTGGCGGGGTCCGCGGCCAGCTCCCATCCCCCGTGGGCACCGGGCCGCGACCGGACCAGACCGGCCGTACGCAGCGGCCCCAGCACCTTGCGCACGTGGACCGGGTTGACCGCGGTGCTGCCGGCGAGCTCGTCGGAGCTGACCGGCGTGGTACGGCCGGCCGCAGCGCACGAGGCGAGGTAGGTCAGGACATGAACAGCCACCGCGAAACGGGTGTTCGTCGGGCTGGCCATACCCCCATCTTGCCTTATTGCCATCGCTATGACTACATTTGAAGAACCGTCATCACTGTGACTACAGATAGGATCTCTCCATGACCATCGCCATCACCGGCGCCTCCGGCCAGCTCGGCCGCCTCGTCGCCGACCAGCTCCTCGCGACCGTCGACCCCGCCGAGGTCGTGCTCCTCACCCGCGACCCCGCCAAGCTCGCCGACTATGCCGAGCGCGGTGCCGACGTACGCGCCGCCGACTTCGGCAGGCCCGACGAGCTCGTCGACGCCTTCGCCGGCGTCGAGCGCGTCCTGCTGATCTCCACCGACGTCGTCGGCGCCCGCGTCGAGGGCCACCGCGCCGCCATCGACGCCGCCGTCAAGGCGGGCGTGCGCCACATGGCGTACACCTCCGTTCCCGAGCCGACCCCGGACAACCCCGCCGGCGTCGTCGCCGACCACGCCGCCACCGAGGACGCACTGCGCGAGAGCGGCCTGGCCTGGACCATGCTGCGCAACAACCTCTATGCCGACATGCAGGTCGACTCCGTCGCCCAGGCCGCCGCGACCGGGCAGCTGGTCACCAACACCGGCGACGGGGGCGCCGCCTACGTCACCCGCGCCGACTGCGCGGCCGTCGCTGTCGGGGTGCTGACCGGCGAGGGACACGAGGGCAAGGCGTACGACGTCACCGGCCCGCAGGCCTACACCGCGACCGACCTGGCCGCGCTCGCGACCGAGAAGTCCGGCAAGCCGGTCGAGGTCGTCCAGGTCGACGACGAGGCCTACACCGCCGGCCTGGTCGCCGCCGGTCTCCCGGACTTCATCGCCCCTCTGCTCACCTCGTTCGGCACCGCGACCCGGCTCGGCAAGCTCGCCACCGTCACCGACGTCGTCGAGCGGGTCGGCGGCCGCACGCCCACTCCCCTGAGCGCCCTGATCTGACGTCGTGATGCCGGGGTGCCGCGCACCCCGGCATCATCGCGGCCCGGCGGGTCTAGCATGGCCGGAGGAGGACGACACGACTCATCCGTTTGCTGTGCCGGCCGGGTGCTGGCGACACCCACGGGTGACCAGGTCACGGTCAAGGCCGATACCGCGAGCACCAACGCCTCGATGACGGTGCTCGAGTTCGCGATGGGCCCGATGCAGGGCCCTGCGCTCCACACCCATCTCCGGGAGGACGAGCTCTGGTACGTCCTCGAGGGAGAGTTCCGGTTCAAGGCTGGGGACGCAATGCTTCAGGCCTCGACCGGCGGCATGGCATTCGGGCCGCGCGGTGTGCCGCACTGCTTCCAGAACATCGGTGAGGCGCCCGGGCGGCTGCTGGTGATCACCACGCCGTCGGGGGTGGAGCGCTTCTTCGAGCAGGGCGCCGAGGTGCTGTCCGACCCCGTCGATCCGGAGGCTCTCGGTGCCTTGGGACAGGCCAACTGGCTCGACTTCGTCGGTCCACCGCTGAAGGTCTCCGACCCCCTCTGAGCCACCAACCCCCGCCGAGTCGGCTCGTCCTGACAAGACATCTCGCCGAGTCGGCGCGTCATGACGAGCCGACTCGGCGCCGCTCTCGGTCAAGACGCGCCGACTCGGCGCTGTTCTCGGTCAAGACGAGCCGACTCGGCGGGTCAGTTGACCGCTACGTGCACGTGGTCGTAGTGGTTGGCCGTGGGGTCGCCGCGGTCCTCCATCGGGCGCCAGCCCTCGGCGGCGCGTACCGGGGTCCAGATGCGCTGGTACCAGATGATGTCGTAGATGTTCAGCGCCGCGGCGTGCTCCTGGACGAAGGCGGCGATGGCGTCGCCGAGGTCCTTGTCGTCGGTCATGAAGTCGAGCGCCTTGCCGTCGATGTGCTCGCCGTGCGGGTCGTAGCCGTAGGTGGTGCCGGAGGCGACCGCGGGGAACGCGTTGCAGACCGCGCGATAGAGGTCGACGGCATCGGCGACCAGGCCGTCCTCCACCGAGGAGTCTCCGCATGCCGAGAAGTCCAGCCCCGCGGGGGCGTCCTCGGACGGTGACGGGGAAGGCGTCGGGGTCGGCGTCGGCTCGGGCGGCGGCTCGGGCTTGGTCTTACCGAGGTTGCCCTCGGGGATCCACACCGGGTTGCCCTCCAGGACGATCTCCTGGCGACCACCCTCGTCGCGGCCGGTGTAGTAGACCGCGCGCCCGAGCTTCAGCTCACCGAGCTCCTTGGCGCGCTTTCCGTAGGAGGCGTAGACGGTGACGTCGTCCTGGACGTAGCGCAGCACTGCCTTCTGGGCGCCGCCGCTGACCGACGTCGGCCGCTCGATCAGCGACTCGATCGTCGCGACATCACTCAGCGCATTGGTCGTCTTCTCGCCCCCACGCTCGCCGCCGCGGCTGACCGTCGTCCCCCGGCCGGCGAGCTCACGCCGGTCGTTCGACATCCGGGTGTCCTCCCGGGTCTTCGGCAGCGCCGGGATCTTCGCCGCCACCTTGGCCTCGGCCTCGATGCGTCGATCGGCGGGCGACGGCAGCCGGAGTCCGGACTTCTCCTCCACCTCGGAGATGACGGTGCCTGGGTTCGCCGCGGCGGCTCCGGCGGCGATCGCACCGCTGGTCGCGAACGTCACGATCCCTGCGGTCGCCACGGCGTTCTTGGTTCTACGGACAGCTCGATAATCGCCTCTGTGGCTGGTGGCCACTGTGCAATCCTTCGCTCGACAATGTGGGGGTATCGCCCGAGAAACGCCCTTCGCCACTTCCGCTGAAGCTGGGTCGTGAGCCCGGGCACAGCGCCTGAGTCAAGCACACACCTGCGGGGGTATCCCACTCTCGGCCGGAGACTTTGCGAAGTTGTTGATCTGCCGAACGAGCGAAAACGCAGGTCGGCCCGGGCTGTGAAGCCCGGGCCGACCTGCGTACGTCGCAGTCGCGTCAGTTGGTCGAGACGTGCACGTGGTCGTAGTGGTTGGCGGTGGTGGACCCGCGGTCCTCCATGTAGCGCCAGCCCTCCGAGGCACGCACCGGCGTCCAGATCCGCTGGTACCAGATGATGTCGTAGAGGTTGAGCTCCGCCGCGTGCTGCTGCAGGTAGGCGGCGATCGAGTCGCCGAGCGCCTTGTCGGAGAGCATGAAGTCGAGCGCCTTGCCGGAGGAGTGCTCACCGTGACCGTCCCAGCCACCGACGGTCATGGAGGCGACCTCGGGGAAGGCGTTGCAGACCGCGCGGTAGACGGTGACCGCGTCGGCGACCAGGCCGCTCTCGACCGAGGGGTCCCCGCACGCGGCGGCGCTGACGCCGGCCGCGACGCCGGTGGTCTCGGGCTTCTCGTCGCTGAGATTGCCGGTGGTCACCCAGGCGACCTCGCCGTCGACGATGATCTCGTCGCGGCCGGACTCGGTGCGCCCGGTCGCGTAGACCAGCTCGCCGGCCTCGATCTCACCGGACTGGCTGGCGTGCTTGCCGTAGGCGGACCACAGGTTGAGCGTCTCCTCGGTCCAGCGCTTGACCGCCTTGGCGGTGCCGGTCTCGACCTGCTCGGGGCCCTTGGTCAGCGTCTCGACGGAGGAGACCGACTCACGGTCGCCCCCGTCACGGCTGACGACGGTCTCGCGACGGTCGCCGGCGACGCGCGCGTCGTCACGGGTGCTCGGCACGTCGGCCTTGGTCGAGGAGAGGGAAGCGCCTGCGTTCTTGGCGATCACGGAGCTCGGCTCCGCGAACGCGGCTCCGGCGCCGACTGCGGCACCTGTCGCGAGAACCGCGACCCCTGCGCTGACAACTATGGATTTGGTCTTACGGACGGCCCGAGTGTCGCCTCTGTGGCTGCCGGCCACACGCAATCCTTTGCTCGACTACATGGTCAGTGCCCGAGTTTCCCACGATTTCAACGGATGAAACCCGTCGAGTCTTGTGCTGGTGGGGGCTCGGCACGGCAATGAGTACAGCACACACGACAGGGGGTATTCCAATTCCCTTACCGAGTTTTTGCGTAGTTTTGTACCTGTCGAGCGACTGATTCCGAAGGCTCGAAACACCCCTCGAGAGCCCTCCGAACGGGCTCCGGAACCTCAGCCCCCGGAGGTCTCCGACACGTTCTCGGCGAACCCGCAACCGCGCCCGTCGGCGTCGTCGAGCCACCCCTCCGGAAGGACCACCTTGTCCCGCGGAGCACCCTGCCGACCACGCGGCGCACCCAGCTGTGACGAGGGAAAAGGCTCGTTCCGGTCGAGCTTGGCGAGCATCTCGTCGAGGTCGGCGAGGCTGTTCACCAGGCCGAGTGTCCGGCGCAGCTCACCACCGGCGCTGAAGCCCTTGAGGTACCACGCGATGTGCTTGCGGATCTCCTTGCAGCCACGCTCCTCCCCCATGTGCTCGCAGAGCAGCTCGGCATGGCGTCGCATGATGTCGGTCACTTCGCCCAGATTCGGCAGCACGTTGACCGTCTCGCCGGCGAATGCGGCCGCCAGATCGCGGAAGAGCCAGGGGCGACCGAGGCAGCCGCGGCCGATGACGACACCGTCGATACCGGTCTCCTCGACCATCCGGATCGCGTCGGCCGCCTCCCAGATGTCGCCGTTGCCGAGCACCGGGATGTCGACCGAGGCGGCGAGCTCCGCGATGGCGTCCCAGTCGGCGGTGCCCGAGTACGCCTGGGCGACCGTGCGCCCGTGCAGCGCGATCGCGGCCGCGCCGCTCTCCTGGGCGATCCGGCCGGCGTCCATGTAGGTCAGGTGGGCGTCGTCGATGCCCTTGCGGGTCTTCATCGTCACCGGTACGTCGTAGGGCTCCGCCGCCCGCACGGCATGCTCGAGGATCTCGCCGAGCAGACCGCGCTTGTAAGGCAGCGCTCCCCCACCGCCCTTGCGGGTCACCTTGGGCACCGGGCAGCCGAAGTTGAGGTCGACGTGCGCCACCCCGTAGTCGGCGCAGAGGATCTCGGTCGCCTTGCCGACGTAGACCGGGTCGGTGCCGTAGAGCTGCACGCTGCGTACGGTTTCGGCCTCGTCGAAGACGAGCATGTCCTTGGTGTGCTGGTCACCCTCGACCAGGCCGCGAGAGGTGATCATCTCGCAGACGTAGAGGCCGGCGCCCTGCTCGGCGCACAGGCGCCGGAAGGCGGCGTTGGTGACACCGGCCATCGGCGCGAGCACCACGGGGGTGTCGACGGTCAGGCTGCCGAGCTTCAGGGGGCCAGGGAGGGACATGCCTCCCATTGTCCGGCCGGCGGCGTGACGTACGAAATCAAGCGGTCGGCGTCACGAGGAAGGCGAAGCCGAAGGTGAGCCGGAGGCCTTGGGCGCCACGTATGGCGTCGGATCGCTCTCCCAGGTGATCGGGTCGAACTCCTCGTAGGGCCGGAAGCTCACGCCGACGAGCTTGCCCTGGTCCGGGACGAGCATGACCAGGCAGGCGTTGACGCTCTTGCCGGGCGCGAACGGCTTGGGGAACGTCTTGCCGTCGCAGGGCTTGAACGGCTCCTTGAACGCGGCCGCCTCGACCAGGTTGCCCTCGCCGTCGAGACCCCACAGCGGCACGTCGTAGCCACCGAGATCGGTCTTGCCGTCGTTCTTGATGGTGGCGCGTACGAAGTACGGGGCGCGCGACAGCGTCGCCTCGTCGAGCTTCCACCCGGAGAACGTCTGCTTGTAGGAGGTCGACTCGAGCTTGGTGACGGTGATCGAGAGCTTGCCGTCGACACCCTCCTTGGGCGTCCACTCGACCGTCGCGGTCTCGCCGAGCCTACGGTCGGCACCGGGCTCGGTGAGCGCCCCGGCGGAGGGCGAGGCGGACGCGGAGGGCGAGGGAGAGGCGGAGGCGCTCTCGGACGGCTTGGGCGCGTTCGTCCTCGGCGCGGTGCCGCTGCACCCCATCAGTGACACGGCCAGGACCGCACCCGCGAGGGATGCGGCGAGTACAGACCCCGCTCGTTGCATGAGGACATCCTGCCGCACGCTTCTCCAGATCGTGCGGCAGGACGCCCCCGGCGAGGTTTACGACGCGGTAACGGTGTTGTTCAGGCGCCGATCAGACGCTCGGCGAAGTAGCGGCTCACGCCCTCGAGCGGGATGCGCTCCTGCTTCATGGTGTCGCGCTCACGGATGGTGACCGCGTTGTCCTCGAGGGTGTCGAAGTCGACGGTGACGCAGTACGGCGTACCGATCTCGTCCTGGCGGCGGTAGCGCTTGCCGATCGACTGGGAGTCGTCGAAGTCGACGGCCCAGTTGGCGCGCAGCTCTGCCGAGAGGGCCTTCGCCTTCGGGGAGAGGGCCTCGTTGCGGCTGAGCGGGAGCACGGCGATCTTGACCGGGGCGATCCGGTGGTCGAGGCGGAGCACGACCCGCTTGTCGACGCCACCCTTGGCGTTGGGGGCCTCCTCCTCGGCGTACCCGTCGACGAGGAAGGTCATCAGCGCACGGGTGAGACCGGCCGCGGGCTCGATGACGTAGGGCAGGTAGCGCTCGTTGTTGGCCTGGTCGAAGTACTGCAGGTCCTGGCCCGAGTGCTTCATGTGGGTGCCGAGGTCGAAGTCGGTGCGGTTGGCGATGCCCTCGAGCTCACCCCACTCGCTGCCGGGGAAGTTGAAGCGGTACTCGATGTCGACGGTGCGCTTGGAGTAGTGGCTCAGCTTCTCCTGGGCGTGCTCGTAGTGGCGCAGGTTGTCGGGGTTGATGCCGAGGTTCGTGTACCACCGGGTGCGCTCGTCGATCCAGTACTGGTGCCACTCCTCGTCCTCACCCGGCTTGACGAAGAACTCCATCTCCATCTGCTCGAACTCGCGGGTGCGGAAGATGAAGTTGCCCGGCGTGATCTCGTTGCGGAAGCTCTTGCCGGTCTGGGCGATGCCGAACGGGGGCTTCTGGCGGGTGCTCGTGACCACGTTGGCGAAGTTCACGAAGATGCCCTGCGCGGTCTCCGGGCGCAGGTAGTGGAGGCCCGACTCGTCCTCGAGGACGCCGAGGTGGGTCTTGAGCATGCCGGAGAACTCGCGCGGCTCGGTCCAGGCGCCACGGGTGCCGCAGTTCGGGCAGGCGACGACCTCGTTGATGTCGACCGAGTCGGGGTCCTCGATGCCCTTCTTCTCCGCGTACTCCTCCTGGAGGTGGTCGAAGCGGTAGCGCTTGTGGCACGACTGGCACTCGACCAGCGGGTCGTTGAAGGTCTCGACGTGGCCGGAGGCGACCCAGGTCTGGCGCGGCAGGATGATGCTCGAGTCGAGGCCGACGACGTCGTCGCGCTGCTGGACCATCGCCTTCCACCACTGGCGCTTGATGTTCTCCTTGAGCTCGACACCGAGGGGGCCGTAGTCCCAGGCACTCCGGGTGCCGCCGTAGATCTCGCCGCTGGGGAAGACGAATCCGCGCCGCTTGGCGAGGGAGACGACGAGGTCAAGGGTGGATGCTGGCGGCTTTGCCACGATGAATGCTCTCTGCTCGAGGTGAGCCCGGCCGGCTGCCGGGCCCGGTGTTGAGGGGATGTCTGCACAGACAGGGAAATCCTATCTGCGGTGTCATCTTGTTATGTACGCCGCCCGCTGCACCAAATCGCTCGGCCGCTCGGGCGGGTCCCGATACCGTCTTGGCATGGAGCCGAACGCGCGTCGTCTGTGGAAGCTGCTCGAGCCGATCCATGCGGTGGGTTACTTCTCACCCGAACCGATCGCCCTGCTCAAGGAGGCAGGCTACCGCGGCTACTGGATGGGCTACTTCGCTGCTCGGTCCGCTCCGCTCGGGGCGGTCCCGGCCGAGGTGGTCCATGCCGTCTTCTACAACTTCGCCATCGAACACGTCTCCCGGGCGCTTCCCGACGCCTGGACGTACGCCCCACCCGTGGCCGCGCACGAGGCTCGCCGCACCGGTGCCGTCGCCGCGCTCCGTCGTCACCTCGGCCCGCTCGCCGACCCCGACGACCTGAGCCGGGCTGCCTCGCTCGCCTCCCGAGCCGCGCTCGGCGCCCCGCCGGAGGGACGGGCCCTCTACGCCGCACTCCGCTCGCTCCCCGTCTCCGAGGACCCGCTGACCCTCCTGTGGGACGCCGCGACCCTGCTGCGCGAGCACCGCGGCGACGGCCACGTCGCCACCCTCCTCGCCGCCGGGATCGGTGGCCGCGAGTCGCACGTCTTCCATGCCCTCGCCAACGGCACCTCCCCGTCGGTCTACGCCACCTCCCGCAACATCCACGAGACCGAGTGGGACGCCCTCGTCTCCGGACTGCGCTCGCGCGGGCTGGTCACCGACGACGGCCACGCCCTCACCGATGCCGGCCGGGAGACCAAGGCCCGGATCGAGGCGACCACCGACGATCTGGCCCAGTCGGCCTACGCCGTCCTCGACGACGCCGAGGTCGACGACCTCATCACCCTCCTCCGCCCGCTCACCAAGGCGGTTGTCGCCTCCGGCGAGATCCCGAACCAGTCCCCCATGGGGCTCGATCTCGACGACGTCGGCTGACCTGTTGCCCGGCAGAGGCCAGCGGCTCATGCTGGACACCGTGGCGATGCCAGACCTCGACCCCCGACTCACCCCGATCCTCGAGCTTGCCGCGGTCGTGGCGGCACGTCCCGGCGTCGAGGTCGACGAGGAGACCCTGCGCGAGATCTTCGAGGAGGCCGCGATGCTGCTCGACCTCGGGAACGTCCTCGACAAGCTCGACGACCACGACTCGGCCAGCGTGGTGGCCGGCCTGTGCACCGACCTGCTCACCGACGACCCCTCCGAGAGCATCCGCGCACACGCCGAGGTGGCCCTGGCCGACGATTCCCTGCACGATCCCGAGGCCGCCGCGGTCGCCTACCGGATGGCGGCCCACGCCCTTCGCCTCTGAGAGCACACAGCCGTCACCAGCTCAGGTCGTGGAGGGAGTCGATCCGGCGCACGTGCGCGTCGGGGTGGGCGTCGTGCCGGTCCAGGAGGACGGCGTCGAGGCCGGCGTCGAGCGGACCGAGTACGTCATGGGCGAGGCTGTTGCCGACCATCAGCACCTCCGTCGGTGCGATGCCTGCACGCTCGCAGGTGAGCAGGTAGGCACGTGGGTCCGGCTTGCTCGCCGGCCCGGTCAGGTCGAGCTTGAGGTGCGCGTCGCCGCCGTTCGAGTTTGCCAGAACCGCACACATGTGGGGCTCTGACGCTTTGCCAGCCGATGCGGTACGCCATTTCCATGCAGATGCGCGGTTGTGGGGCCGAGTTCGACTCGGGTGGTCAGGGCGCAAGGTCGGCGGATCGGCGTGCGGCGTAGAGCTCCAGAGCTTCGGCGAAGTCGTCCTGGGTGAAGTCGGGCCAGAGCTTCTCGCTGACGACGATCTCGGCGTTCGAGGTCTGCCAGGGGAAGAAGCCGGAGAGGCGCTGCTCGCCGCTGGTGCGGATGACGAGGTCGATGTCCTTGACCGGGCCGCCGGGCAGCGCCGCCGTGATGGCCTGCTCGTCGATCTCCGTGACGCCCGCGGCGATCGCACGGCGGATGCCTTCGACGATGTCACCGTGCGGGTCGTAGCCGATCGCCATCGTGAGATGGGCCGGGCGCTCGGCGGTCTCCCGCTCGGCGGCGCGCAATGCCGCGGCCGCCTCGTCAGGCAGCAGGGAGAGGTCGCCGGAGACGTGGAGGGCCCAGCGGTCGCTGCGTACGACGGTCTGCGGGAGCTTGTCGGAAAGGATGCCGAACAGGTGGTTGACCTGCGATTTCGGTCGCTTCCGGATGTTGTCGGCGGAGAGGACGTAGGAGGTGAGGTGGTCGATCCTCCAGCTCGTGCACCAGCCCAGCAGGTCCTCGACGTGGTCGGCACCGACGTCGTGCCCGGCGCCAGGGTTCGCGAAGCCGGCCTTCTTCGCCCAGCGGCGGTTGCCGTCCATCACGACGCCGACGTGGATCGGCAGCATCAGCGGCTCGGATCGTTGAGCGAGAGGATCCGGCGGCGCTCGGCGTCGGTCAGGTCGGAGGCGGCGAGGACCTTCTGGATGACGTCGGACTTGCGGGCGATGTAGGTGTCGATGCCCATCTTCGGGTCGGCGGACAGCGCCAGCTTCACCGCGGCGTACTCGTCACGGAGGTCGTCGCGGCGGCGCAGGACGTCGCGGACGGCGAGGTGGTTGCGTACGTTGAGCGTCCCCGCCGCACAGACGTAGACGTGGCGGCGCGGATCCTCGTCGGGAGCGAAGAACGCCTCGCGGCCGGCGACGCCGAGGTCGCCGCGATGGACGTAGCCGATGCGTTCGAGAGCGGCGACCGCCGCGGGGACATCCTTCGGCGCGACGATCACGTCGATGTCGAGGATGGGCTTGGCAGCCAGCCCCGGGACCGAGGTCGAGCCGACGTGCTCGACACTCGCCGACGGGCCCTCGGCCAACGCGCCGCGCAGCTCCGCGGCGACCTTCTCGAACCGGTCCGGCCAGGACGGGTCGTACGCCACTACCTCGATGCTCACAGGCACCAGAGTCTCGCAGGTCGCTCAGGCTTCGGCGGCGAAAGGCCGGGGCCGAAGGCGTAGGCCGGTGACGAACCGGGCGACGGCGTCGGAGAGCGCGAGGACGAGCGCCGCGGGGGTGGCAGCGGCGATGAGGACCGCAGCGGCGACCGCCGGGCTCCCGGACAGGTCGAAGAGGAACCAGGCCAGCCAGGTGGATCCGCCGGCGAGGAACGCGAGGGTCGCGGAGCCGGCCAGTGCACCCTTGAGGCCACCCACGACCCGCCCAGCGAGGGCCGCGGGCGCCGCGATGGCCACACAGAGCGCCCCGACGGCAGCACCGAGAAGTACGAGCACCGGCCCCGCGAGGGGCCCGCCCATCCCCTGGTCGCCGGTCACGGAGGCGACCAGGAGACCGACGTAGACCATCCCGGCCAGGACCGGGTAGGCGAGCCCGACGAGGACCGTGGTGACGACGAAGGAAGCGGCGCGGACGGCGGTCTCGGGCATACTCATGCGCTCATGATGCCCGGCACCACCGCGCGCGTCCGCAGATGTTGGCCATTCGTTGACGAATCGTCGTCAGACCCGCCCGCGGACCATGCGGATGAGCCGGTCCAGGACCTCGTCGGGCGCGACCTGGACGCCGTTGTGGAGGTGGGCGTTGGTGACCCACGGGCGGAGGGTGGGGACCAGCTCGGCGGTGGCGAGAGAGTGCTCGCGCAGGACGTAGGGGTCGTCGTAGTAGACGGCTGCGGCGCACGGGACGTCGACGGCGGCCAGGGCGCTGCGGTCGTAGAGTGCCGGCCACTCGCGCTCGGCCAGCAGGTCCGCCGTCTCGGCGAAGGGAGCCAGCAGCGGGTCCTCGCTCAGGTGCCAGGGGAAGAGGTGCTCGGCGGTGAGGAGGGTCGGGTCCTCGTACGCCGCGGGCTGCACGCGCGCGGAGGCCCAGCGGGTCGTCTGGGCATCGGCGTAGCAGGCCTCGTGGACGAGTACGTAGAGCGGCGAGTGTCCGCTGAAGGGCAGCAGCGAGGCGACCTCGTGACCGAAGCCGAGCCCGGCCGGGTCGCGCTCGAGGAGGTAGTGGATCCGCTCGGAACCGCCGGTCATCCCGAGCTGGCTGCCGATGCAGCGCGCCTGGCGGGCAGAGAGGAGGCCGCCGTGCGGGAGCCGGATCTCGCCGGCCTCGCAGCGCTCGACCAGCGCCCGCATCCGGTCGCGGTCGCCGGGGAAGCGGGCGTAGTGGCGCTCGGTGAGCTCGATGGTGCGGGCGAAGGTCGCGGCGTAGACCTCCTCGACCGGCAGACCGACCGGCGGCACTCCCCCGGTGAACAGCACCTCGCGCAACGACTCGGGATGCGTCGAGAGGTAGCGCAGCGAGCAGAAGCCGCCGAAGGACTGACCGAGCAGGGACCACCGGGAGATGCCCAGGGACTCGCGGAGGAGCTCGGCATCCTCGACGATCGAGTCGGCGCGGTAGTGGGCCAGGTGGTCGGCCTGCTCCTGCGGGCTCCTCCCGGTCATCGCGGTCAGCGGCGTCGACCGCCCCGTCCCGCGCTGGTCGAGGAGGATCACCCGATAGTCCTGGAGCGCCCGCTCGAGCCAGCCCGGCACCATCGGGAGGTCGATCGGGCGCGGGCTCTCCCCGCCCGGGCCACCCTGGAGGAAGAGCAGCGCGTCGCGGTCGTCGCGATCGCCCGGGCGGCGCACCTCGCGGGCGAAGACGGTCAGTGTCTCCGGCCCGCCGCCGCGATGGTCGAGCGGCACCTCGATCTCGTGCTCGATCAGGACCAGTCCAGGGATCGTCTCGATGCGCACGAGCCGATCCTAGTGCCGCTCGGATGGACGGCGGCGTTGCGGTACGGGCCGACAGAACCTAACCTGAACACCGTTCACCTGAACGTCGTTCAGTTCTGCCATCGCCGAGGAGCGCACCACATGACGACAGCCTTCGACCAGCTCGCCGACCGGATCCTGTCCGGCGGGGCCGCGACCGCCGAGGACGCAGTGGCCGTGCTGCGTACGCCCGACGCGGAGCTGATGAGCGTCGTCGCGGCCGCGGGCCGGCTACGCCGCGAGCACTTCGGCAACACCGTGAAGGTGAACTACCTGGTCAACCTCAAGTCGGGGCTGTGCCCGGAGAACTGCAACTACTGCAGCCAGGCGCTGGGGTCGCAGGCGCCGGTGCTGAAGTACTCCTGGCTCTCCAAGGACGAGACCCTCGAGCAGGCCGGCGCCGGGCTCCGCGGTGGCGCCACCCGCGTCTGCATGGTCTCCTCGGGCCGCGGACCCTCCGAGCGCGACATCGACAAGGTCGTGGAGATGACCTCCGCGCTGAAGGAGGCGCACGAGGGCGTCGAGGTCTGTGCCTGTCTCGGGCTGCTCAAGGGCGGGCAGGCCGAGCGGCTCAAGGCGGCCGGGGTGGATGCGTACAACCACAACATCAACACCGCCGAGTCCAACCACGACAACATCGTCCAGACCCACACCTACGACGACCGCGTCGACACCATCGGCAAGGCCAAGGACGCCGGGCTCTCGCCGTGCTCCGGCCTCATCGCGGGCCTGGGCGAGACCGACGAGCAGCTCGTCGAGGCGCTCTTCGCGCTCAAGGAGCTCGACGCCGACTCGATCCCGGTCAACTTCCTGATGCCGTTCGACGGGACGCCGTACGAGAACACCTGGGAGCTCTCCCCCGCCCGGTGCGTGAAGATCCTGGCGATGGCGCGCTTCGTCTGCCCCGACAAGGAGATCCGGATCGCCGGCGGCCGTGAGATGCACCTGCGCTCGCTGCAGGCCACCGCGCTCCACGTCGCCAACTCGATCTTCCTCGGCGACTACCTGACCTCGGAGGGCCAGGACGCCCTGGCCGACCTGGAGATGCTGCGCGACAGCGGTTTCATCATCCTCGGCATGGACGAGAGCGGGTTCGACGAGCTGATCGAGGAGCACCGCGCCAAAGTTGCGGGTCGCGTCGCGAGCGGTGGTTGCGGGAGCAGCTGCGGCGATGGCTGCGGCGACACCTGTGGCGGCCACGACGAGCAGGACGGCCCGGTCATCCGGCGCCGCGGAGCGGGGACCGATGTCGCTGCCAATGCTTGATCGGGGCGTCGATCCCGACCGGGGCACCAAGCTGCTCGCCTTCGACCGCGAGCACCTCTGGCACCCCTACACCTCGATGACGGATCCGGCGCCGGTGCGGCTCGTGACCGGTGCCGAGGGCGTACGCCTTCATCTCGACGACGACGGCGAGCGCCTCGAGGTCGTCGACGCGATGTCGTCGTGGTGGTCGGCGGTCCACGGCTATCGCGTCCCCGAGCTGGACGCAGCGCTCGCCGAGCAGGCCGGCCGGATGGCGCACGTCATGTTCGGCGGCCTGACCCACGCCCCGGCGGTCGACCTCGCCGAGCGGCTCGTCTCGATCACGCCCGATCCGCTGCAGCACGTCTTCCTCGCCGACTCCGGGTCGGTGAGCGTCGAGGTGGCGATCAAGATGGCGCTGCAGAGCCAGCGCGGCCGCGGGCGGCCGGAGCGGACCCGGCTGCTGACCGTGCGCGGCGGCTACCACGGCGACACCTTCGGATGCATGAGCACGTGCGACCCGGTCGGCGGGATGCACTCGATGTTCACCGAGGTGCTCGCGCCGCAGGTCTTCGCCGACCGTCCGCCCGCACCAGGTGGCGACGTGGAGGCGTGGGCCCAGGGCGTACGCCGCCTGGCGGCCGCGCACGCCGACGAGCTCGCCGGGATCATCCTGGAGCCGCGGCTCCAGGGCGCGGGCGGGATGTGGGTCTACGACGACCGCTGCCTGGTCGTGCTCCGCGAGATCGCCGACGAGCACGGCCTGGTGCTGATCTTCGACGAGATCGCCACCGGGTTCGGCCGAACCGGCGACCTCTTCGTGTCCTCGCAGGTCACGCCCGACATCCTCTGCCTCGGAAAGGCGCTCACGGGTGGCTACATGACCCTGGCCGCGGTGCTGACCACCACGGAGGTCGCGCACGCGATCTCCCGCAGCGAGTCGGGCGTGCTCATGCACGGGCCGACCTTCATGGGCAACCCGCTCGCCTGCGCGGTGGCCCTGGCCTCGCTCGACCTGCTGGCCGCCCGCGGCTGGGAGCAGGACGTCGCTCGCGTCTCCGGCGCGCTCACGGCCGGTCTCTCCCCTCTCGCCGAGCAGTCGGGCATCAGCGATGTCCGCGTCCTCGGCGCCGTCGGCGTGGTCCAGCTCGATCACCCCGTCGATGTCGCGAAGGCGACCGACGCCGCGCTGCGCGAGGGGGTCTGGATCCGGCCGTTCCGCGACCTGATCTACACGATGCCGCCCTACCTCACCGGCGAGGACGACCTCGCCCGGATCTGCCGCGCCGTCGGCGCCGCCGCGGAGGTGGCCTGATGAGCTGGGAGAGCTGGCTGGCCGACGCGGCCGCGGGTCGTGAGGAGGCCGGGCTGACCCGGCGGCTGCGGCCGCGCGGACCCGACGACAGTGTCGTCGACCTGGCCGGCAACGACTACATGGGCCTGTCGGGACATCCGGACGTCCGCCGCGCGGCGGCCGATGCAGCCCTTCTCTGGGGCGGCGGTGCGGGTGCGTCGAGGCTGGTCACGGGGACCTTGACGCTCCACGACGAGCTGGAGGCCGAGCTCGCCGACTGGCTGGGGCAGCCGGGCGCGCTGACCTTCTCCACCGGCTACCACGCCAACCTCTCGATCGTCGGCGCACTGGCCGACCGGAGCGCCCACATCGTCTCGGACGCACACATCCATGCCTCGCTGATCGACGCCGGCCGGCTCTCCCGTGCCCAGCTCACGGTCGTTCCGCACAACGACGTCGCCGCCGTGCAGGCGGCGCTGGCCGCCCGCCCGGGCGTCCGGACGCTCGTGCTCGCCGAGTCGGTCTACTCGGTGCTCGGCGACGAGGCACCGCTCCTCGGGCTGGCCGAGGTGTGCGCGGCGTACGGCGCTCTGCTGGTCGTCGACGAGGCCCACGGCGTCGGCGTGCACGGGCCGGGGCTCGTCGCCCGCCACGGCCTCGCCGGGCGAGCGGACGTGCTCGTCACCGCGACCCTCTCCAAGAGCCTGGGGAGTCAGGGTGGGGCGGTACTCGGACCGCGAGCCGTCCTCGACCAGCTGGTCAACACCGCCCGGCCGTTCATCTTCGACACCGGCCTGGCACCCGCCGCTGCCGCCGCAGCGCTGGCCGCGGCACGGGTCGCGCGGTCGCGCCCGGACCTCGCCGACACCATCCGCACTCGGGTCACCGGGCTGGCCCGGACGCTCGGGGTCCCGGCCCCGGCCGGAGCGGTCCTGTCGGTGCCGATGCCTTCCCCCGATGCCGCGATCGCGGCACAGGCGGACCTGCTCGCCGAGGGCGTACGCGTCGGCTGCTTCCGCCCGCCGTCGGTCCCCGACGGGGTCTCCCGGCTTCGGGTCACCGCCGGGGCGGGCGTCACCGAAGAGGAGTGGGAGCGGGCGACCAAGGCCATCGACACGATCGTGGGTGAGGTCCGGTGACCGGGCCGTTGGATGTTCACCGAGGTAACTCGGTCAGCGCCCACTTCCTTCGCGGAACTCCACGAAGGAAGTGGACCGACACCGAGGTAACTCGGTCAGCATCCCGGGGCGCGGCATGAGCGGGCGGCCGGATGCTCACCGAGGCGATGTCCTGAGCCTGTCGAAGGGTAACTCGGTCAGCGCTCACATCCTTCGCGGAACTCCACGAGGGCAGTGCACGGTCACCGAGGTAACTCGGTCAGCATCCCGGGGCGCAGCATGAGCGGGCGCGTGGTGATCGTCACCGGCACCAGCACGGGAGTCGGCAAGACCGTCGCGACCGCGACGCTGGCCTCCCGGGCGCGCACAAGCGGCGAGAAGGTCACGGTCGTCAAGCCGGTCCAGACCGGCACCGACGACGGCGACTGCGACGCCGCCGAGATCCACCGGCTGACCGGGATCGAGGTCCACGAGCTGACCCGGCTCGGAGAGCCGCTCGCGCCCGACACCGCCGCCCGTAGGGCCGGGGTGAAGATCCCGGCGGTCGCTGCGTACGCTCCGACGATCTCGGCCCTGACCAGGGACAACGATCTGGTCCTCGTCGAGGGCGCCGGTGGTCTGCTGGTGCGCCTGGACACCGACGGTGGCACCCTCCTGGACCTGGCCGACGCGCTCCTCGTCGGCGGCACCCCGACGTCGTTCGTCGTCGTCACCTCGGCCGGGCTGGGCACCCTCAACCACACCGAGCTGACCGTGGCCGCGCTGCGCGCTCGCGGGTATGAGCCCGACGGGCTGATCATCGGCTCCTGGCCGGGCGATCCGGGACTGGCCGAGCGGTGCAACCGCATCGACCTCCCCCGGGTGACCGGCGTACCCCTGCTGTTCGGCATCCCGGAAGGAATTGACAACCATTCTCAACTGACCTGAGAATGGTTCTCATGACCCCCACTGCTCGCTCCGCCGGCCTCCTTGCTGTCGGCGCGCTCCTGCTCACCTCCGGCTGTGCCGCCCTCTCCGACGACTCCGGTTCCTCCGCCTCCGGATCAGACTCGGGGAAGGTCCAGGTCGCAGCCGCGTTCTACCCGCTGGAGTTCGTCGCGGAGCGGGTAGCGGGCGACCTCGCCGAGGTCACCCCCCTCACCAAGCCGGGCGTCGAACCGCACGACCTCGAGCTCAGCATCAACCAGACCGCGGCCCTGCAGAGCGCCGACCTGATCCTCCTCGAGCACGGTTTCCAGCCCGCCGTGGACGACGCGGTCGAGCAGGACGTCAAGGGTGAGGTCGTCGACGTCGAGAAGGTCGTCGAGCTCCGTAAGGCCGAGGATGGCGAGGACGAGCACGGCCACAAGGAGGAGGCCTCCGGCGAGGACGAGCACGCCCACGGCGAGTCCGACCCCCACTTCTGGCACGACCCGCTGCTGATGGCGCAGTACGCCGAGAGCGTCCGTGCCGCACTGGCCGAGGCCGACCCCGACAACGCCGAGACGTACGCGGCCAACGCCAAGGCGCTGACCGAGGACCTGACGAAGGTCGACGAGGAGTTCAAGACCGGCCTGGCGCAGTGCAAGATCAAGGAGGTCGTGGTCTCCCACGACGCCTTCGGCTACCTGGACAAGTACGGTCTGGAGTTCGAGTCGATCGCCGGGCTGACCCCCGACGCCGAGCCCAACCCGGCCCAGCTCGCCGAGATCGGCGAGCACGCCAAGGAGCACGGCGTGACCACGATCTTCTCCGAGCGTCTGGTCAGCACCGCGCTCGCCGACACCCTCGCCGACGACCTCGGTCTCAAGACCGCCGTGCTCGACCCGATCGAGGGCCTCTCGGCAGACACCGAGGGAGAGGACTACCTTTCCCTCATGCGCCAGAACCTCGACGCCCTGAAGGCGGCCAACGGTTGTCAGTGACCACATCAGGGACCGGCCCTGGAAACAGCACCGTCCCCGCCGATGTCCCCGTGCAGCTGCTGCACGGGGATGTCGCGCTGTCCGGACGCCCCGTCCTGCGCGGGGTGGACCTGACGGTCAGGCGCGGTGAGTTCGTCGCGCTGATGGGCGCCAACGGCTCCGGCAAGTCCACGCTCGTACGCACCCTGGTCGGCCTCAACCCGCTCTCCGCCGGCCGCCTGGAGCTGTTCGGCCGCCCCCTGGCCGGCTTCCACGACTGGTCGCGGGTCGGCTACGTGCCGCAGCGGAGCACCGCCACCGGCGGCGTACCCGCCTCGGTCTGGGAGGTCGTAGCGTCCGGCCGGCTCACCCACCGCAAGCTGCTGCGGCCCCTGCGCAACGCCGACCGGGCCGCGATCCGGGCGGCCCTCGAGGTGGTCGGGATGGATGCGTACGCCCACCGTGGGGTCGCCCAGCTCTCCGGCGGCCAGCACCAGCGGGTGCTGATCGCGCGGGCGCTCGCCGGCCGTCCCGAGCTGCTGCTGCTCGACGAGCCGACCGCCGGCGTCGACCTGCCCAACCAGCACGCGCTGGCCGGTGCGCTCGGCCGGCTCAAGGACGACGGCGCCACGATCGTGCTGGTCGCCCACGAGCTCGGGCCGCTGGCTCCGCTGGTCGACCGCGCCGTGGTGATGCGTGACGGGCGCAAGGCCTACGACGGCCCGCCCCTCTCCGACGCCGACGTCCACGCCCAGGGCTTCGACGCCGGGCACGTCCACTGCGACGACGCCTCGACGCCGAAGCCCAACCCCGCCGTCCCGACCCCGCTGAAGGAGCTCTAGTGACTCTCCTCGAGCTCTTCTCGGTGCCGTTCATGCAGCGCGCCCTGATCGCAGCGTTCCTCGTCGGGATCGCGGCGCCGGCGGTCGGCACCTACATCGTGCAGCGACGCCTGGCGCTGATGGGCGACGGCATCGGTCACGTCGCCGTCACCGGCGTCGCGATCGGCCTGTGGACCCAGACCTCGCCGACCTGGGCCGCGGTGATCGTGGCCATCGCGGGGGCCGTGGTCATCGAGATCGTGCGCGAGCGCGGCCACGCCGAAGGCGACGTCGCCCTGGCGATGCTCTTCTACGGCGGGCTCGCCGGCGGCGTCTTCGTCACCGGGCTCGCCGGCACCGGCGCCTCCCGGCTCCAGGAGTTCCTCTTCGGCTCCATCCTGACGATCTCGGTCGACGACCTGCTCGTGACGATGGCCCTCGCCGTCGTCCTGATCGTGATCTGCGTCGGCCTCTCACCGCAGCTGTTCGCGGTCTCCCAGGACGCCGACTACGCCAAGGTCGCCGGCCTGCCGGTGCGGTTCTACTCGATCCTCGTCGCGGTGCTCGCAGCCCTGAGCGTGGTGATCGCGATGCGGACCGTGGGGCTGCTCCTCGTCTCCGCCCTCATGGTCGTACCGGTCGCGATCGTGCAGCAGCTGACCCGGTCGTTCCGAATGACGCTGCTCGGCGCGATGGGCGCCGGGCTGATCGCCTCGGTCGGCGGGCTGGTGCTGGCCGCCGCACTCTCCCGCACCGGCGCCAACGTCCAGCCCGGTCCCAGCATCGTGCTGGTCGCTCTGGCCGGGTTCTTCCTGGTCTGGCCGCTCGGTGCCTGGCTGCGCCGCCGGCGCGCCCTGGTGGCCCCGTTCCCGGAGACCTCGCCCGAGGAGAAGCCGGTCGACGAGGCACACCCGCACCACCACGGCGAGAAGTGCGGCCACGTCGCGGTCGAGCACGGCGACCACGTCGACTACATCCACGACGGCCACCGGCACGCCGCACACGTCGGCGCGGAGGGAGAGCACTATGACGAGCACTGAGCCCTTGGCGACTGAACCGCCCAACGCGCTGCGACCCACCAAGCAGCGGCTCGCCGTGGCCGAGGCGCTACGGACGTACGACGGCTTCCACTCCGCCCAGGAGATCCACTCCCGTCTCGACGGCGCCGTCGGCCTGGCCACCGTCTACCGCACCCTGACCGCACTGGCCGAGGCCGGCGCGGTCGACGCGATGCGGTCCGAGGACGGTGAGACGATCTACCGCCGCTGCTCCGACACCCACCACCATCACCTGGTCTGCCGCCAGTGTGGCCGCACCGTCGAGGTCGAGGGCCCCGCCGTCGAACGCTGGACCAAGACCATGGCCGAGGAGAACGGCTTCACCGACGTCTCCCACACCCTGGAGATCTTCGGCACCTGCACCGACTGCCGCTGACCCGCCGCTGGTCGAGCCCGCGAGCGCCAGCGAGCGGTGTCGACCAGCGACTACATCGGGTTCGGGAGGGCACCGCCGTAGCGGCGGTCCCGGGAGGCGTACGTCTCGACGGCGTGCCACAGGTGCCGACGGTCGACATCGGGCCACAGCACGTCGGTGAAGACGAACTCGGAGTACGCGGCCTGCCAGAGCATGTAGTTGGACAGCCGCTGCTCGCCGGAGGTGCGCCAGATGAGGTCGGCGTCGGGGAGGTCGGGGACGTAGAGGTAGCGCTCGAAGGTCTTCTCGGTGATCTTCTCCGGACGCAGCTTCCCGGCGCGTACGTCCTCCCCCATCCGGCGCACGGCGTCGGTGAGCTCGGCGCGACCGCCGTAGTTGACGCACATCGTCAGCGTGCAGACGGTGTTGTCCTTCGTCATCTCCTCGGCGATCTTGAGCTCGTTGATGACGGACTTCCACAGGCGCGGCGCGCGACCGGCCCACCGCACCCGGACCCCGAGCTCGTTCATCTCGTCGCGGCGACGGCGGATGACGTCGCGGTTGAAGCCCATCAGGAACTTCACCTCGTCGGGCGAGCGCGACCAGTTCTCGGTGGAGAACGCGTAGGCCGAGATGGCCTTCACGCCGATCTCGATGGCCCCCTCGACGACGTCGAAGAGCGAGGACTCACCCTCTTCGTGGCCCTTGGTCCGGGGGAGGCCACGCTCCTTGGCCCATCGGCCGTTGCCGTCCATGATGATCGCCACGTGGCGCGGGACGAGGTCCTTGGGGACCGGGGGCGGGGTAGCCCCGGACGGGTGGGGTGTTGGGGTACGGACCGGCTTGCTCACGAGGTCCAACCCTAGTCGGGCGATACCCAGGAGGCGGCTGCGGCCCGGGGGGCCGCGGCCTGGAAGGGACCATCGGGCGTCGGGGCGCGTCGTACTCCATCTCCGCGGGGTCGACGGCCGGGCCGGGGACGGTCAGCGCGCCGATGATCGTGGTGATCGGCATCGCCAGCACCACCCCGATGCCCGCGGCCATCGTGGCGACGATCTCGCCGGCCATCTGCTCGGTGGTCAGCAGCGAGAAGAAGGTGCGGTCGTAGAGCTGGATCACCAGCAGCAGGGTCAGCGCGCTGCCGACGTAGGCGAACACGATCGTGTAGATCGTCGAGGCGACGTGGTCGCGGCCGATCCGCATCGCGCCGCGGAAGACGTCCCAGCGTGACGTGTTCGGACCGGCGGCGCGCAGCTCCCACACCGCGGAGGCCTGGGTGATGGTGACGTCGTTGAGCGCACCGAGGCCGGCGATGATCACCGCGGCGACCAGCAGGCTCTGCAGGTCGAGCGCGGCATCGAGCGAGGAGAGCGTCTGGCCGCTCTCCGAGCCCAGGCCGCTGAGCCGGCTCGCGCCGATCGCGAAGGTGCCGATCAGCGCGGTCACCGCGACCCCGGCCAGGGTGCCGGCCAGCGCCACCGACGTACGCACCGAGAACCCGTGGGTGGTGTAGAGCACCACGTAGAGGATCAGCACCGAGGAGACCAGCGCGGCCCACGCCGCGGGCTCCCCGGAGAGCAGCGCGGGCAGCAGGAACAGCCACACCACCGCCCCCGCGAACCCCAGGCCGAGCACCGCCATCAGACCGCGCATGCGCGCGACGGCGACGACACACACGACGAAGAGGCCGACCAGCAGGAGCAGCGGCGGCCCCCGCTTGACGTCGAAGAAGGCGTACGTCGCCTCCCCCTCCCTCTCGGTGCGGGACAGCTCGACCTCGTCACCGGTCTCCAGCCCGGAGCGGGCCATCGGTGTCGAGATCTCGACCGCGACCTCGGTGCCGGTGTCGGGTCCGCTGGTGAGCTTCGCCGACGCCTTGTTGCAGCCCTTGGGCGTGCCCTCGGCACTGCACGGCTCAGCGACCGAAGTGATCTCGGCGGTCTCGAAGACGACGCCGTCGGCGATGAACTCCTGCGATCCCTGGAGCTTGTCGACAGCGGCGCTGTCGGGCCACCAGACCGCGACCCCGACGACGGTGAGGACGGCGACGAGCACCAGCGAGACGGTCAGCACCAACCGCGGCAGCGCCTCGACCTCCACCTCGGCGTCGTGCCCACCGTGGGAGTGGCCGTGGGAGTGGGCCATCGGTCCTCAGCTCTCGACGTATTCGAGCGAGCGCAGGTTGCGGTCCAGATGCCAGGAGAGGTACGCAGCGACCAACCCGCTCGCCTGCCTGCTGGTCCGGTCCTCGGCGCCGCCGACCGTATCCCAGTCACCTGAGAGCAGCGCACCGAGGTGGCTGAGCGTCTCCGGCGAGGGCGTCGCCGAGCCCGGCACCCGGCAGGTCGTGCACAGCGCACCGCCCATGGACACGTTGAACCACCGGTGCGGCCCCTCCAGCCCGCAGCGCGCGCACGCCTCGAAGCTCGGCGCGTAGCCGGCGACGGCCAGCGAGCGGAGCAGGTAGGAGTCGAGCACGTGGCGGGGCAGCCGGTCGCCCTGGGCGAGCACCCGCAGCCCGCCGACGAGCAGCAGGTACTGCTGCGGCGCCGGCTCGCCCTCCTCGTGGACCAGCCGATCGGCGGTCTCGAGCATCGCGGTGCCGGCGGTGTAGCGGTCGTAGTCGAGCCCGATCCCGGCGTGGAACAGGGTGAGCGTCTCGGCCTGGGTGATCGTGTCGAGGTTGCGCCCCTCGGCGAACTGCAGGTCGACGTGGGTGAACGGCTCCAGCCGCGAACCCCATCGTGAGGTCGTACGCCGCACGCCCTTCGCCACCGCACGCACCCGTCCATGGTGGCGGGTGAGCATGGTGATGATCCGGTCGGCCTCACCGAGCTTGTGGGTGCGAAGCACGATGGCCTCGTCGCGGTAGAGGGGCACGACACCATTCTGCCGTGCGCCGCCGACAACCACGGCAGCGACAGACCGACTGATGGCCCACATGACGGCAACGAGGCGTGTGGGTCGTCGCCTTTGGTGGATACGTCTCCTATCGTGCCGACCATGAGCACTACGGGCACGGACCGGGACGTCGACCGCAGCCATGACGACCGCCAGCCGGGTGCCGTGCGGACGCCGCCGGTCACGGTGGTCGACTGGCTGATGCTGGTGCTCGCGATCATCTCGGTCGCGCTGCTGGTCTGGATCACCTTCTGGGATGTGCCCCAGCCCTGGGAACGCCGGGTGATCATCGCCGACTACGTGATCTGCGGGATCTTCTTCGTCGAGTTCTGCTTCCGGTGGAGCAGGTCCGGCCTGGGCTGGAAGTTCCTGGCGCTCTACTGGTACGAGATCCTCGGCATGATCCCGCTCTCGGACCCGGCCTTCCGCGCCTTCCGGCTGCTGCGGGTGGTCGTCATCTTCATGCGGCTGATGCGCGCCGCCGACCGTGCCTTCGGCGACCGGGTCTCGGCGTACGTGGTGGGAAGGTTCTCCGGATCGATCGTCGACGCGATCCGCAAGCCGATCACGGTCGCAGTGCTCGACGAGGTGATCGCGGTGATCCAGACCGGCAACTACACCCGGCACATCTCCAGCGCGATCGAGGAGAACCGCGCCGACATCGACACTCTCATCATCGACCTCATCCGTCAGGACCAGGCGGCCGGGAAGCTGAGGTACCTCCCCTTCCACGACGACGTCGTCCGGCTCGTGGCCGACACCGTGCTGCGCCTGGTCGACCAGGGCCTGGCCGACCCTCGGGTCCACGAGATCATCTCCGACGCCATCCGCGAGTCCGCCAAGGAGCTGCGGGAGAACATCGACTCCGACGATCACGCCGCGGTCAAGCTGGATCAGGAGCGGTTCGGGAAATAGGTCTCGATTTCTTTGCGAAACCGGTCGAACCAGGTGTCACCACAGCCCCCGGCGTCGGTTTCAGGGCATGATTCGGGCATGACTGACCGGCACGGCTCTCGGGGACGGGAGCGATGAGCGCGACCTTCCCGACCAACCTCGGGCGGCTGCAGCAGATCCGCCACATCGGCGCCGGTGCGTTCGCCTCCGTATGGCTCTACTACGACCCCGATCTCGACTCCCACGTCGCGGTCAAGGCACTCTCCCCCGGCTGGGTCTCGAACCCGGAGATCCACAAGCGCTTCCTCCAGGAGGCGCGGCTGCTCCGCTCGGTCGACTCACCCCATGTCGTACGGGTCTACGACATCGGACAGACCTCGACCGGCATCCCGTTCTTCGTGATGTCGTACGCCGACGGCGGCTCGGTCGCCGACCTGCTCAAGGGCTCCCCCGGCGGTCTGGACGTGCACGAGGTCGCCGACATCGTCGCGCAGGCAGCCGACGGACTCATGGCGCTGAAGGCACGCGGGGTGATCCACCGCGACATCAAGCCCGCCAACCTGCTGCTCACCTCCGAGACCTCCGGCGGCACCGCCGGCGCTCGCCGGGTGATGATCGCCGACCTCGGCGTGGCCCGCTCGCTCGACTCGCTCAACGAGGTCACCCGCGACATCGGCACCCCGTCCTACATGGCGCCCGAGCAGCTCGACCCATCGCTGCCGATCGATCACCGCGCCGACGTACGGGCCCTCGGCGCGGTCGCCTGGGCCCTGCTCGCCGGCCGCTCCCCCGCCCCCGCTCTCGGACTCACCTCCCGCGTGCCCGAGGCAGGTTCGGTACGTCCCCTCCCGGCCCCGATCAGCCAGGCCATCGCCCGTGCGCTGGAGCCTCGGGCCGAGGACCGCTGGCCGGATGCGCGCTCGTTCGCCGACGGTCTCCGCGGCGCGGTCACGGGCACCCGGGCCACCCCTGGGCCACAGCCTCGTTCCGTGCCCCAGCCTCCGCCGCCCAGCTCGACATCCTCGACGTCCCCGTGGCAGAAGTCGGCGTCCCACGTGCCGCCCGTCAGCCCGCCCAGCGGCCCACCACCGAGCGGACCGCCGACCGGATCGCCGTTCGATCAGCCCACGACGGTGCCGACCAGCATCGCGCCCCAGCACCCGCCGAAGCGGAAGCGCCCCGGGCTCCTGGTCGGTGGCCTGGCCGCGATCGTGGCCATCGGGCTGATCGGCGGGCTGATCTTCGTCGTGGCCAACGGCGGGAGCCGCGTACCCGAGGCTGGCGAGTGCCGCGATCTCGACTACGCCGCGGCCACCGAGTTCGTCGACGAGACGGAGCCGGTCGACTGCGCCGAGCCGCACACGCTCTACACCTTCCACGTCGCCACCGACGTGAAGACCTACAACGACAACGAGGCCGCCGGCGCCGCCTGCTTCACCCGTCTGGAGACCGGTCTCGGGCTGCATCCCGACACGCTGGCCCGCACCGCCTACATCGTGAGCTGGTACTGGCCCTCGGAGGCCACGTGGAACGACGGCGACCGCTACGTCCGGTGCGATGTCGGGGTGACGGTCCAGGGCGCCCCGATGATCGACCTGCCCGAGGACCCGGTCCCCGACCCGTTCCCGGCCGACCTGCGGGCGTGCGTCGACAGCAAGATCGACAAGGTGGTCCGCTGCGGGACCACCCACGACTACATCGTCGTCGACACCTTCGAGATGACCGGCGACACCTACCCCGAGCAGAGCGAGACCAACATCCAGGGGCTGGGCGGCTGTCCTGCCGAGGCGACGATGTTCAAGCCGCCGTTCAAGACCGCCTGGATGGCCGGCAGCCGCCTGGGCCTCTGCGCGAAGTACGACGTCGAGTCCTAGGAGTCTCCTAGGAGATCAGCGGCGCCAGCCGCCGGACCGCCTCGCGGAGACGGCCCGGGGTCGTGGCCGCGTAGCCGATCACCAGACCCGGCGGACCCTCACCCTCGCGGTGCCGGCTCAGCGGGTGGACGGCGATGCCCGCCTCGAGCGCGGCCGTGGCGACAGCGGTGTCGTCGACTCCGTCGGGAAGCGTCGCCAGCACGTGCAGTCCGGCCGCGACGCCGCGGACCCGGACGGCCGGCAGATGCTCGGCGAGCGCCTCGAGCAGGGCGTCGCGCCTAGCCTTGTGCCGGTGCCGGACCAGTCTCAGGTGTCGCTCGAAGGCACCCGAGGTGAGCATCCGCGCCAGGGTGACCTGGGGTAACGCCGGGCTGGCGAGGTCGAGCCAGTAGCGAGCCTCCACCAGCTCCTCCTGCATGCCGGACGGGGCAACCAGCCAACCGATCCGCATCGCGGGCGCGAGCGTCTTGGAGACGCTGCCGAGATGGACGACCCGGTCGGGTGCGAGCACCTTCACGGCCGCGACCGGCGACCGGTCGTAGCGGTGCTCGGCGTCGTAGTCGTCCTCGATCACCAGCCGGTGCGGCACCGCCCGGACCCACTCGACCAGCTCCCGGCGCCGCTGCGGCGAGAGCACGACCCCGGTCGGGAACTGGTGGGCGGGGGTGACCACGACGGCGTCGACACCGCTGGCGTCCAGCGCGGCGACATCCAGACCGTCGCCGTCCACCGGCACCGGGACCGTCGTCATCCCCCACCGCTGCAGATGAACGCGCCCGCCATAGGACCCGGGCTCCTCGAAGCCGACGGTGGTCCTGCCGCGCTCCTCCAGCCAGCGCGCCAGGAGCACGAGCCCCTGGGCGACGCCGTTGACCACCAGGATCTCGTCGGGCGAGACCGTGAGACCGCGGGTGCGGCCCAGCCAGACCGCGAGCGCCTCCCGGAGCGCCGGCACACCGCGCGGGTCGCCGTAGCCGAGGTCGGCGCTGCCGATCTCGGCGAGCGCCTCCCGCGACGCCTTGGCCCAAGATGCCCGCGGGAACGCCGAGAGGTCCGGCACTCCCGGGGAGAGGTCCAGATCGGGAGTCGGCAGCCGGGTGGCGGCACCGAGGCGGCGTACGGCTCCGGGCACCGCGCTGACCCGGGTGCCGCCGCCGCTGCGCGCCGAGAGCAGCCCCTCGTCGGTGAGCCGCTGGTACGCCTCGACCACCACCCCGCGCGAGACCCCGAGCTGGGTCGCGAGGGTGCGCGATGCCGGCACCCGGGCCCCGACCGCGAGCCGGCCGTCGGCGACCGCGTCGCGCAGCGCACCGGTGAGCCAGGTCGCCAGCCCGCCGGCCGGCACGCCGACCGGGTCGAGCTGGAGGAAGTCGGCGCCGGTCACTTGGTCCACTCTTCCACGCCTGGTTTGGATCTGTCTGCCAGACCAAGTTCGGACCGAACCTCGTAGACATGACCGCCGAAGCCCTCCCCGCACCCGCGACCACCACCGACACCACCGCCGGAGCGTCGCCCCATCGCGGCACCCTGCTCGGCATCGTCTTCGCCGCGGCCGGGATGGCCTGCGTCGGCAGCAGCGTCGCCGTCTCCGCCGCGATCACCGACGCCCCGCTGTTCACCCTGCAGACCGTCCGGTACGCCCTCGCCGCCCTGCTCCTGCTGGCGGTCGCACGCGTCACCGGCTGGCGGGTGCCGCGACCGCGCGGTCGCGAGTGGCTCTGGCTGGCCGGAGTGGCGACCGCCGGCCTGGTGCTCTTCAACGTCGGCGTCGTCCGCGGTGTCGCCCACGCCGAACCGGCGGTGATCGGGGTCGCCGTCGCCGCGGTCCCGATGCTGCTGGCGATCGTCCCGGCGGTCGCCACCCGCACCCTCCCGGCTCTCACGGTGATCCTCGGGGCCACGGTCGTGACCGCGGGCGCTGTGGTGGTCGAGGGCTTCGGGAGGACCGATGCGGCCGGGGTGGGCTACGCGCTCCTGGTGCTCGTCTGCGAGGCGGGCTTCACGCTCCTGGCGGTGCCCGTCCTCGCGCGCCTGGGCGCCTTCGGTGTCTCGTTCCACTCGGTGTGGATGGCCACCGCCGGGATGGCCGTCATCGGTGTCACGACCGAGGGACCGGCCGCCGTCACCACCCTCGACACCGTCGACCTCCTCGCCGCGCTCCACCTGGCCGCGGTCGTCACCACGCTCGCGTTCCTGCTCTGGTTCACCGCGGTCAGGCGCCTCGGCTCCGGGCGTGCCGGGCTGCTGACCGGGGTGGTACCCGTGTCCGCGGCCGCCCTCGGCGTACCTCTCCACGGCGTCGTTCCCGGACCGATGGTGTGGCTGGGCACAGCGGTGGTCGCGCTGGGCCTGGCGATCGGGCTGCGCGGGGGCGCCGCCGCGAGGGTGACCCCGCAGCGGCGCCGAGCGATCAGCCGCGCGGGATGGTGACCGCCTGGGCGCGGTTGGCCGCGCAGACGACAGCCCGCAGGGAGGCGGTGACGATGTTCTCGTGGATGCCGATGCCCCACACGATCTCGCCGGCGATCTCACACTCGACGTACGCAGCCGCGGCGGCGTCGCCACCGGAGGAGAGAGCGTGCTCGGCGTAGTCGAGGACCCGGATCTCGGCGCCGGCCTCCTTCAGCGCGTCGACGAATGCGGCGACCGGACCGTTGCCGACGCCCCTGTAGGTGCGCTGCTCACCACGGACGCGGAGGTCGACGATCTGCTCGTCGCCACCCTCGGCGTGGGTCACCGAGGACCAGCTCTCCAGGGCGTACGGCTCCTCGCGCTCGAGGTACTCCGTCGAGAAGATCGACCAGATCTCCTCGGGGCTGACCTCGCCACCCTCGGTGTCGGTGTGCTGCTGGACGACACGCGAGAACTCGATCTGCGCGCGACGCGGCAGGTCCAGGGAGTGCTCGGTCTTGAGCAGGTAGGCGACGCCGCCCTTGCCGGACTGGCTGTTGACCCGGATGACGGCCTCGTAGGTGCGGCCGACGTCCTTGGGGTCGATGGGCAGGTAGGGCGCCTCCCACGGGATCTCGCTGGTCGGCACTCCGGCGTCGGCGGCGATCCGGTCGAGGTCCTCCAGACCCTTCTTGATGGCGTCCTGGTGGGAGCCGGAGAAGGCGGTGTAGACCAGGTCGCCCGCGTAGGGGTGGCGCGGGTGGACGTTGATGTTGGTGACGTACTCGACGGTGCGGCGGATCTCGTCGATGCCGCCGCCGATGGTGAAGTCGATCTGCGGGTCGATGCCCTGGGAGAAGAGGTTCATGCCCAGGGTGACCAGGTCGACGTTGCCGGTGCGCTCACCGTGGCCGAACAGGCAGCCCTCGACGCGGTCGGCGCCGGCCATCAGGCCGAGCTCGGTGGCGGCCACCGCGGTGCCGCGGTCGTTGTGCGGGTGCAGGCTGATGGCCGAGTGCTCGCGGCGGGTCAGCCCGCGGCCGAAGTACTCGATCTGGTCGGCGTAGGTGTTGGGCGTGGACATCTCCACGGTGGCGGGCAGGTTGAGGATGATCTCCCGGCCGGCCTCCGGCTGCCACACGTCCGAGACCCGCTCGCAGACCTCGAGGGCGTAGTCGGTGTCGGTCTGGGTGAAGATCTCCGGGCTGTACTGGTAGCCGAAGTCCTCGGTGCCGACCAGTTCGGGGACGTGCTCCTCGGCGTACTTCATCACCATCTCGGTGCCGCGCACCGCGATCCCGATGCACTCCTCCGGGGTCACGTTGAACACGACCCGGCGGAACAGCTCGGCGGTGGCGTTGTAGAGGTGGATCGTGGCGCGCGGGGCGCCAGCGATCGACTCGGCAGTGCGCGAGATGAGGTCCTCGCGGGCCTGGGTCAGAACCGAGATCTGTACGTCGTCGGGGATCCGGTCCTCCTCGACCAGCTTGCGCACGAAGTCGAAGTCGGTCTGGGAGGCCGACGGGAAGCCGACCTCGATCTCCTTGTAGCCCATCGCGACCAGCAGCTCGAACATCCGCAGCTTGCGGGCCGGCGTCATCGGGTCGATCAGGGCCTGGTTGCCGTCACGCAGGTCGGTGGAGAGCCAGCGCGGAGCCTTGGTGATCTTCTTGGAAGGCCAGGTGCGGTCCGGTACGTCGACGGGAACGAACGCGCGGTAGCGCTGGTGCGGCATCCCCGACGGCTTCTGCTGGTTGCTGGAGTTGCTCAGGTTGGTCATGCGGATTCCTCATCAGGTGGGAGCGAGTGCCGGCGCACGTCTAACCTCCGCAGCGAGGGAGTCCGGCTTCTCAGACCCCGCTGCGGCAGCTAAGGAGGAGGCTGCGCATCATGACTCGGTAACAATAACAGAACAGAACTGGCAGACTGGCGGCGCAGGCGATTGATCCTCAAACACTGAGACAGCCAAGTGCTGTGACGCGGAAAGATGGCGAAGGGGAGGAACGGGCGTGGCCCAACTCGAAGAGCTGACGGTCGAGGAGTCCTGGCGGCTCGCGGCGGACACCCAGGTCTCCCGGATCGGCTGGACCGGCCCGCGCGGCCCGGTGGTGCTACCGGTCAACCATGTCGTGCACGAGGAAGCGCTCTGGATCCGCACCTCGGCCCACTCCTCGATGGCCGAGCAGATCGACGAGAGCGCCGTCGCGCTGCTGGTCGACGACCTCGACCCCGACACCCATGTCGGCTGGTCGGCGCTGTTCAAGGGACGCGCGGAGATCCTCTACCGCGAGGACCAGATCCCCGACCTCGTCAAGAACCTCCACCCCTGGCCGGCCGGCCCCCGGCCGTTGTGGGTACGGCTGCGCCCCAAAGAGGTCACCGGTCGCCGTCTGGCCGCTGACAACTGATGCCTCGGCTGCTCGTCGTCCACCACTCCCCCACCCGGTCGCTGCAACGGCTGACCGATGCGGTGGTCTCCGGCGCCAACGACCCCGAGATCGAGGGCGTCGAGGTCGTCGTACGCCCCGCGCTGGAGGCGAGCGCCGACGACGTCCTGGCCGCCGACGGCTACGTCCTCGGCACGAGCGCCAACTTCGGCTACATGTCGGGCGCCCTGAAGCACTTCTTCGACTCGACCTTCCTGGCCGTCGGTGGCGCGCTCGACCCGTCCGGGGCAGCCGGTGAGTCCGCCGGAGAAACCGCGAAACGGCCCTACGGCCTCTACGTCCACGGCCGCTACGACACCACCGGCGCGATCCGCTCGGTGCAGTCCATCGTCGGCGCGCTCGGGTGGGCCCAGGCCTACGACATCCTCGACGTCCTGGGAGACGTCGAGGACGCCCACGTCGAGGCGGCGTACGAACTGGGAGCCACGCTGGCCGCTGTCCTCGACTGATCTGTCCTTTCGGCCCGCTCATGGATTCGCAAGTAGAGTCGACCACCGTGATCGGCCATACCCCTGGACGTACGACGTCGTTGTCCCTCGTGATCGTGGTACTCGCCGCCCTCGCGCTCAGCGGGTGCGGCGGTGAACGGGCGGCTGCCGAGGGCGAGGACCCGAAGCAGGTGGACTCGACCGCGCTGCCAGAGGTCGGCAAGTGCCGCAACCTCACCCACGAGGACGTCGCCGAGGCCTACAACTTCGACAAGTACGTCGCCTGCGACGAGCCGCACAACGCCGAGACCTTCGGCGCCGGACCGCTCCCGGACGAGTTCAAGGACGCCGAGTACGGCGACGAGAAGGTCAACGAGTGGGCTTTCAGCCAGTGCCGCAAGCTGCTGGAGAAGTACGTCGGCTCCGACCAGTCCCTGCTGATGCGCTCGATGCTCTCCCACGTCTACTTCGGCCCGTCGGAGAAGGCCTGGGACGAGGGCGCGCGCTGGATCCGCTGCGACGTGGTCGGCGGTGGCCAGCAGGGCGCCGAGTACGTCGACCTGCCGACCACCACGCGCAACCTGCTCAAGGTCAAGAAGGTCGAGGACGTCGAGGACCGGTGGATGGTGTGCGCCGAGGGCAAGACCGTCGCCTCCGCGAAGGTGCCCTGCTCCGAGCCGCACCAGATGCGCGCGGTGACGACCATCAAGCTGGGTGAGGCGAAGACCAAGTTCCTCGGTGTCGCGGAGTCCAAGAAGAAGGCCTCGCAGTACTGCAAGGGCTCGGTCCAGGCCTGGCTGGGTTACCCGGAAAGCTTCGACTACGGGTACACATGGTTCGGAGAGAAGGAGTGGAACGCCGGCAACCGCTGGGCGGTCTGCTGGGCGGTGACCGAGGAGTGAGCATGCGAGACACGCTGAAGCGGAGCCCGAAGCAGTCGGCGCCGTTGTGGGGGGCCCTCGTCGTCGTGGGGGCGATGGCTCTCGCCGGCTGCGGTGGAGGAGGCGAACCGAAGTCGGCCCCGTCGCCCTCGGCGGCGCCTCCGTCCGCCTCCGCCTCGGCCGCGCCGTCCCCGAAGGAGGGGGCCTGCTACAACCTCACCTACGAGGAGGCGCTGGCCCCGACCGCCGGCGGCACCGCGGTCACCTGCAAGGGCAAGCACACCACCCAGACGTACGCCGTGGGCCGGCTGAAGAACGTCGTCGACGGCCACCTCGTCGCGGTCGACTCGGAGCAGGTTGCGGCCCAGGTCGCCGAGGCGTGTCCCAACAAGGTCACCAAGTATCTCGGTGGCGACGCCGACGACCTGCGGCTCTCGATGCTGCGCCCGGTCTGGTTCACGCCGACGATCAAGGAGTCCGAGGCCGGCGCCAACTGGTTCCGCTGTGACGTGATCGGCATCGCCGGCCCCAAGGCCCTGATGACCCTCAAGGGCAACATGAAGGGCGTCCTGGGCGACTCCGAGACCGCCGAGCCGTTCCGGATGTGCGGCACCGCCTCGCCGAAGTCCGAGTCCTTCAAGCGCGTCCCCTGCTCCCTCAAGCACACCTGGCGCGCGCTGTCGGTCATCGACCTCGGCTCCGGGAAGTACCCCGGCGAGGCGAAGGTCAACAGCGCCGGCGCCGAGGACTGCAAGGCCGCTGCCGCCGAGGTCGCCGACGACCCGCTCAAGTACGAGTGGTCGTGGGAGTTCCCCAGCGCCGAGCAGTGGCAGGGCGGGCAGTCCTACGGGATCTGCTGGGCCCCGGCGTAATAGCCCTGCCGAGTCGGCGCATCTTGACCGGTGTCTCGCGAAGCGAAGCGAGCGAGCCGGTCAACTGGAGCAGGCCGAGGCCATGATCGCCGCCGGCGC